>JBFIDG010000010.1:0-26962 GCA_041581335.1 Thermoplasmatota archaeon
CGCCCTGCCGCTGCGCCATGCCCTCGAAGCAGGTGCCACGGAGGTCCACGTCCTGCTGCACGACCCCCTCGAGCCACACCCAGAACCCTTGCCACGCACCATCCGGCAGATCCTGCGCCGTCAGAGCGACATCGTCTGGCACGGCCGACAACACGCCGAATGGGATGCCTTGCAACTCCGTATGCAATTGCCCAAGCGCCATCCGCGGCATCTGCAGAAGGCCACCATCACGTTCCACGCGCCGGAGCCAGCCCTTGAGAACGAGATCCTGCGCTTCAACCCACGCCTTGCCGCCAAGCATATCCATCGCGGGCGCAAAGAGACCCGACGCCGGCTAGGGGTATCCTCGTAGCCATGTGCCGGATGGACCCGGCAAGGTGTGGTGAGGCCACGGGACCATGCCTTGCACCACGGGGGTGGACATGAACGAGTATGCGGCGCTGATCATCGGCATCATCTGTGCTGGCCTCGGGGGCGAACTCTTTGTCCGGGGCGCGGTCGGTTTGGCGAGCTGGGCGCGGGTCTCCCCGGGCATCATCGGGGCGACGGTGGCCGGGTTCGCCACCTCCAGCCCAGAGATGTCCGTCGCCATCAATGCGGCCGCGGCAGGGAAACCCCAGATTGCCTTGGGTGATGCCCTTGGAAGCAACATCGTCAATGTCGCCCTCCTACTGGGCCTGGCGTTGACCATCTCCGGCATCCAGAGTCCGCGCGCCACCGTGAAACGCGACTTTCCCGTGGCGATCATCATCCCGATCATCACTGGGCTGCTGTTCCTTGATGGCGTGCTTTCCCGGGTCGACGGCGTGTTGATGCTGGGCATGTTCATCGCTTGGCTTGCGGCATCCATCGTGGACGCACGTCGGCAGCGCAGTGCCGCCGACCAGGTGCTCGGCCTCCCCCGACGCTGGCGCGTCGTCCTCTACTGCATCGCAGGCCTTGGCCTTCTCATCGCGGCCGGCAACCTGGTGGTGACCGGAGCTCGGGGCATCGCCCTGGCATTCGGCATCGACGAATTCATCGTCGGTGCCACCATCGTGGCCGTCGGCACGTCAGTGCCGGAGCTCGCGACGACCATGCTCGCCAAAATCCGGGGGCATGACGAAGTGGGGCTGGGGACGATCCTAGGAAGCAACATCTTCAACGGCGTGCTCATCATCGGCGTGGCGGCGACGATCCACCCCATCATCGTCCCCTGGCGCGAGGTGGCGATCACCCTGGTCTTCGGCCTCTTGGCGGTCGCCATCACATACCCTCCGCGCCTCGGCTTCATCGAGCGTCGACGCGGCGTCATGCTGTTGGTGCTCTACGCGGCGTACCTGGCCACGATCCTACAGCAACGGGCGGCGTAGCAAGCCCAGGCAGCAGCGGGTCGGCCCTCGCCCGGCCCCGATGCCCGTCCACGCCGCGGCGTGGGGGCCCCGAAGCCCCAAGGGATCTCCGACTAGGACCTGGCGCGCGGCGCCGACCTCAATGCTCTTCACGGGGGGCTTTCTGGACGGCCCGTGGAGGTCCGCGATCTGGGCGTCATGGAGTACGGCGAATGCCTCGAGCTCCAGCGCTCCATCTGGGGTCGCTTGCGGGTGGCTGACGCAGACAACACCGTGCTGGTCGTCGAACACCCGCCGGTGGCCACGCTGGGCCGTCGCGGCGAGGACGGCGAGGTCTTTGACAAGACCCTGCCCGTCTACAAGATCGAGCGCGGCGGCAAAGCGACCTACCACGGCCCGGGGCAACTCGTTGTCTATCCCATCGTGCACTTGGGCGAGGGGAACCGGGACGTGCGTGCTTGGGTCCGCCACTTGGAGCAGTTCCTCCATGACTGCCTGACACACTTCGGCATCGACTCGGTCACCAAGGAAGACTACCCTGGCGTCTGGACCGTGGCCACCGACAAGAAGATCGCCAGCATCGGCATCGCGATCAAGGACTGGGTGAGCTTCCACGGCATCGCCCTCAACGTCACGTTGGAGCCCAAGGAGTTCGAGCGCATCGATCCTTGCGGCTTGGGTGCCGCGGTGATGACCAACATGGTGGCCGAGGGGGCCCCTGTCGACATGGCGGCCGTCAAGGCGTGGGTCTTGGAACATGCGGCGGCTCATTTCTTGGCGTTCCGCAAACGGGATGATGGCGAGAGCCGCATGCAGCAGCATTTCCATTGACTGGCGAATAGTCGCATATTGCGGCGCATACGCAAATATTGGCTCGATTGGCAATCCGGCGCGGGCGTGTGTTTTGTGCGCGCGACTATTTGCGCAACGCGTGGCTACCCCAATGAATTCACGTATTAGCGCACGCACGCCGGAATCTGCACGTGAAACCGAGGGGGTCAAGTACGCACCTGGACTGCTTCTCGACGTTGACCCGCGTCGCATTGTACACGCGTGTCTCGACCGAGGATCAGGCCAAGGAAGGCTTCAGCCTGGACGCCCAATTGGAACGCCTGCGGTTGTATGCACGCGCCCAGGACTGGCAGATCACTGGCGAGTACGTCGACGAAGGCCACAGCGGTCGGACGACGCGCCGGCCCGCCTACACGAAGATGCTGGCCGAGCGCGAGCAATGGGACACGTTGCTGGTCATGAAGATGGATCGCATCCATCGCAACAGCCGCAACTTCATGGCGATGATGGACCAGCTCACCAAGGACAACAAGGGCTTCGCCAGCGTCACTGAGAGCCTGGACACCGCCACTGCCATGGGGCGGTTCGTCATGGACATCATCCAGCGCATCGCCCAGTTGGAATCCGAGCAGATCGGTGAGCGGGTGTTTGTCGGCATGGAACAGAAGGCCAAGACTTCTGGCGGCAGCCTCGGAAAGCCAGCACCCTTCGGCTATCGCTACGATGGCGAGGGAGGCCTCCAGATCGTCGAGGACGAGCAGAAATGGGTCCAGGGCGCCTTTGAGCGCTTCTTGGCCGGAGAGGGCAAGCAGCGCATCGCAGACTGGCTCAACCAGGAAGGGGTGTCGACCAGACGGCAGACGTTCTGGACGGTCTGGAATGTCACGCACATCCTCACCAATCCGACCTATGCTGGCGCCCTGCAATGGGAAGATCATCTGCAGCTCGATGCCCATGCACCCATCATCGCCCCCAAGCGCTTCGATGCCGTGCAGGCACGCATCCGGGAGACCAGCCCCAAGAAGAGGCTGTATTTTTTGACGCGGCTCGGCGGCCAGAACCCTGTTCCAGCATAGCTGCGATTATTCGCCGGCCACGCAGTGTGAGTGAATATTCGCTTGTTTTCCTTAGGTTGGGGCAATTGTACAGTTCCGTACAATACAGGCGCCTCCCCGATCCCTGGTTTCGCTGGCACCTTCAGGCTGATTGTTGGTCAATGTCTGCCCGAAGGCCCGTGGGGGGTGCCCTCCAGGGGGCCATTCAGGGGCAAAGTGCCATTTCCCCTCGGTTTTTTCGGGTTTGCTGGCAGCCCCACGATCTGTTACCCAGCCCTAGCCGTTTGAGGTTCGGACTACCGAACATCAAACGCCCTCAACGCTGTGTTGCACTGCCCTTTATATACCGGGTTCGGGCGGTGTGCGTCTCGCGCGAATATTCGCTGCGCATCAGCCAACGCGGATTATTCAGCTACCCCTGTTTGTCCTTGCGGTTGAGCTGCAGGAGCAGCAGAACGTCGATCTCGAGCTGCGACAGCGTACGGTTTGACAACAGATACCCCAGTGTGAAGAGACCTGCCAGGGCGGTGCTGATCTGCACAAGGAGGCTCAGTCCTGCTTGCACCTCGGCCATCCGTGGGATGCTGCGCAGCAAGATGGAGAGGATGCTGGAGATCACACCCATAGACAAGCCGATGAGCATCACCACGCGAACGACCATCCATCGGCGGATACGCACGAGGCCGGTGGCGATCTCTCCTTTGTAGGGTCCTGCTGCGAGCGAGCGGTCGCGCTCAAGGGCCGCTATCAGGTGGGCAGGCCGCCCACGGACCCACCATTGGAGCCTAGACTCGAACGGATACACAAAGAGCCCAACAGGGCACGCAACATGGAGGCTTCGGGGATAGAGGGGGAAGAGGATGGGATGCAATTCATTCTCAGGGTCACGCGACGCGCTCTGTATACTCCCAGTCGTCGGTGACCACACGGATCCAGCAGAAGCTGTACATGTGGTTTCCTCCCAGTTGCGTATGCCCGCGCCGTCCGGCCTCCCAACCATCTGGTGCGGGAACCGAAGACGGGCTTGGCAGGTATTTAAGGAGTCGCAAATGAAGCTCGGCTGCGCGTGGAAAAACGCGAGAATGCCATGGTTTCATGACAACACGCGAACGCGCGAATCATTCCGTATTGGCGCACAATCGGGTTCTGTGTGCCGGCTAGGGGGGACTAATCGAGGAGGGTGAAGAGCACGTCATCTTGGCCGACGTCAAAGACGCCCAGGCGGGCGCCTGCGTCGAGCCAGCCATGGGCATAGTTGACCTGGGCGAAGGCATTGACGTGGTCGCCCAGACCGTGGAAGTGTTGCGCGTCGGCGAAGTAGCGCTCAGCCATGTCGAGGAAGTTGGCCGCGATCTTGGCGGCGAAGGATTTCGGCGGCGCCACGATCGTGACCTTCTCGAACGCGCGCCTCGTGGTGTCGAGGTACTTCTCGATCTTGGCGTCCGTGATCTCCTTCAGCGATTCCACAGGCGACGGATGCCGCTGCGGTTCTTCCGCCGTTCGGTCTGCAGGCGCTGATGGAACTGGCAGGAATCTGCCAGCGGGCATCGGATGCAGGCAGGCGTCTCGTCGTGACAGACGTTGCGCGCGATTTCCGCATACAGGCCGACCCGCATGTCGGGGTTGCGGCCGTTCTGGATGGCCAAGCGCTGGATGAACGCGATGGTGTCCTCGGGGCTGCGTCCTTCCACAAGGCCCACTCGCTGGGCCACGCGCTGGATGCCAGCAGCATCGGATTTCTTCCACTTGGGGGCCGCGGCGGGTTCAGGTGTCGGAGGCGAGGCTGGCGCAGGTGCTGTGGGTTGGGTCGGCGTCTGCGCCGCCCGGGCCGTATCGACGCGCCGGGTCGCCTCCGTGACCGGGTCAGGCTCTCGCCGCCGCATCGGGGCGACTGGTGGCTCTCGGGAGGCCTGGTGGCTCTCGGCCGGGATCGCGGGCTCTGCGCCCCCAGAGTCTGATGCGCGGGCCAGGCGGCGCGGTGCTGGGGCTGTCGGGGCAGCGGCCGGTTCCGGTTCGGGTGCTGCCATGCGCAGGCGAGACGCATTCTGCACTTCGATGACTGATTCGCCATCCAG
The DNA here is from genome assembly GCA_041581335.1 of Thermoplasmatota archaeon. Lineage (GTDB taxonomy): Archaea > Thermoplasmatota > E2 > JACPAO01 > JAHFTW01 > JBFGSX01. Next base: position 5,254 of record JBFIDG010000010.1, read on the forward strand.
CGAGTCGTCACGAATTATATCGAGTGGGCGTTTGAAGCGGCTTTTGGCGGCCGCCGGGGCCTTGGGCGGGGGCTGGACGTGCTTGGGACCACCCACGACATCGATGCTACTACCGCCATGGCGGGTCAGCCGAGGCCGGATGCGCACGAAGACCGGCTGCGTGAGCCCGCCTCCCGCGATCAGGGCTGTACCGATCGGAAGCCGCTGGACCTCGTCGCTGGTCTTGCTGGTGATGCCCTCGACGCTGCTGACGATGGCCTTCAGATCGTTCGGGTTCGTCACCTTCAGCACCAGTTGCGTGTTGCACTGGCTCAAGACGTTCTTGTCGATCTTGGCAGGCCGCTGGGACACGATGACGAGCCCCATGCCGAACTTCCGCCCTTCACTGGCGACCGTGCGGATGATCGGGCCGCTGATGGCGTTGCCAACGCCACGTTCTGGGCAGAAATTGTGGGCCTCTTCGCAGACCAAGATGAACGGAGGCACCTCGCCACGCTTGCGAGCCTCCCAGAGCATGCCGATCAACCGCGTCACGGCCACTTCCTGGACGTCTGGGGCGATGCCCTTCAGGTTGAGGATCATGCACTGCTTCGGCTTCACCAGGTCCTTGATCGGGGTGCCGCGGATGTGGAAGACGCCGGTGCCCTCCAGGGCTTCCAGTGCGTTGATGACGTTCCACTTGGCCGAGCTCTTGTTCTGCTGCACGGCATCCATGATGTCCTGCAGGGTGTAGCTCGGCATGTGGTCCTTCACCTCCTTGATCGCCTGGTACAGCAGGCCGACCTGCCCGCCGCTGAGACGGCCGCCCATGAGGTCCACCAGTTCGTGGCCCTCCAGATTGATGCCCTCCAGGCGCAAGCGTTCTGCGTCCGGGTTCAGCCCGGTGTCCATGGCGTACTCGACCACCTGTTTGTCGAACGACCTGGGTTTGATGCCGAAGTCGGCCATGGTCTTCACGTCCCCCTCGTCGAGGTTGGCGTGCCGGAGGCTGCCGTATTCGCCGTGCGGATCCAGGATGACGAGGGGAACGCCTGCTTGGAGGAACTCCTCCAGCAGGACGCCGACAGTGTATGACTTGCCCGCGCCGGTCTTGGCGAGGACACTGACGTGCTTCTGCGCCAGCATGTTCATGCTGAGGCGCACGGGGATGTCGGTGCCTGCGACGCGGCCGATGTTGGCACCATCCTTGGCCGATTCCAGGCCCAGGACCTTGAGGACCAGGTCGGGTTCGGCGATGTCGACGTCCTGGCCTGGCCGGAACGGCGTTCGCGGGGTCTGCACCCGGCCTCCTTCGTCGATGTAGCCTACGACGTCGACGCTGGCGCTGAGACGATCTTCCTCCCCCTTGTCGGCCTGATCGCCTTGCATGGCCTCATCGTAGCTCAATGCACCCTTGCGGGTCACATTCTCTACCTGACAGAGCACCGTGTGGCCTTCGTGGACCACGGCCAGGTAGTCCAGGCGGCTCACGGTACCGCTGACGGCCACGTCGAAAGAAGTGCCCGACGTAGTGCCGTAGATGACGCCAATCCCCATGGGGAGTTGGGGACCTTGGCTGGGTATTTCAAGGCCCGGAAAGGGACCGGAGGACGTTCGCAGGCTCGTTAAAGCCCGACGTCGTTTGCATACCATGGCCGTCGACGGTGCCCGCCCCGCCCGATGGCTGCTCGTGCTGCTGTTCGGGGCGCTCTACTTCGCAGCTGGAAAGCTGGGACTGGCCCTGGCCTTCGTCCATGCGTCCGCCAGCCCAGTGTGGCCCCCGACGGGGGTGGCGATCGCGGCGCTGGTGGTCGTCGGTGTGAGGTTCTGGCCTGTGTTCGCCATCGGCGCATGGCTCATCAACTGGTCCAATGGGACGCCCCTGGCGCCCTCGATCATCATCGGCCTTGGCAATGGTCTGGAAGGCCTGGTGGGGGCGTTCGTCGTCCTCCGGTGGGGGCAGGGCGAGCACGTCTTCGACAGGGCGACGACCATCGCTTGGTTCGTGGGCGGCGCGACCCTGGCAGCGTCCCTGAGCGCCACGGTAGGCGTACGGACGCTCGTGGCGTTCGGCCTGGCGCCCGCGGCGGATGCTGCAGCGATCTGGGTCACGTGGTGGCTCGGAGACCTCGGGGGCGCGATGGTCGTGGTGCCTGTCTTGTTGTTGCTGGCCCGCACCTGGCGGGCCGGCACCTGGTCGCGCTTCCTGGCGTCCCGCACGCTGGTCCTGATGGTGTCCATCGCTGTGGCAGGCATCGTCTTCGCCCCCATGATGCCGGCCGCATCCCACCCCTGGCTACTGCTGCTTCTGATGGTGCCCGTGATCACCGCCATCGTCGCGCCTGGCGCCGACGGCCACGCGGTACCGGTCTTCATCATGGGGGTCGTCGCCGTCTGGGCGACCGTCGGCCGCAGCGGCCCTTTGTTCATCGGCGGGGAGAACGCCTCGTTGCTCATGCTGCAGGTGTTCCTGATCTTCCTGGCCATGTCGGCGATGATCCTGTCCGCGGGCAGGCTCGCGATGCGCCAGGCCGATGCTGCCGGCGCGGGGGCCGGCAGGCGGGCACTCCGCCTCACCCCGGTCATCATCGCCCTTCTTCCCCTGATGCTGGCCGCAGGTCTGGCCACGGGGCCGGTCCAGGGGCAGCAAGAGGCTTCCGAACAGGCCCGCTTCGATGCCCACATAGAAGCCGTGACGAAAGCATGGCAAGGCGTCGTCGCCAATCACGAGGACCGTCTGCTCGCGTTGTCGGCGTTCTACGCCGGCAGCAATGACGTGGATGCAGACGAGTTCGTGACCTTCACGAGCAAGCTGAACTGGACGATGGTGCCGGGGGTCCTGGCCGTCGAGTTCGCACGCGAGGTGCCGGACGCCCACATCGAAGCCTATGAACAACGCATCCGGGCCGGGGAACGCCCTTCTCCGGCTTTGGCCGCGAACTTCACAGTGCACCCGGCCGTCACCGTTCCGATGCACTATGTGGTCGAGTACATCGAGCCACCTGGGGCCAACGATGCTGCGTTCGGACTCGACCTTGCCGGCGATGCATTGCGTGCCGAAGCGGTGTTCAAGACGCTCGCGACCGGGCAGCCGACGGCGACCGCGACCGTGACATTGGTGCAGGATGGCACACCGGGCATCCTCATCCTGGCACCCGCGCAGGCACCCGGGACCTCCGGGGTCGTGCTGACCGTGCACCGGATCTCTGACCTCATGGCCGCCGCGGTCAGTGACCTGGAGGGCACCACGGCGATGCCCACATTCCACATCCTCGACGACCAAGGACGCACCGTGGCAGCCACGGGCGGCGTGGCGCGGGCCGGGCGACTACCTACCGTGGCCGTGCCCATCCAGATCGCTGACCGGACCTGGACAGCACACATCAGCGCGCCGGACGGGCTCACGTCGACCACCGAGCGCGCCACGCCATGGCTTTCGGCCATCCTTGGCGGCAGCCTGAGCGTGGCGTTCGCTGGCATCGTCTACGCGTACGATGGTAGCCGACGCCGCGCCCACACGATCGCGCTCAGCATGGTCGACACAGAACGACAAGCCGAAGGAGACCGGGTGCGGGCCGCGCACCTGGAGGAGATGAACCGCTTCCAAGCGCGGTTCATCAACCTGGCCGCCCATGAGCTCCGCACGCCGATGGTGCCCCTCCGGGCCCAACTGGCCATCATGACGCGCCTGGTCGGGGACCAAGTGGCACCATCCCTCGAGGTGATGCACCGTAACCTTGACCGCCTGGCGCGACTGGTCGATGACCTGTTGGCAGCATCTAGGGCCGGCTCTAGCCAGATCCAGGTGGCGACGTCTGAGATCAGTCCCCATGGCCTGGCACATGGCGCCGTCGAGGAGTACGCGTCGGTCGCAGAGGAACGCGGCATCAACCTCCAGTTGCGGACCGTGGGTGACGGCAAGTGCCATCTGGATGCCGGCCGGATCGGTCAGGTGTTGGCCAACATCATCGACAACGCCATGAAGTTCACTGCAAGAGGCGGTCACATCCTCCTGGAGTCACGGGTCGAGGGCGGTGACTGGACGCTACGCATCACGGATGATGGGCTGGGCATCTCCGAGGAGAATCTGACGAGGCTGTTCCAGCCTTTCGTCCAGGTCCACGAGGAGGGCTCCATCAGCGAACCGGGCTCCGGCCTGGGCCTCTACATCTGCCGCACCATCATGGAGCAGCATGGCGGATGGATCAAGGCCGAGAGCCAGGGGGAAGGCCACGGCACGACATTCACGATCCACGTTCCACAACCAGTCCTCGCCGCTACGGTGCCCCCGGGGCACCAAGGACCCCCTTAGGAGGAGGCGCGAGGACCGGTCCAGGCCTACGCCCGATGGGTGCGACGCCGTGACTCGGCGAGGACGGAAGGCCCTGCGCCTGCAGCTGCCCGGGCAGGGATTCTAGGCGCTTGACTTTCGACGCTTACAGCGTCTCGAGTTGGGACATGATGTTCCACACGAGCGTGCGGCCGTGCAGAGGGATGTTGGGGTCGTTGGCCATGTCGTCCAAGGTGCTGATGGCACGGGATTTGCGGACGTCCATGGGCTCGCCTAGGTCGGTCAGCAGAGACTTGATCTCTTCCGACGCGCGGCGGATGTTGCGGGGGACGCTCGTGTCCTCGATGAGCATCTCGAGTCCGCCAGTGATGTTTTCGATCTTAGCCGCCATGATAATGACCCCCAGGGGCGAGAGCCGCCGACTTGACCCTCTGTTAGAAGGGTTGTGGTGGCGACCGGCCCGCCCGGTGCGTGGGCCGCGACGCTGCAAAGTGACATGACCCTTCGCCAAGCAAGCGGCGTTCAGCCGGTGTAGGCCCGCTCGAGGATGCGCCGAAGTTCCGCGGCCGTCTTGGGACCGATGTTCTCGATGGCGGCCAGTTCGTCCTCGCTCGCCACCAGCACCGCCTGCAGGGTCCCGAACGCCCGTAGCAGCGCGGCGGCGCGCACCTCCGAGATGCCGGGGAAACTGCTCAAGGCCGCCAAGGAGATGCCGTCGTCGTCCTGGGTCGCCCGCGCACCACGCACCGCGACGTGCCGTCCCGCACGGCCCTGTTCGCGCTTGGCGACCGCCAACAGGAAACGCGCGGTCTCCATGTTGTCCCGGGTCTGCAGGATTGGGATGCCGTAGTCCACGGTGACGCTGGCGACAGCGCCCATGATGGCTTCGGGGCTCAGGTTTCGGTGGCCGTGCAGGCCCTCCCCTTCGATGACCAAGAACGGCCGCGGGTATTCCTTGAGCCCCTTCATCTGGTCGAAGAGGCGTCCGTCGATGAGGCTGTCCACGAAATCGTCGGCCGTCTTGCGTTCGACGGCGACCCGGTCGCTGAGGATGAAATCCGCAACCTCTAGGGTCCTGGTCTCGATGCGTGCCCCCAGTGAATGCAGGTGGCGCACGACGGCACCGGGCTGTTCCCGATGGTCGCAGACGATGATGGGGCCGTTGCTGAGAGGCGCGGTGCCCGAGCCGGAGCGCTGCGTCGGCGTGGCCGTCGGGGACGCGGGCTGATGGCCCGGTGCCGGTCGCATGGCATCCAGACGCGTCTGCCCGCGATTGGAGGGGGCAGCAGCAGCCGTCCCGGACAGGAGCGCCCTGAGGCCGTGCAGTTCACGGATCATGGACTGCTCCCTGCGCCTGCTGCTCCAGTGGGCCGCTTCGTCGGGAGTGCCTTTGGTCATCAGGACGACGACGCGACCTTCGCGGTTGCGGCCAGTTCGTCCTCGGCGCTGGATGCTACGGATCTCGCTAGGGATCGGCTCGTAGAAGACCACGAGGTCCGTGGCGGGGATGTCCAGGCCTTCCTCGGCGACGCTGGTGGCGACGAGCACGTTGTGTTCACCGTCGCGGAAGCGCTGCAGGATCTCCCCCTGCTGTTTCTGGGTGAGGCCCTCGGAGCCCTTGCGCTTGCCTTGACCGACGAACACGACGGGGCGCAGGGAGGGGTCCTTGGCCAGCCTGGCTGCGACCTGCTCGCAGGTCGTCCGGTAGTGGGTGAAGACGATGACCCGGCTATCTGGATCCTTGGCGACCTGTTCTTGGACCAGGGTCTCGACGCGTCCCATCTTGGGGTTCTCTGCGTCGTCGAAGCGGGCGACGTGGTAGGCTTGGTTGACGCGCGGATCGTCCACCATGGCCCGGCTGGCCTTGCTCGCCTTGGGCCCTTCGGCGTCCTTGCGCATCTGGTCCATGTAGGCGACGAACGCTGCGGCGCCCTGCGTCTGCACCTGCTCCAGCGCATGCTGGATCTTCATGGCCTGCGCCTGCAGGGTCAGGGCCTGGAACCAGGAGGGGTCGGGGCTGCTGGTGTTCTTGATGGCCCGCTGTGCCTTGGAGGCGACCTCAAGGAGGCTGCGGCGGGTGACCCGGCCCTTGTCCAGGAGCTTCATGTCCCGCAGGGCCTTCACGCGCTCCTGCAGCGCCTCGTCCAGGAAGCGCCTGACGCGGTCCATGGACGGCGGCAGCGGCAGCGTCTCCCATTCCGTGGCGACCTCCTGGATGTAGCTGGCGACGTCAGGGTCCTCTGGTGTGCGGATCTCGACGTGGTCCAGTCCCAGGTGCAGGCGCACCTCGTTGATCTTTTCCACGTCGTGACCGGGGCTGGCGGTCAGGCCGAGGCGGCGGTGGCCGCGGGCGCGGGCCCGCAGGGTGTCGCCGATGAATGCGTACGGGTAGTCTCCGACGGCCCGGTGGCACTCGTCATACACGACCCAGTCCGGAAGGGGCGTGACGCGGTCCGCGAGGAGGTCATTGTGGATGACCTGCGGCGTGGCGACGATGATGCCTTCCGTCTGGTACGCTGCGGCCCGCTTGTCCGGGCTCACGTTGCCCGTCAAGGCGTGCACCGAGCCACCCCAATCGTCGTTCAGGACGTCTTGCAGGAAGGCGGCATGCTGGTCCACCAGCGGCCGCGTCGGGGCCATCAGAAGGATCCGCCGTGCGCCGTTCTTCCATGCATCCGCGATGACGAGCAGGGCGACAATGGTCTTCCCCATTCCCGTGGGGAGGACCACCAGGGTGTCCTTCTCGCCCGCGATCCGTGCCAGGTTGGCCTGGTAGCCCCTGAACTGCACCGCATCGGGCTTCAGGACAGGATGCTGGATGGCCAACGCCACAACGCGCTGAGAGGCCCGCGGCACTTGAAGGGGACGGGGACGTCAGTGAAACCGGAAGGGCAAGGCCGCCAGGTGGCCCATCTCGGGCTTGCGCGTACCCGCTTCGATCTCTTGGACCATCTTCACCACGGCTCCGTTGACCGGCGCCGACAGATCCATTTCTGTCGCCGCCTGGACAATGACGCCATTGAGGTGGTGGACCTCCGTACGACGTCCACGGTCGAGGCTCTGGAGACTGCTGCTGCGCTGGCGCCGGTACTTGCGGCCGATGATCCGCAGGATGGCATGGCGCCGTGCCAGGGCCAGTCTGCCCGGCTTGCCGACCGCGACCATCTGAGGATGGAAGCCATTGATGCGTTCGAACTGCACTCCGTGGGCCTGACCCGCCCGATACCCTTCGGTGATGACGTGAAGCAAGGCGTTCCGGCCTTCTCGTGTGTCCACGATGTCCCCCAGGGTGCCGCCGGTCAAGGCACCCAGGCCGGTGATGGCGCTGTTCATGCAGAGCTTGGTCCACTTGACGCCGCGCATGTTGCGGTGGGCCCGTGTCGGCGCCACGTCGGCCATGAGCCGGGCCGCGATGTCCAGGGGAGTGGCATCGGCCATCCGGCCGTCAGGCCAAGGGCCGAGGACGAATGTCCCGGGACCCGTCTGCTCGCTGCGGCCGGGGCCCAGGAGGGTGGCAGGGAAGGCGACGGTGCACTCGACGAGACGATCCCCGGCCATGGGGGCCAGTTGGTCCCCGATGATGCCGTTCTGCAGGGCCACCACGACGCCGTCGCTTGCCAACGTCTGCAGCCACTTCTGAAGCGCCGGGGGCGCGTCGTCGCATTTCGTCGCTAAGATGATGGCATCGTAAGGGCCCGCGCTCCGTGGCGAAGCGACGACGGCCACCGCGGCGGTCTGGCTGACCCCGGATGCGTCGATGGCCTCCCAGCGGGGCGGCAGCGCCCGCGCCGACTTGGCGTCGCGGGCCGCGACTTCCACTTGATTTCCAGCGTTCTGCAGGCGTACGGCGATGATGACGCCCAATGCGCCGGGGCCGACGACGAGCACTCGATGAGCCACGCCAACGCAGAATCGGGTGATGACAATACCCCTTCGCTTCGCGTGAAGCCCTAAAACCCCCCTCCTTTGGCAAGCGTCTCAAGACCGTGCTTTCACCCCCCTCCGGGTGGCGGTCTTGCGCTAGGTGGTCTTCCCCGCTATGCAACAGATGCCAATCCAACTCACCGTCCAGGATAGCCAACTCGCCGCCAAATGGGACTCGTTCCTGCAGGACTACGCGAAAGCCCAGGTCCAGCAAGCAGCTTTGGATTATCCGGACAGCCGCAGCGTCGAGGTCGCCTTCAAGCACATCGAACTGCGGGACCCGGAACTGGCAGACTACATCCTGCAGCGCCCACAGCACAGCCTACGCGTCGGTGAGACGGCCCTGTACCAGATCGACGTCACGGTGGAGCCCAAGCCCCGTCTGCGCCTGCGCATCACCGGTCTCCCGGAGTCTTGCCGGACCATTCCGCGCCAGCTCCGCGCCGAGCACCTGGGGCGACTCCTGGCCGTCGAAGGCCTGGTCAAGAAGGTCACCGAAGTCCGCCCCCAGATGCTGGAAGCGGCCTTCGAGTGCAAGTCGTGTGGCAACGTGCTGCACGCATTGCAGGAGGAAGAGCTGCTGTCCGAGCCGGTCATGTGCGATGCCTGCGAGAAGAACGGCAACATCTGGCGCCTGCGCGAGGACATGAGCCGCTTCGTCGACCACCAGAAGGTGGAGATCCAGGAGACCCCGGAAGGCCTGCGCGGCGGATCCCAGCCTGAACGCCTCACCATCCACTTGCGCGACGACCTGGTCCACGCGGTGGCCCCCGGCGACCGCATCCGCATGAACGGCGTCCTGATCACCGAGGCACGCCGCCAAGGCAGCCAGAAGAAGGTCGACTTCAACAAGGTCCTCGATGCCAACAGCGTCGAGCACCAAGAGCGCCAGTTCGAAGAGATCGAACTGACCGAAGAGGACGAGGAGCAGATCATCGAGCTCTCCAAGGACCCGAAGATCTACGAGCGCTTCCGCGGCAGCTTCGCCCCGACCATCTTCGGCATGGAGCTGGAGAAGGACGCCCTCATCATGGCCCTGTTCGGCGGGGTCGCCAAGCACTACAAGGACGGCAGCCGGACCCGTGGTGACATCCACATCCTGATGGTGGGTGACCCTGGTGTGGCCAAGTCGCAGTTGATCCGTTACCTTGCCAAACTCGCGCCGCGCAGTGTCTTCACGAGCGGCAAGAGCGCCAGTGCAGCGGGTCTGACCGCCGCCGCCGTGAAGGACGAGTTCGGTGAGGGCCAGTGGACCCTGGAAGCGGGTGCGCTGGTGTTGGCCGACCAAGGCATCGCCTGTATCGACGAACTGGACAAGATGAGCACGCAGGACCAATCGTCCATGCACCAGGCGATGGAGCAGCAAGAGATCAGCATCGCCAAGGCCGGCATCTCGGCGACCCTCAAGTCGCGCTGTGCCGTCATCGGTGCGGCCAACCCCAAGTTGGGTCGCTTCGATGAATACGAGCCGCTGCACGCCCAGATCAACATGCCTCCGGCCCTGCTGTCGCGTTTTGACCTGATCTTCTCGCTGCTCGACAAGCCGACCCGCGACAAGGACAACATGCTGGCCGCCCACATTTTGCGCACCCACCAAGCCGGTGAAGTGCGTGAGCACCGCCTTGCCAACCCCATGGGGGCCTACACCATCGACGACGAAGAGTCGCTGATGCGCAAGGTGGAGCCGGACCTGTCGGCGGAATTCCTGCGCAAGTACGTGGCCTACGCCAAACGCAACATCCTGCCCGTCCTGACAGACGAAGCGGTGACGCGCATCCGCGAATACTACGTCGAGCTGCGTAACAGCGGCGACGGCGGTCTGCCGTTCACGGCCCGTCAGCTCGAAGCCTTCGTGCGCCTCGCCGAAGCCAGCGCCCGCATCAGGCTGAGCCAGGAGGCCACGCTCATGGACGCGGAACGGGCGATCCACATCGTCGAGTACTACCTGAAGAGCGTCGGCATGGACCGGGAGACCGGCAAGTTCGACATCGATGTCATCACCACCGGCGTCAGCGCCAGCCAGCACGACCGTGTCCGGGCCATCCAGGATATCCTCAAGCGCCTCGTGAAGGAGAGCAAGAACGGCTACGCCCGTGAAGAGGAAATCATCGAAGAGGCCCAACGCGAGAACATCGACGCGGAAGCGACCCGCAAGGCGTTGCAGACGCTGAAACGCAACAACTCCGTCTACGCCAAGGGCGGAAGCGGCACCTACGCGCCGCTGGCTGCCTAGCAAGACTCAAATGCAGGGACCGGCCAGGGGGGCATAGGCATGTTCGCGGTCCGCAACTACCAGCAGGGCGTCCAGCGGCTATTGGCCGCATGCGATGAGGAACTCCTGGGTCAACAATTCGCGGAAGGGCGCTTCCGTCTCGACGTCAAGGAGGCATTCTATGATGGCATGCGCGTCGACGAGGAGACCCTGCGGACCATGATGTGCCAATGTACCATGGCAAACCTGGTCGGCCCCAAGGCGGTGGCGGCTGCCATCGACCTGGAGCTCATCGAGGCCGACAACGTCCTGCACGTCGAAGGCGTCCCCCATGCGCAGATGCTGGTGATGCTCCCATGATGTGCGTCGAATGCGGCAAAGACGCGCCGGGGCTCATCGATGGCGCCTGCGCCGAGTGCTTCACTAGCCACAACAAGCTCCTCACCATCCCGGATGTCGTCCAAGTGGAGATCTGCGCACACTGTGGGGCCCGCCACGAGGGCGCCCACTGGTACGATGTACCGGAAGGCGAACTGGAACGCTGGACCCTGGAGGACACCATCCGAGGTGCCGCCGGCATCCACCGCGAAGTGGAGTCGCCGGACCTCGAGATCGAGATGGAACAGAAGGACAACAAGACCTTCGCTATCACGGTCCACCTTGAAGGCCACGTGCAAGACGTGGAAGTCGAGGAGACTCACAAGGGGCTGCTCCGCCGTACGCAGGGGTCCTGCAACCGTTGCAGCCGCATCCACGGCGGCTATTGGGCCGCCATCATCCAGCTCCGCGCCAGCGAGCGCGACATGACGGAGCCCGAGCTGGCGCTTGCCCACAAGCTCGTGGCGCAGGACCTGGACCGGCAGATAGGCTCGGGCAATCGTTTCGCATTCCTCGCCAAGAGTGCTCCAATGCACGGTGGCTTCGACTACTACGTCGGGGACATCGATGCCGGCCGTAACGTTGCAAAGCGACTCCGGACGCGCCTGGGCGGCAGCATCCATGAATCGGCCAAACTGGTCGGCCGCAAAGAAGGGGAGGACGTGTACCGCGTCACGTTCTTGATGCGGATGGCCACGTTCTCGCCCGGAGACATCCTTCTGCGCGATGGCCACCCGTTCCAGGTGATGCAGGTCCATCAGAAGGTCATCAACGCCTTCGACCTCGAACGCCAGCTGCGCGGGCGCATCTCGCCAGATGGGTTGCGCCGCGTTGGGGGCATCGAGTTGTTGAAGGAGGCGATCGTGGTGTCCCGAGGACCGGACGGACTCATGGTCCTGGACCCAGACACCCACAAGACGGAGACCATCCTGGTCCCCGACAATGCAGACATCGGCGAGACGGTTCCTGTCGTGCGCATCGATGAGCGCCTGTACTGGGTCCCATCTGATGGACGGTCTACCAACAATCCTTAAGTAAACGGGGCTTCAGAACTAGTGGCTACGCGGGCTTTTGGACGTGGGTATTTTGACGACACGAATCTTGACTCTTGAAGATCTGGCCATGGCAGTCAGCAACCGTATCGGGATCCCCGAGGAGGACGCGGCCCGCGATGCCAATTTCGTCATGGATATCTTCGGTTTCGATGATCGCGTCATCGACAACGTGCTGGAGCCCGAGGACCGCCAATTGTTCTACATCCTGGAAGAGGAGGGCATGTTGACGACGGAGCGCGAGGAGACGACGCTCTACGATGGTCGCGAGTGGCGCACCCACTATTGGCTGTTCAAGAAGAGCCAGGTCTTCATGATGAGCGAAGAGGAGCGCGAGATCCGCCGCCGCCGCAAGGCCCGCCCCCAGGAGTCCGACGTGTATCACCAGATGCCGGACGACATGTGGGCTGCAAGGCAGATCTGAGCGAAGCGAAGATCTGGCGGCGCAGACCACGTGTCGTCTTGGAGCGTGCCGCGCTTGCGCGGCCCGCGACCCCGACCCACATGTGTGGAGGGCAGATCTGAGCGCAGCGAAGATCTGGCGGCAAAGACCACGTGTCGTCTTGGAGCGTGCCGCGCTTGCGCGGCCCGCGACCCCGACCCACATGTGTGGAGGGCAGATCGGAGCGCAGCGAAGATCTGGCGGCAAAGACCACGTGTCGTCCCGGAGCGTGCCGCGCTTGCGCGGCCCGCGACTCCGACCCACATGTGTGGAGGGCGACTCTGAGGGCAGCGAAGATCTGGCGGCGCAGACCACGTGTCGTCTTGGAGCGTGCCGCGACCCTTACTGCTTTCACCCACCTCCCCGCCCCGGCTAAGCCCGGGGGCGGTGATATCCCCTTGTGCGGCTGCCGTACGAACCTCGCCCCGGCCAGGACGATCTGGTGCACGCCATCCGGGACACCCATGCCGCCTACGGCCATCTTGTCGCAGAGGCAGGCACTGGCACGGGCAAGACCATTTGCGCGCTGACGGCCAGCGTCGACAAGACCACGGTCTACGCCACCCGCACCAACAGTCAGCAGGAACAGATCCTCAGGGAGCACCGCGTCCTGCGCCAAGCGGGAGAGGACGTCGGCCTAGCCATCCCGATCATGGGGCGGAAGCACTACTGCCCCCTGCTGAGCCGCGATGAGCGCTTCGAGAACGGCACCCCGGAAGAACTGGGGCGCTTGTGCCGGGACGCCAAGCAGAAGGCCCTGCAAGCGCACAGCAGCGGCCAGCCGGTCAAAGGCGCCTGCCCATTCTATGAACGATTGCTGCAGGACGGCCCGGGCCCTGTGGAAGCGCTCTTAGAGAGCCACGATGGTGACCCCGCTAGTCTGGCGGCCAAGGTCGCGGACGCCGGCACCTGTGCGTACGAGGCGTTCAAACTGCTCCTGCCGGACGCGCGGCTGGTCATCCTGCCCACGGTCTTCGTCATCGACGACCGTCTACGGCAGGCACTCATGGACTGGATGGGCAAGAGCACGGACCAAGTGCGGCTTGTCGTGGACGAAGCGCACCACTTGCCGGAAGCGGTGCGGGCCCATTACAGCCCCCGGCTGGGGCTTGGTACCATCGAGCGCGCGCTCAAGGAGGCCGAGGAGATCGATGACCCGACGCTGGGGGGACGCCTTCTCGCCACCAGCCTCCTGACGACACTCCACCTCATCATCCGCGAACTGTGCGATGAGCACGCCCCCGACAGCGACGATGGCTGGCTGCCGCCAGATCAGACGAACGAGACGCTCATGATGCGCTTCGGAGCCCCTGGGCCGGCGCTTGAACGGTTCGCCGCGGAATTGGAGGATTGGGGCGAAGCCATCCGGGAGCGTCGTCGCGCGGCCGGGCGGCTGCCGCGAAGCTACCTGGGTGCGGTGGGCTCCTTCCTGCGTTTCTGGCTGGCCGAGCGGGATGCACCCTACGTGCACCTTGTGATCCGAGAGCCCCGCCCCGCGCTGGAGGCGTATCTGCTTGATCCCGCCCCCAAATGCCGGTTCCTGCGGGATTTTGCCAGCTCGATCCACATCAGCGGTACTCTGGCGCCGGTGGAGGAACACCGACGGCTGGTCGGTCTGCCCCGCACGGCGAGGACGTTGGTCCAGCCGAGCCCGTTCGACCCGGAGAAGCTGCGCGTCTATGGGATTCTTGGGGTGCAGCGGCAGCACGCGGGCGACCCGGCGGTGGTAGCCCGCCAGCAGGACCTGGCACGGGATGCATTGCTGGCCTGGAAAGGGCGCATGGCCGTCTTCTTCCCCAGCCACCAGATGTTGCGGGATTACCTGGAGGAAGGGTTCCTTCACGGCATCGATGCGGCGGTCTACGAGGAGTCGGCCGGCATGGGGCAGACCGACCTGCAGCGTCTGCTCGAACGTTTCCGTGCGGACGGGAGTCATCGGACCATCCTGGCGGGTGTGCTGGGTGGCAGGCTCACGGAGGGGGTGGACTATCCTGGAGATGTCCTGGAACGGATCATCATCATGGGTGTCCCATACCCCAGACCCTCGGCACGTTCGACGGCGCTCATCCATCACTTCGATCGCAACGAAGGCCGTGGCTGGAAAGTGGCGGTCCATGACCCCACCGGGCGCACGCTCCGTCAGGCCATCGGGCGCTTGATCCGGGGCCCTGAGGACGAAGGAACAGCCATCATTCTTGATGACCGCGTCATTCGCTTCCGAGACCACTTACCACGCATCCGGATGGTCGCCAAGCTCGCCGAATGCATCGATGATCCGCCGGCCCAACAGGAGGGATTCGCGGTTGCCAGCAGCCTCTGAGGCATTTGTTACCAATTGCCCACAGGTCTGTTACCTACCACTGGCAACAAACGAAACAGATATCTATGCAAGCGAAATGATGCTCAACTAGGAAGCGGTGCTGGAACCTTTTGAGTGCATCCCATCCCCTCCTCGTGAGGCCAGCCCCTTCCCACCTTTTTTTGTCACAGCCTAGCTAGGCAACTAGCAGGTGCCACACACCAAGGCCGTAGCCCGGAGCGCACGAAACCCGGGGTCTTCAGCCCCAGCGCGTCTTCTTGGCCACGTCGTAGTTACGGATGGCCACGTACGTGCCCTGTGCGCTGACCGCCTTGATCTTGTCAAGGTCCTCGCCAGAGAGTTCCATGTCCTCGAGCTTCAGGACGTCCTTGAAGCCCCCCCGGGAGCTTGGGAGGTTCATGGACAACGAGATGACCTTGCGGGAGCCCGGCACAGGGAGGCCGAGGGCGGCGAGGACTTCGAGGGCTTTGCCGGCGGCGATGTGGTCTAGCACGGTGCCGTCGCGGATCGGGACGATCTTGAATTCTTTCATAGGGCTCCCACCAGGTGTGCAAGAACGGCCATGCGGACAGGCACGCCATTCCAGGCTTGCTCAAAATACTTGGCCGACGGGAGAGAATCGACGTCCTCGGCGATCTCGTCGACACGGGGAAGCGGGTGCATGACGATGGCCCCGGAGCCGTTGCGTTCTAGCAACGCGCGGTCGACGCGCAGACGACCTCGGGCCGCTTCGTATGCGGCTGGGTCACTGAAACGTTCACGCTGCACCCGAGTGACATACAGGACGTCCGCTTCGGCCGCCGCGGCGTCAAGGCTCACGACGCGGGCGTCGCCGCCGGGCAGATCAAGCCCTGGGGCCGGGACCGCCAACACCGTGGTGCCTAGGCGGCGGAGTGCAGGGACGAGACTGTGGACCGTGCGGCCATAGCGCAGATCACCGACGACGGCAACGGTCTTGCCGTCCAGACCGCCGAGGAGACGACGCATGGTGAAGAGGTCTAGCAGCGTCTGCGTGGGGTGCTCGCCGGCACCGTCACCTGCATTGATGACCGGGATGTCTGCGACCGCCGCAGCGCGGTGGGCTGCGCCCGTCTCCGGATGGCGCATCACCAGGACATCAGCATAGCCGCAGAGCACCTTGATCGTGTCTTCCAGGGTCTCCCCCTTGGCGCCGCTCGTCGTGGCGGCATCGGCGAAGCCGATGACACCTGCGCCAAGGCGGTGCGCTGCCGATTCGAAGCTGAGACGCGTACGGGTACTGGGCTCGAAGAACGCCGTGCAGACGACGTAGCCCTGCAGCATCTCGGCGTGACCTGTCGGGTCTTGGGCCATCGCTTCGGCGGTGTCGAGGATCTTGACGATCTCGGCGTCGCTGAGGTCAGTGACACTGGTCAGGCTTCGCCCGGCGAGACTAGATGTCATGGAGATGGCTCAGATCCTCCGCTTTTGGGTTTGGCACACCACCACCCACGAACCTGTTCTGCAGGTTCTTCAGCCAGATGGGCGTGATGAAGGTCGTCAGCATCACGACCAGGATGATGGCCGTGTATTGCCAGTTGACGATGAGCCCGGTGCTCAGACCCAGCGCGGCGAAGATCAAGCCGACCTCGCCGCGGGGGCTCATGCCGACACCGACGACGAGCTTGCTGGCTTTGCCGCTCTTCGTGACGCCCCAGCCGCAGGCCAGCTTGGCGAGCATGGCGAAGACCGTCAGGACGACGCCGATGAGAAGCACCGGGACGACGACGCTGTTGCCGGAGACGTCGGTCATCTTCGTCACATCGACCCGCATGCCGAGGGTGACGAAGAAGAAGCTCACGAAGATGGCCGCGATGGGGCGCATGTCCGCAAAGATCGAGTGTGCATGCTTCGTCTGGGCCAGGATCAGGCCGCCGGCGAAGGCGCCCACGATGTCGGCCAGGCCGAAGACCGTGGCCAGGTAGGCCATCAGCAAGGCGAAGACGATGGCCAGTGCGACCGGGAAGCCCTTGACGCGGAACCTGTCCACCATGGCGTCGTAGGCCGGCGGGATGAACTTCAGGCCGACCAGTAGGCTGACCACGAGGAAACCGATGGCCTTGGCGGCGATGATGCTGACAGCCACGGTGTCGACCTCGGTGCCGGCCAGGGCCGCTTGGACCATGGCTGCGACGATGGCCAGGATGATCAGGCCGGCGATGTCGTCGATCACTGCCGCGCCGAGGATGATCTTGGTCTCGTTCGTGTTGAGGCGGTTCATGTCGCCCAGCACGCGGGCCGTGATACCGACGCTCGTTGCGGTCAGCGTGGCGCCGACGAAGATGTGCAACAGATGCGGCGAACCGATCAGATCACCTGCTGCCTGCCAGCCACTCCAAACCTCTCTGAGCGCCCAGCTGAAGCCGTATCCGACGGCGAAGGAGGCGACGACACCGATGACGGCGACGATCAGGCTGCTGGAGCCCACACGGGCCAGTTCCTTGATGTCCGATTCGAGACCGACTTCGAACAGCAAGAGGATGACACCGATCGTGGCGAGCGCGCCGAGGATCTCGATGGCACCGATCTCGGCGCCTTTCTCGTTGTAGAACTTGCCCAGTTCCTCTTGGGCGTGGGCCAGCTCGGCCGCGGCAGAATCGTACTCTGCCTGTGCGGCGGCCTGGTCGGCCGTGAGGTTGGTGCCTTCCGCGAAGGGGCCGCCCGCCGCCATGAGCGCCTTCTCGGCGGCATGGAAGTGGTCTTCTGCCTCGTGCAGGAGGTCCTGCTCGTGGTGCAGATCCTGTTCGGTGTTGAAATCGGGCATGCCGATGAAGCCACCCAACAAGGTGGCCCCCAGGATGATACCGATCAGCAGTTCACCAAGGACCGCGGGTTGCTTGAAGCGTTCAGCGAACTCGCCGCCGAGCTTGGCGCCGAGGATGATGATGAGGATACTCAGCAGGATAGGTTCCGGACCACCAGACATAACAGGGTCGCCGACCCAGTCGCTATTCAAAAAGGGTCTGCGTCGTCAAGGGCTCCACGGGCGGGTGCATGGCGCAGCGATTATGTACAGGTGCCAAGTCGCCGCGTCTGTCTCGGGCCTCTGGGCTGGTGGTCTAGGGGTTATGACATCGCTTTTACAAGGCGAGAATCGCTGGTTCAAATCCGGCCCAGCCCACTCGAGATGCATCCGCCAAACAGTCCCATAGTGTAGTGGTCAATCATCCGGGATTCTGGTTCCTGGGACTGCGGTTCGAATCCGCATGGGACTACTTTGAAAGGGGACGGCTAAGCCGTCCCCGCATCGGCTCGCTGCCGCCAAGATTTCTCCTTGAGCGGTGGCCCTCTTCCGCCCTACCTCCGCCTGCTCAGCGGATCTGCGCCACGAGGATGATCACGGTCACCAGGAGCGCGACCGCCAAGGCCATGCTCGCGATGTAGAGCACTTTGCTCCAGTACCAGATCTTGCGGCCGTCCAGGTTGAGGATGGGCAGCATGTTGAACACGCACAGCAGCGCGTTGACCTGGGCCACGACACCCATGGTGTGCGGCAGGAACGCGCTGTCGTCCGCGACGAACGTGAACGGCAATGCCAGGAGTGCGATGACGAAGTTGATGCCCGGCCCCATGAGGCTGATGAGCGCGTTCTGTTTGGCGTCGACGCGGCCCCAGATCAGCACCGCTCCGGGGGCGGCGAACAGGAACCCTGTTCCGGCGGCGATGGCGAGGCTCATGACCAGGCCCCGGAACTGCCCGCGGAACTCGGCCCAGAAACCGTACCGTTGCGCTAGCACCTTGTGGCCCAGTTCGTGCAGGACAAAGCCACTGCTGACGGCGATGAGGCTGGCCACGTAGGCGGTCCAGGGGGCATTGAAGCGGGCGATGACATCTCGGGGCCCGAAGCCTCCGGGGTCGTTGAGGACGAGCGTGAACGCGACGGTCAGGAAGGCCACTGCGACACCGATGTGCGTCAGTTCATGCCTACTGAAGCGTATCGTGACGCGGTCGGGGGCGTGCTGCTCGTCGAAGTACGCGCTCATCCGCCCGCCCCGAGCAGTTGGCCGATGCGGCCGGCGGCCACCCAGGTGCCCACGACGCTGCCCAGGTTGGAGAGGGCTGCGACCAGGAGGACCCGGACGACGCCATTGCTCCAGAACTGGCGCAGGGTCTCGATGCCTTGGATGCCTTCGAAGTCGGCTACCGTGGGCGTGCGTAGCTTGGCTTCGACGAGGCCGGCGACCCAACCGGCGCCGATGGCGGGGCTGAGACTGGTCAATGGCGCTGCGAAGAACGCCGTGATGACGGTGACGATGTGGCCGCGGGCGATGATCGCACCGAGCGCGGACAGGACGCCGTTGATGACGAACCATGCCAGCAGGATGTCCCCCAGCTCCGTGTATTTCTTGCTCAGGATGAGGTACTCCACCGTCAGGAGCAGGGCGGCCGGAATGGCGTAGCCCAGGAACATGGCGAACGTGAAGCGGGGCGGCGGGAGCTCGTCGAGGGCGTCCCTGTCGATGCCTTGGGCCTTGTTGGCGAGGTGACGCTGGATGCCGGGCACGTGGCCGGCGCCGACGACGGCCACGAGGGTGCCTTTGGCGGACTCCTCCTCGATGTGGCTGGCCATGTAGGCGTCGCGCTCGTCGATGAGCGCCTCTTTGACCACGGGCGCGAAGCGTGCGAACTCCTCGGTCATGGCGGTGATGGCGTCGGTCTCCAGGAGGGAATCGACGTCGAAGGACTCGTCTTTCTCAGTGGGGGTCAGGACCTCCACCCAGATGTTCCAGAAGAGGCGTAGGCGCTGCCAGAGGCCCATGGCCCCGAAGCCGCGCTTCAGCGTCACGCTGACATCACGGTCGATGAGGACCACTTCTGCGCCGACCTCATCAGCCACCTTGATGGCCGCGATCATCTCGCCGCCGGGACTGACGCCGGTCTCGCGGCCCATGCGGGCCTGCATGTTGGCCAGGTAGAGTTGCAGCAAGAACAGGTGCTGTTTCTTCTCGCGGATGACCTGGACGATGTCGGTCTTGCGCCAGCGATCAGGATCCTGGATGGCGTCGAGACGCCTGCTGTCCAGCTCGATGAGGACCCGCTGGGGCTTGCGCTCCCGAATGGTCTCCTCGACCGTCTGCACACTCAATGCTGAAACGTGCGCGGTGCCAATCAAGATGACGCCGTCACGGACCTCCTCGATCACGCCTGTCCCGGCCAGTCGCGCCGCCACTTAAGGCGCATCGGTGTGCGCGCCGCTCGGGCCCCCGGGCCGTTTATCAACGCCAGCGGCCTCGGCGCTCCTGATGGGAGCCATCATCGTCACCGGAATCCCTGGTGTCGGGAAGACCACCGTGATGGAAGCCGCCGCCGACAAGGCTCACGCCAAGATCGTCGTGTACGGAACCATGATGTTCGAAGTCGCCAGCCAGAAGGGCCTGGTCGAGCACCGCGACGACATGCGCCGCCTACCCCCGGACGTCCAGAAGGAAGTCCAGATGGCCGCCGCCGAGAAGATGGCTGCCATGGGCGACATCATCGTCGACACGCACTGCACGATCAAGACCCCCAAGGGCTACCTGCCCGGCCTGCCGGCCTGGGTCCTGGAGAAGCTCAAGCCGTCCACGATCGTCCTGGTCGAGGCGGACGCCGCTGAGATCAAGGGCCGCCGCGAATCGGATGCCAGCCGCAACCGCGACGCCGACAGCCTGGAATCCATCGAAGAGCACCAGGAGACCAACCGGCGCTTCGCCGCCGCCTACGCGACGCTGACGGGCGCGACGGTGCACACGGTGTACAACCACGATGGCAAGGTAGAGGATGCCATCCAACAGATCATCCCGGTGGTGGCGTAATGGCCGCTGCTGCACCCCCGGCCAAGAAGAAGGGCTCGTTCACGACGATCTTCATCTTCGCCATCGCGTTCATCATCATCTTCGACCCGAAGATGCGCGCCCTCCTGGGCGACGCGGTCGGCTACGTGTTCGACCCCATCATCGGTTTCAACGGTCGCTTCCCCGTCGTGACCATCATGATCGCGGGCACCCTCATGGTGCTCGCGACGACCGCCATCCGCCACTTCACGACGGATTGGCTCGAACAGGCGAAGTTCCAGGCCTACATGCGTGCGTTCCAGAAGGAATTCGGCAAGGCTCGCAAAGAGAACAACACGTACCGCCTCAAGATCCTCACCGAGCGCCAGCCGGAACTGATGCAGAAACAGCAGCAGGTCAGCATGGCCCAGATGAAGACGATGCCCTTCACGATGCTCGTCGTCATTCCGCTGTTCGCCTGGATGGCGCAGTTCCTGACGACCGTGGAGTTCACGTTCTTCAGCGCCCCCTGGAACCCCTCGGTGGACATGTTCACCACGGGCGGCATCTTCGGACCCAACAAGGGGAGCGTCTTCCCGCACTGGATCCTGTTGTACATGACGCTCAGCATCCCGCTGGGCGCCTTCGTCCAGAAGTCGATGAAGTTCCTGTCGTGGCGCCGCCGCTGGCAACCCCAGCACCCCGACGTCCATGAAGACTAGGACCGTCACCGTCGGCGGCTTGCCCGGCACGGGCACCAGCACACTCTGCAAGCTCCTTGAGCCCGCGCTCGAGCTGCCTTACACGTACGCCGGCCAGTTGTTCCGGGACGAAGCGAAGGCCCGAGGCCTGAGCTTGGCCCAATTCGGGGCGCTGTGCCAGCAAGACCCCGCCGTCGACCAGGTGCTGGACGACACGCAGATCAAACTCCTCCGGCAAGGGGGCATCATCCTGGAAGGTCGCCTCAGTGGCCATCTGGCCCAGCGCGCAAGCATCCCGGCATTCAAGGTCTGGATCGTCTGCGACGACGACGAGCGCATCCGCCGCATCACTGAGCGCGACGGCAGCGATGCCGAGACCCAGCGCGCCGCGACGCTTGCCCGAGAGAGCAGCGAATCGGACCGCTACCGGCGCTACTACGGCATCGACCTGAGCGACCTCACCCCCTACGACCTGGTCCTCGATTCGACCGACCGGACACCAGAAGAACTGCGTGACGACGTGGTCGCCGCTCTCCGTACCGTTTAAGCGGCGCAATGGGTCGGCCGCCTGTGCGCTCCGGCCAACTGCCTGCAGAACGCCCCCGCAAGCGGCTAGTGCGAATGCAAAGCACGACCGACCCG
>JBFIDG010000011.1:0-26047 GCA_041581335.1 Thermoplasmatota archaeon
CGGCGCCAGCGAACAATGGGCCAGCAGCCAGCCTTGGATCGATTTCATGAGCGAATCCTACGGCCCCATCGGCAGCCCACCGACCTGGCTCGTCATGGAGAGCAGCACGGCCAAGGCGAACAAGGCCAAGTGGGACGGCGGTGGCATCCCGATCGGCGCATCCGACAACACGCCTGCCCTTGCCCCCATCGACAGCACCGCCGGCCCGCCGTGGGTCGTGGGCGTCGCCGGGGACCACGATGATCAGTGCCGCGAGGAGTCCAGTGGCAACGTCCCGGATTTCACGGCCGATTTCACGCAGAACCTGCCCCTGGACCGCACCATCGACGAATACCGCAGCACCAGTGGCACCAGCTTCTCCACGCCGATGACGGCGGGCGTCTTCAGCGCCGTCCTCTTGCAGGTGCGCCAGGCATGGGGCTGGGAGGGTGGCATCGGCGACGTCCGCGACGACACCAACAAGTCCCACCGCGTCCTGGCGGCCCAATACGATGTCGGCCCGAGCCCCAAGCTGTTCACGAACGCCGACCTGCGTTCCGCGCTGAACCGCACCGCGGTGTACTACTCCACGACCGAATGCACGGGTGGCCTGCCCGTGGCGCCGGCCGCGCCCTGGGTCAGCCAAGGCTGGGGCCACATCGGCCCCGAGATCATCCCGACCACCGTGGAGCACATCCTGGGCGTCAAGCTGGCCGCCGAGAAGCCGGATGAGGCACGCCAGTACATGGAAGGCGTCCATCGGGCCCGCCAAGAGGCCTGGGCCCATCGGGCCTGAGCGCGCCACGCGGCCGCGCTGAAGCCAGCGCCAGGCCCCCATGTATCGCCTGCGCGCGTCCGGGGTAGATCGCCCCGTTCACATCAACGAGATGTCCAGAACTCTTTTACGGGGGGGTTCCCCTCGAAGGCCGGTCGCAGGGCGCAGGCGCGCCGCAATGCAGGAAAATCATGTCCGGTCGTCTATTTTGGATCAGTCTCGTCGCCATGTTGGCCTTGCCTTTGGCCACTGCCCAGAGCGCTCCGGGCGAGGGCTTCGAGTACCGGCTGGAGATCGCTTGCCCCGGCGCCGGCACGTTCTGTCCGGTGACGGCGGTGGATGGTGCCGACGCCATGGGAGACCCGAGCGTCGCCGTGGACCCGTTCCGGCCGACGAACCTGATCATCGCCAGTCTGCACGGCGGCGGCGACAGTCCGGGGGCCCCCGGCCCAAAGAGCCGCACCGGACTGGCGTTCACCACATTCACCTCCACCAACGGGGGGGCAAGCTGGAACGACAACCCCTTCTCGCCCCCGACCGCCATCCGGTCCAATGGCCGCGCCTTCGGCGAGACCCCGGCGTTGACCTTGTCCCCGTACGGGCAGGCCTTCGTGGGGTCCTTGTACTCGGTGCCCCGCGGTTCTGACACAGCCAGCGGATTCGACTATGTCCTGGCGGCCCAGAAGTTCCGGACGCTGCAGAGCATCAATGAGAACCAGGGTGGCAGCGGCGACTACAACGCACAGTTCCTCGGCTCCATGTATCCAGGCAACGCCATCCGCCAGATGTGGTATGTCTTCAATCCACACACGGACAACATGACTGTCGTGTGGACAGAACAGCAGACCCCCCATTCACGGCCTGCCTCTGAGACGCTGGCACGGTACGATGACACGCTGGACGGCATGGCCGCGAGGTTGCGGGCCGAAGCGGCACGGCACGACGTGGTCGGCCCCCTCGCTGCACTGCAACGGATGCAGTCTGAGAACACGACGGCACCGCGCAGTGCCATCGGCGTCGCCTGGACAGACCTCAACCCGTCCACGAAACTCAGCGTCCAGCCACGGGATGTTGCGATCGCACCTTGCGAGACCAGCACGAACCCGGTCATCAAGGAAGGCATGCTCTACATCGGGTGCAAGGTCGGGGCGGGGGCGTTCCGCTGGAACCCCGCCGCCAAGGCCGGAGACATCGAGATCTTCCGCATGCACCCCGACGGTGGCGAGCCTGAGTACCTCGGGCCGGCCCCGGTCACCGGAGGTGCCCCGAAGATGGGCGTGCGCTCCGATGGCCGCGTGGCGCTCGTGAGCGCCGGCGTGGTCGATGGGCAGTTCATGCTCGACGCGGTCTATGGTGCACTCGACCCGGAGACCGGCATGATCGCCTGGGGCAAGATCCATCACCACGGCGACGAGGTCCGCAAGATCGAAGATTGGGACCCTGTGGACGCCAACATCCAAGACCTGACCTACCGCGAGTACTCGGGGGTGCTGCACATCATCCTGAAGCGTGTCCTGGAACGCTCGCCCGACGCGGACCGGCCTGCTAGCCCCTTCGCACCCACGGTCCACAAGTCGATCATCGCGGTCGACGAGCGCCACGGCTATCTGTACTATCACGACCTGGACATCGGGTCCATCACGAACCGGACCCAGGACGCCACGTTGATGCAGCAGTCCGACGCCGTGTTCAATGACATCACTGACGACCTGCTCGAGTTGGCGCCGCAACCCCACCGCCACGGCGGGCAGTCCCTGGGCGACAACTACCAACGACAGTTCTTCGCCGTGGGCGACTACGGTGTCATCCAGTTCGCTGAGATCGTCGAGGTCACGGATCTGCGAGGTCCGGGCATCGCCGTCGTCTCTCTGCCTCCTCCCCCCGCACCTGCGCCTGCCCCCGTGGCGGTCAGCAGCACCGCCCTGGCCGGCGCGCTGAGTGGCGCGGTGGCGACCTCCGTGACCGCGGTCCAACTCAAGAAGAAGGCCGCCGTGCGGGCCAAGAAGAAACGCTGAGGATCCAATGACCACGAAGAAGACCAACCAGAAGATGCTCAACGACCCGTATGACTGGGTCGCCAAGCAGTCCGGGATCAAGACCACAGAAGCGATCGAGGTCCCGACGCGCCTCATCGACCAGGTCATCGGCCAAGAACAGGCCGTGGCGGTCGCCGAGAAGGCCGCCGCCCAGAAACGCAACCTGCTCCTCATCGGCGACCCCGGCACGGGCAAGTCCATGATCGCCAAGGCGCTCAAGGAGATGCTCCCGCCCAACCAGCTCAAGGACATCCTGGCCTACAACAATCCCGGCGATCCCAACAACCCGAAGATCATGCAGGCGGAGCCGGGCCAGGGCAAGACCATCGTCAAGCGGATGCGTCGCTTGGCCCGTCGCAAGCGCCTGGTCCGAAAGATGGTCGAATGGTCGCTCCTGGCCTCCATCGTGGGTCTCGGCATCGGGTCCATGATCGTCTTCGAGTTCGAGTCTGCCAGCCTGCTCATCTTCCTCATCGCCGTGATGGCGGCGGCGTTCTTGTTCCAGGTGTTCCGCCAGGGCAACGATCCGGTGCTGCGGGGCGTCCCGAAGATCTTGGAGGAATACGATCCCAAGGCGGCCAACCACACGCGCTACATCGACGCCACGGGCGCCCACGCCGGCGCCCTGCTGGGGGACGTGCTGCACGACCCGTTCCAGTCCGGTGGCCTGGAGACACCGACGCACCAACGCGTCGAGATCGGCGCCATCCACAAGGCGCACAAGGGCATCCTGTTCATCGATGAGATCAACGTCCTGCGGCTGGACAGTCAGCAGGCACTCCTGACCGCCATGCAGGACGGGGCCTACTCCATCGTCGGGCAGTCCGAGATGAGCAGTGGTGCCATGGTCAAGACAGACCCGGTCCCCTGTGACTTCATCCTCGTCGCGGCCGGCAACCTGGACGCCGTCGCGCCCCCGGACGGGGCGCACACCGGGATGCACCCTGCCCTGCGCAGCCGTATCCGTGGCTACGGTTACGAGGTGTTCGTCAACGACACCATGCCCGACTCCCACGAGAACCGGCTCAAGATGTGCCGCTTCGTGGCCCAGGAGGTCAAGAACGACGGTCGCATCTCCGCTTTCGATGGCGAAGCCCTGGCCGAGATCATCCTCGAAGGGCAGCGCCGCAGCGGTCGCCGCGGCAAGCTGACCCTGCGCCTGCGTGAACTGGGTGGCCTGGTCCGCACGGCGGGCGACGTCGCCCACGCCCGGGGACACGACGTCGTCACCGGCGAAGATGTCCGCGAAGCCAAGCGCCTGAGCCGCAGCCTCGAACAGCAGATCGCCGAGCAGGAGCTCGAGGAGCGCCGCAACCAAGAGGTCGTGACCGTCAGCGGGTCTTTGGTCGGCATCATCGCCGGCACGGGCCTGGTCGGCACCGGCGAGGTCGGCGAGCCCGCCGGTCTCGTGGTCCCCATCTCCTCGGCGGTGACCTCCCCGCTCAGTCGCGGCGGCGGCGCCATGGCCTTCGGAGGCGGCATCGATGAGAGCGCCCGGAGCCAGACGGAGATCGTCAGCGCCCTGCTGAAGCGGGTCGCCGGCGCCGAGGTCTCGAACCGTGATGTGCATGTGCAGAGCGTCATCGCCCAGCACGGTGTCGAGGCCAATGCCAGCGGCCTCGCCATGGCCGTGAGCGCCTTGTCTGCGCTGGAGAACGTCCCGGTCCGCCAGGACACCGTCCTCATCGGTGCGCTCACCGTGACCGGCCAGATCCGGGCGGTCAAGGGCATCACGCAGATGATCGAGACCGCCGTGGACGCCGGCTACGACCGCGTCATCGTGCCCGCCGCGAGCGAGGATGACATCCTGCTCAACTCGGTGTACAAGTCGCGCGTCGAACTGGTGCCCATGACCGACCTCCACCAGGTCGTCGAAGACACCATGACCGGCACGGGCAAGAAGCGCGTCATCAGCACCCTCAAGGCTGTCGAGACCGTCAAGGTCGCGACCAAGGCGAGGCGCTGAACATGCGGCTGGTCGTCGTTGCCTTGCTGGTGGTCCCGGTCCTTGCTGGGTGCCTTCAGCCCTACAATGATTACCACCAGTTCGACATCGACGACCAGTACCAGAACCCTGCCGTCTACCCTGGGGCCTACCGCATGGGCGGCGGCGGCTCGATGGTGCTGCAAGCAGGCGCGCTCGAGCCGTTGCCCTTGCCCGAGATCGTCCGTCTCAAGTCAGACCTGCCCGCCTATTTCGGGCCATTGTCGGAACGGGACGATGCCGAAGTGGACATCGTCATGGCGATCTGGCGCCCCAACACCACGGCGCCGGTCCCCGTCGTCGTGGATGCCGGGCCGTACTACGAGATCGATGAGCACTGCCGGTTCAACGGCCAAGAGCCCTGCTCGCAGTTCGACGATGACACGATAGATTGGCCCGGCCAGAGCACGCCTGCCAATCGCATGAACCTGATCTCACACGGCTATGCGGTCGTGCAGCTCGCCGTCCGGGGCACCGGCACCGCCGGCGGCTGCATGGACCTGCTCGGCCCCAGCGAGGCACATGACCTGGACCAGGCGACCACCTGGCTCGGCACGCAGCCCTGGAGCAGCGGCAAGGTCGCCATGATGGGGGTCTCCTATGATGGCTCTACGCCGTGGATCGTCGCAGGCATGGGCAACCCCCACCTGAAGGCCATCGTGCCGATCTCGGGCCTGCCTGACATCTACGACCTGATGTTCCACAACGGCACCCCGGAGGTCCGCGGGCCGATCATGCACAACCAGGTCTACTATGGCTTCGGGCTTGACGACGAGTTCCCGCAGCGCCCGGCCGACTGGCCCGAGCCTGCCCCCTGGGTCCCTAGCCCTGGCGTCGGCCAGGCCAACGGCCGCACCCGCGAGCAGGACATGCAACACGTGGCCTGCCCGGAGATCGTCGAAGGGTCTGCATTGGGGGCGTTCACCACGGCGACCGGCCAGCGCGGCGGCGAGTTCAGTAGCTACTGGACCGAACGCGACTGGCGCCAGCGCGTCATCGACAACTACGACGGCGGCATCTTCCTCGTGCACGGCCTGCAGGACTGGAACGTGGACCCCCACGCGGCCATCCCCTTCAACCAGCACCTGCGCGACGCCGGCTTCGACATGCTCGAGTGGTACGGCCAATGGGCCCATGCACGGCCTGACAGCAACTGCATCCCGGCAGCGCCGGACTGGGTCGCGCTGCCGTGCAGGCTTGACTTCGGTGAGACCCTGTTCCGCTTCTTCGAACGCCACCTCAAAGGCAACATGACCGTGCAGCTCCCGCCGCCTATCCAGGTGCAGGACAACATCGGCTTCTGGCGCAGCGCCGACTCGTACCCGCCCCGCGACGCCACGTGGACCGAACTCAAGCTCAGTATCGATGAGCGCCTCGTCCCCTCGGGGGCCAAGGGCGGATCCGTCGACCTGGATCCCCCCGTCGCCGGCGGACCGGGCAAGTACGTCCGCTTCGCCACCGAGCCGCTCGAGAAGGATCTTCACATGTCTGGTCTGCCCCAGATCAAGTTGCCCTTCGAGGTGCGTG
The DNA here is from genome assembly GCA_041581335.1 of Thermoplasmatota archaeon. GTDB lineage: Archaea > Thermoplasmatota > E2 > JACPAO01 > JAHFTW01 > JBFGSX01. The sequence continues at coordinate 6,302 of JBFIDG010000011.1, forward strand.
GCCAGGGCGGCCAGATCGGCGTCTGGATGTTCGACGAAGATCCCCGCGGACTCGTCCGCGCCCCGGCCGTCTTCGAAGACCAAGACACTCGTGAATGGCTGCCGCACAACCTGCTGCCCCATCTGGGGGTGCCTGTCATCGGGCATGCCCAGCTCAACCTGCGCTTCTATGCAGGCGGCGAGGAACCCCGGCCGTTGGTGCCGGGCCAGGTCTACGAGGCCCAGGTCGAACTGGAGCCGCTGGAGGTCCGCATCCCAGCAGGCAACCGCCTTGTCTTGTGGGTCTTCCAGTACCAGACCGCCGACCACCTGGCCACGCCCACGCAGGCACCGGTGACGATCCATCTAGGGGACGACGCCCGTCTGCGCATGCCCGTCATGGATGTCGACACCCGCACGGTCTTCCCCGTGCCCGGCGCCCACTTCCTCAACCACACCTACGTCCCGCAGATGTACGTCGCGTATCCCAACGTCCCCGGCCAGGTCCCGGCACCCGTCGTGGCTGCGCCGACGAAGGCGCTGCCCCCTCGCCAAGGGGTCGTGCTGTGAGGAAGGATGAACGAACAGGCCTCGGCCTTCTCCTGGCCTTGGTGGTCGTCGCCTTGATCGGCGTCGGCTACACCATGCCTTGGTGGAGTTTCGAGGAATCCACGGGCCGGCAGAACGCGCCCAACGGGCCGGTCGAAGAACGCGCCGTCGAGCGCGCCGACGTCGACTTCTACGCCGACCGCTGGGAAGGCGACCTGGAGCCGACCGAGGCGCTCAGCGCGACCGGTGCCATGCAGACCATCCGCGTCGCCTCCTACACTGCCGTCGGTGCCATGGGGCTCTACCTTCTTGGGCAGATCCCCGGGGTCTCCCGCATCATCACGCGGTCCTGGTGCATGCTCGCCGGGACCGTCGCTTTCGCCGCCGTCCTCGTGGCGCTCTACAGCGGCTGGACGGAGTTGCCCATGAGCATGGCCGCCAAGGGCGTCGACGGTCCGTTCACCTCCCTCTTGCTCGAGAACGGCTACATCCGAACCAACCTGAACACGGGTTGGGTGGCCGCGGCGTTCGCCGCCGTCGCCGCCCTCGGGACGGTCATGGCGGCCTACGGAGCCGGCGACGCCGACCCCCGCGTCATCGAGGAGTACAGCGCCGCATGAAGCCCTCTCTACGCAACCCGGCCATGGCCTTGGCGCTGCTTGCCTGCATCATGGTGAGCGGCGTCGCCAGCGCGCAGGATGCCGCCGACTTCGAGATCGAGGACATCGTGTACTACTTCGCAGCGGGGTCGCACACCAGCGGCCACCTCACCGTCGGACAGGACCCGAGCGGCCAGAACCAGACGGCGTTCAACGGCTGCGCCCACATGATCCTGCGCGACAAGCCGGAGGAGAACGACGTTGGGCGCATGCAGGTCATCGGGCGCCTGGGCCACCAGTATTTCAATTTCGATTTCAACAGCTTCCAAGGGCACCTGCCGGACATGGATGGCGGGCTTGCCCAGGACATCTTCGTGGACGGAAGCCGTCTCCACCCAGGTGCCATCCAGCACCCCGCCGTCTTCGCGGGCATGGCCGGGTGGGGCACGGGTGGCCTCTACATGGACACGTTGCCGTTCCCCGACCCGGTCACCGGAAGCCAAGAACTCCAGGCCTCCATGTTCGTCACGCCCAACGGCTTCCGCGACAACGAGACCGGTGCGATCTACAACAAGGAGGGCGGCATCTGGTCGCCGGGGGATGTCGGCAAGATCGGCCACAACGATTGGGAGATCCACCTACGCATCGAGAGCCCGCCAGAGATCCGCCAGCCCGACGCGGTGTTCAACTACCAACGGCCCGGCGACGCGGTCGGCTACTTCACGCCGTCCGAAGCGTACTCGGAGCGCTTCGTCTTCGACAACGTCCGCTTCGGGGGTACTGCGACCATCAAGGTGGTCGCAGAAGCCTTGGCAGGTGCGGGCGAGAACAGCCTCACGTTCACGTTCCGCGACCAGACCGGCTTGGTGCTCGACGAGCACACGCTCGCTCCGTCGGTCCTCGGCGACGACAGCTACACGGCCGAGGTCCCTCTGACGAGCTTCGGGAACTACTCGCTGGTGGTCGCCGGCGAGGTCCGCCTCAGCAAGTACGACTTCACACTCACCCAGCACACGCCCGACGTCTTCGACCTGGGTCTCTGGTGGGACAACGTCACGTTCGCCCGCGCCTCGACCCAGACCCTATGGGACTGCCAAGATGCGGTCGGTGCGCCTGAGGAGCTCGCCGACGTGGTCGTGGCCCGCATCGAGCCGCCGCCGTTCGATTGGGTCCCCATCGGCTTCGGCATGGCCGCAGTCGTCGTCGGGGTCGTCCTGACCGGCAAGCTCGTGCACATGTCCTGGATCCAGTTCCGGCGGCACTGAGCGCGCTCTGGCCGCGACCGGCGGTCCGCTCTCCTATCGTTGGCCTAGGCGGGCGCTGGCAGATCGCTGTTGAACGCGTCCACGATGCATCGGATGCTGCCGTCTGGCTGGCGGCGGAACACTTCGATGTACTTGCCGCGGTCTTCTTGGCGGGCCGACGCTCCTGGCGGTTGCATCTCCAGCTTGTACTTGCCCGTCACCCAGGTCACGTCGCCCTCGCTGTCGAGACTGGTGATCTCGAACTCCAAGCCCTTGATACCGAAGCTCTTGGAGAGGGCCTCATAGGCCGCCGTGATGGCGCTGTGACCCACCGCTTCCGGCATGTGGCTCGGCTGCACCCGTGCATCCTTGGCGTAGAACCTCTCCACCAGGCCCTTCACGTCGCCGCTCAGCATGCTGTCGCGGTAGTCCTGTTCCATGTGCTCGATCGTCTCGCGGGTGTTCAGTTGTATGGTCCCCATGATGAGTCCCTCCAGGGGCCTAGCTTCGGCGCCGGCGGAGAAAACCTAGCGGCGTCGTGCTCTGGCCGTTGTCGGTCCGAGGCCCCGGGTACCCACGGTTTCAGGGGCTCCGGCGCCGAACGTGCCCGCCCCAACATTCAACCGCAGGTGCGCGCCACCGTCGACTCGAAGACGAGGGGGCCTCCGCGCCTAGCCCAAACCCCTTAAAACGCGGCCAAGTCGGCCGGTCCATGGCCTTCGACGACCGCACTGATGAGGAGAAGCTCGCGGATGAGCTCGCGGCAGAGTTGGAAGCGGAGTTCGCCGATCACTTCGACGACGAAGCCGGCGGCGACGGCGCAGGCGACGCGGAGGTCGAAAGCGCACCCGCCGAACTGACGCTGGAAGAGAAGAAGCGCCGCAGCGAAGCCCGCGCCGGCGACGTCATCGTCCCCAGCCAGGAGGCCATCGCACAAGCCAAGGCCGAGGTCGCCAAGGCGCAACCCGCCGACGCCGACAAAGCGCTGTCGAAGCTCGAAGCCAAGTCGGAGACCGCGTACCAGCGCCACCCGATCGTGTCGGTCCTTGGGCACGTCGACCACGGCAAGACCAGCATCCTCGACCACATCCGTGGCTCCAAGGTGTTCGACCGTGAAGCCGGCGCCATCACCCAACACATCGGCGCCTCGGAAGTGCCGATGGCCACCATCATGGAACGCGCCGGGCCTCTGCTGAAGGGCAAGAAGTTCGGTGTCCCCGGTATCCTTTGCATCGACACGCCGGGCCACCACGCTTTCAGTAGCCTGCGCGGCCGCGGCGGTCAGCTGGCGGACATCGCTGTTCTCGTCGTCGACATCAGCGAGGGCTTCAAGCCCCAGACCATGGAGAGCCTGAACATCCTCAAGCGCGCCAAGACGCCGTTCATCGTCGCACTGAACAAAGTGGACCGTATCGAGGGCTGGAAGACCGGCACCGATGTCCCCTTCATCCTCAACGTCAAGAAGCAGTCGCCCGAGGTCCTGGCGCGCTTTGATGAGAAGTTCTACAGTGTCCTCGGCACCCTGTTCGAACAGGGCCTGCCCGCGGACCGCTATGACCGCGTCGCCAATTTCACGAAGCAGATCTGCATCGTGCCGACCTGCGCCACGAGCGGCGAAGGCATCCCTGACCTGTTGGCGATGCTCGTCGGTCTGTCACAGAAGTTCCTCGAACAACGCCTGGAGTCGGACAGCGACATGTCGGGCGAAGGGACCATCCTCGAGGTCAAAGAAGACAAGGGTCTGGGGCAGACCCTGGACGTCGTGCTGTACGCCGGCAGCATCCGCAAGGACGACCGCATCCTCCTGGGCACCCAAGCGGAGCCCATCGAGCGCACCATCCGTGCCTTGCTCAAGCCGAGCCCGAACGACGACATGCGCGATGCCCGCAAGGCGTTCGTCGACGCCGACGAGATCGTCGCCGCGGCCGGCATCAAACTGGTCTGCACCGATGTCCAGGACGTCGTCAGCGGCGCCCCGCTGCGGGTCATCCGTGATGGCAACGATGAGGAGGCCTGGGAGGCCGTCGAGAAGGCGAGCCGCATCAACATCCCGCTCAAGGACCACGGTGTCTTCGTCAAGGCCGACACCATTGGTAGCCTGGAAGCAATGGCTGGCGAACTGACCGCCATCGGCATTCCGATCCGCGCCGCCAGCGTCGGCGACATCAGCCGCCGTGACGTCATGGGCGCCGCCGCCATGACCGACCCGCTCTACCGTGCCCTGCTCGGCTTCAATGTCAAGCTGCTCTCAGGCGTCGAGGCCGAGGCGGCCGAGAAGGAACTGCCCGTCTTCGTTGACAAGGTCATCTACAGCCTAGTGGAGGACTACCAGGAGTGGCTTGCCAGCAAGAAGGCCGAACTTGACGCAAGCCAGCGCAAGACCCGCGTGCACCCCTGCAAGTTCCTGTTCCTCGACGGCTGTTCGTTCCGCCAACGGGACCCCGCGGTGTTCGGCGTCCGCATCTTGGCCGGAGAACTGCACACCGGTCGCAGCATCATCAAGGACGATGGCAAGGAGATCGGCAAGATCCGCAGCATCCAGAAGGACGGCGACACCATCAAGATCGCCAAGATGGGCGACGAGGTCGCCATCAGCGTCCCCGGTCCGACGCTGGGCCGTCAGATCAAGGAAGGCGACATGCTGTACATGGACATCCCTGGCGGGGACGCCAAGTGGCTCTACAACGAGGGCAAGATCAAGCCCGAAGAGCGCGACGTGCTTGAGGAACTCATGAAGGTCCGCAGGCAAGTCGACCGCTTCTGGGGCATGTAGGCGCGAAGCGCCGGAGTGGCCCAGAAGCGTGATTCCGGCACAGAGTGCCGGAGGACCGCTTCTGGGGGATGTGAGCGAAGCGAGCCTGGCGCTCGTGGCCCAGTTGCATGGCGTGACCACGTTGGTCAAGTAGCACGCCACGTGGTTTCTCCGCATGCGCGCTTTGCTGCTCACCTTGAGTCTGCTGTTGGCCGGTTGTGCGTCCGAGGCGCCCGACCAGGTAGAAGGCCCCGCGGCCACGCCGGAGGTGGCCCAAGACCCCGAAGCCGGCGTCGTCGAGGCGACCGCGGTCCCGGCGTTGCTGTCCGTCCTGGAATGTGACATGCCCGACGTGTTTGTCCACGTCAACGCCGGCGTCCGGGGGGCCACCAACACCGGCTGTGACTTCAGCACACTCGACATTCCTGATGGCGCGCGCAGTATGCGCCTCAACTTCACGTACGCTGTGGCGGCGGCTCCGAGCGATTACGGTATCCACCTGTCCGATCCTTCGCATTGCGACTTCGTCACTGGTGGCGATGGCTGTTCCCTCGCGTCTGCCAGAGGCCCGTCGCCGGTCTTCGTCGATGTTCCGTCCGATGTCCTGGACGGGCGCGACCTGGCCGCCCTCGATGCCGCTGTCATCGGCTATGGGTCGGGTGGAGCGTTCACGCTCCAGATCGAATTCTACAGCACTGATGCCCCGGCCTAGGCGGCCTTCGGTCGTGCTGGGCGCTTGGCCTTCACGACGACGCCCTCCGCCTCATCGTGCCGGTCCGGCCGGCGCTGCGGGCTGCCCTTGGCGATGGCGGGGCGGGTCTCGCCGGGGGCCACGGTGATGCCGCCAAGCTCGGCAGCGGGGTGCAGGCAGGCATCGCATACCGGGCCGGTGCCGAAGACCGGCTCGTCGGCGTCTTCGTGGGTCGCCTGGCTGTGGCTGCCGCACGGGTGGTAGAGGACGACACCATAGGGCGTGAACGACCGCCTGCACACCAAGTGGGACACCATGCGCAGACCCCACGAGCATCGTTCTTGGTCTTAGCCTTGCTGGGAGGGAACCCTATCAGCGAGCCGGCTCGGGGACCAGCTCCAGGAGCAGGGGTCGGTGGAGGTGGCGGCGCGCCATCACGGGGACCTCGTACCACCCCGGTCGCAGCGTGCGTGCCTCCACGCGGTTGATCGCGGCCTCTTCAGGCGCTGCGCCGTGTCCGTCCGGGCAACGGTACCCGGCGTCGCGGCCTTTGCTCTTCATGGAGCGACCGCATTGGGGGCAGGTCGGGTTGGCGGTCTTGACCGTCACCTCGGCGAGGCGCTCGACCTGAAGGCGCTCCAGGCGGATCGTGCCATCGAACGCGCCTACGGCGACGATGCGGTCGTCGGGGCGGAGCCTGCGGACCACGTCGCGGAAGGCCTTCGTGGGTTCGAAGGCGATCAGGTCCACCGGGTGGCCGAGGTTGTCGTGGCAGGCGACCGTCGTGTGGCCGCCGCGCAGGTCTGCCGGCATGCCGGCGACCGTCAGCGGGACCTGGATGGTGCCCCAGTGCGGCGCGTCGCGCAGCAAGGGGGTCGGCGTCACGTGGTCGCCGCTTGCTTGGTTGGATGCGAACAGCAGCCACCCTTCAGGGGGCTCAGCGCTTCCCTCCAGGATCGGTAGGGCCTCGGCGGTGAGGCGGTCGGCGTCCAGGCCGCGGAGCCCTGCCAGTACAGGGCATGGCGTGTGGGGCACGCAGGCAGTGGTCTCGCCGTCGGCGCTGTGGAACGTGGCTCCGGTGACGTCCAAGGCGCGCAGGCCCGCTTCGTCGACGGCCCGCGGCGAGCCGGTACGCTTGGCGGATCGGTACGCCAGCAGTTCGTAGGAGGTGGCGGGTCCGGCCCAGGCCAGGGCGGCCGCGGCGCCAATGAGTCCGCGCCCGTCCCCGAAGACGGTGCCTTCGATGAGTCCACGGGCCTCCTCCATCGTCACTTCCGTGCGGACCGCGTGCCAATACAGCAACTCTGGCAAAGGTTCAGCCACCGCGACAAGGGCCGGGGCGGCCCCGGCTTGCGAGCGGGCCCGCAGCGCGGCCCACATAGGGGCGAGCAGTGCAGGGTCCGGGGCGATGGGGATGCCGTCGGGGAAGGCGTAGATGGGGCGGCCACGCCATGCGCCGACCTGGACGCGGGGGCCGCGCGGAATGACCAGCTCGAAGCAGACGGCGCCGTTGCCACGGGTCTTGTGTGGCACGTTCGGGTTCAGCCTGACAAGACGCGGCATCCCCTGGAGGACCAGCTCAGGGGCCGCAGCCAAGGCATCGAAGACGAGCCGCGTGGTGCAGCCGGCCTCGGCGCTGTCAGTGTCGTCGAAGGCGACAAGCACAGGTGCCCCACCCCGGGGTGCAACATGAGCCTGTGCCCGGCGGACTTCTATCTTCGCAGTGCCATCCTATGGCATGGTCAACGTGCTGGAAGTGCAGGGACTCACCAAGCGCTACGGCGACGTGCAAGCCCTCGATGGCGTCGATCTCGAGGTCAGGCAGGGTGAGATCTTCGGCTTCCTGGGGCCCAATGGTGCAGGCAAGACCACATTCACCAAGTGCGTCACGGGCTTCATCCGGCCCAATGCCGGCCAGGTTCGCATCATGGGCATCGACACCCTGCGGGACCCGCACAAGGCGGCGCCGCATATCGGACTCGTCCCGGATCAATACGACTTCTACCCCGCCTTGACCGGGCGTCAGCACCTGGACTTCTACGGTCGCCTCATGGGCATGCCGGCGACGCCGCGCAAGGAACGCATCGAGGAGGTGCTGATGCTCGTGGGTATGTCCGACCGCGCCGACCGCAAGGTGAAGGGCTACAGCCACGGCATGAAGCAGCGCATCTGCATCGGCCAGGCGATCCTTCACAAGCCGGACCTGATCTTCTTCGACGAGCCGACCAACGGCCTCGACCCGAAAGGTGCCTACGAACTGCGCGAAATGATCAAAGGCCTTGCCAAAGGCGGCGCCACCATCTTTCTGAACAGTCACGTCCTGCATGAGGTCGAAGACGTCTGCGAGCGGGTCGCCATCCTGGACCATGGCCGCCTCCGCACCGTCGCCAAGGTCACTGACCTGCGCAGGCAGTTCTCGAGCGGTGGCCGTGCCCGGATCGAGGTGCTGAACCCGGCACGGGCGCAGGCCGAAGCGATCCGCAAGGTCCTCGGGGTCGAGGTCACGTCCGTCGCCGGCCGTCACGAGTTCGTCGCCACGGAGGAGCAGGTCGCCGATGCCGTCGCGGCCGTCGCGAAGGTCGGGGGTGCCATCGTCGGCGTCGAACGCCAGCGCATGAGCCTGGAAGACGTCTTCCTGAAGGTCACGGAGGCCCCATGACCTGGTGGAGCGCCTTCCGCGAGATCACCCGCAAGGAAGTGATCCAGCACATCAAGACCGCACGCTTGCTCACCGTGGGCATCCTGTTCATCCTGGCACTCGTCTTGACGACCATCGTCTTCCCGCTGGTCTTCGAGGAGGTCTTCGGAGGCGACATCGAGCGGATCCTCTCGGAAGGCTCGGCGCAGAACCAGATCTTCGGCTTCTTCCTTGGGGCCTCCAGCTTCATCCCCTTCATCGGCGGCCTGTTCTACATCGCGCTCGTCAGCATCATCCTCACCGCGGACGGTATCACCAGTGAATGGCAGCGCAGGACCATCTTCCTCGTGCTGTCCAAGCCGGTGCCGCGAAGCGCCTTCGTGATGGGCAAGTATGCGGGGGCCATGATCGCTGTCATCGTACCCATGCTTGTGTTGTGCGTCCTCGACTACGCGCTGCTGACCGCGATCTTCCGCGGCGTGCCTGACGGCGAAGCGGTCCTCCGCTTCATCGGCGGGCTCGGCATCCTTGTCCTGGGCGCCGGCGCCTATGGTGCCATGGCCTTGTTCGTCAGCACGTTGGTGCGCAGCACCGTCGCGGCGTTCATCCTGGCCCTCGGCATGTGGATCGTCGTGTTGCCGCTCTTGGGGGTCCCTGGGTCCATCATGCTTGCTATCGACGCCAGCAACGGCCTGGTCGAGCCCTCGGCATGGAAGTACGAGATCTTCCGGCTGCTCAGCCCGGGCGATCTGATGGGTGCGGCGACGCGCATCGTGCTCGACCTCGGCACCGACGCGGACGTCTTCTTCAACAGCATCGGCCCGCACCGGCTCTGGTTGGCTCCGGTGAGCCTCGTGGGGCAGATCGCCGGCTATCTGGGCCTGTCACTGTTCGTCGTCCGGCGCCGCGACTTCGAGTAGCCGCAGACGGTCACGGACATCCTGCGACGACGTCGCCGCATGGATCGCGACGCGCGCCTTGCGGGCTCCGGGCACGCCTTGGATGAACCGCATCGCCTGCCGCTTCAAGACGGCCATGGACACATCGCCCAAGACCTTGGAGCGCTCAAGGTACGTGTCGAGTGCGTCCAGGCGCACCGCGAGTCCCGGGGGCTCCTCGACGGGTCCGCCGTCGAGGGCCTGCCGCATGCGGCGGAACACGGTCGGGTCGTGCATGGCCGCGCGTGCGATGAAGAAGCCGGCGCAGCCGGTCTCGTCCCGCATCCGCAGCACATCGTCCGGTCCGCGCAGGTCGCCGTTGCCGATGACCGGGATGTCAAGGGCCGCCACCAGCTTGGCGATGGCGCCCCAGTCGGCCTCGCCGCTGTAGCGTTGCTCGACGGTCCGGCCATGCAGCGTGCACCATGCCGCCCCGGCCGCCTGCGCCTCCGCGCCGACGTCAAGGTACGTCTCATGCCTGGCGTCGTGGCCCTTGCGCAGCTTCACGCTGATGGGGACTCCGTCCGCGACGTCCACGCAGGCGGCCACGACGCGACCGACCTTGGCCGGGTCGCGGAGCAGGAATCCTCCGGCGCAACTGCGCAGCACGTTCGGGCTCGGGCAGCCCAGGTTGAGATCGATGAAGTCCGGGCGCTCATGGGCGATGACGCGGCGCACCGCATCGGCCAGGTCTTCGGGCTCCGAGCCCATGAGCTGCACGCCGTATGGGGATTCGCCGGGCCATGGGTCGACCAGGCGCCAGGACTTGTCATTGCCGTTGATGAGGCCCGCTGCGGCGACCATCTCACTGCAGGTCATGTCGGCGCCCCAGTCGGCGGCGATGGAACGGAATGCCGCGTCTGTCACATCGACCATGGGGCTCAGCACAAGCGGCTGGTCCAGGCCGAGAGGTCCCTTCATATCTCGAAGAACTCGGGTTTGACGCGGTGGCCCGGGCGCAGGTCGTCCGGAGCCTCGACCGGCGCGGGCTCGTTCTCATCGTAGGAGAAGTCAACATCGTGGCCCGAGACGACGTCCGGGGGAGGCGCCTGCGAAGCAGGTGCGGCTTTGGCGGCCGTGGCCGGCGCCGACGGGGTCGCCTGGGGGCCTGCTTCCGGCGAGGGGCTGTCAGAACCCGATGTCGATTCGACGACGAAGCAGCGTTCGAAACCGCCGCGCTGCTTGCGCTTGTGTTCCTTCACGCGGCGCAGGTCGTCGCGTTCGAGGCCACGGGCCGTGATGAACGCCTCCATGGCTTCGAGAAGATCGGAGACCTCTTCCTTCTCGCGGCCCACGTCGGCCTCGAGCAGTTCTTTCGCCTCAGTGGCGATCTTCTGCTTCAGGAAGCGGGGCTTCTCCTCGGCGGTGAGTTGTCGGAACTTGACCTCGTGGCCGGCTTCCTTGACGAGGTCTGGGATGCGGTCCCGCACGAGGCGTCCTGCGAACGGGCGGACCTTGTCGTAGAACGCTGGCAGCGCCCCTAGCCAGACGGCCTCGTCGTCGGCGTTGACCACTTGGGCCAATCCGGCCAGGAATGGGGGGACCGCCACGCCTTTTGTGGCGAAGCCCAGGACAGGCTTGCCCGCGGCGTGGGCGTAGGCCACCAGTGCAATGGCCTCTGTGGGGGCCTTGTCGAGCACGGCTACGACGGCGTCCGTGTCTCGGGCCTCTGCCACGGGGTCTGCTTCGTCGGCGAACTGGACGGCGTCATGGCCGTCACGGCGCATGCGCTGCGTGATGGCTGCCACGAGTCTGCGCTCGGCCAATGTCTCATGGGCCCCGGTCACCAGGATGCGCGCCACAAGGTGCTTACCGGGCGGGGGTTCTTCCGTCCTTCGCCCTCAGCTCGCGGCCTGCTCGTCCCATTTGCCGGCCCACTCGCAGAGTTTCTGCATAAGGGGCAGCAGGTCGTGCCCCTTGGGGGTGAGGCTATATTCGACGCGAGGCGGGAGCTCGGCGAACTCCTGGCGTGCGATGATGTTGGCCTTCTCCAGCTCGCCCAGGCGTTGGGTCAAGGTGACCGGGTTGACCTCGAGCTCCATCTTGATCTCATTGAAGCGCCGAGGGTCCTTCTGCTGCAGGAACCAGATGATGGTCAGGCTGTGTCGTCGCGCCAACAGATCGAAGGCGCTCAGGTATGGGCAACAGCCTGTCATCCAGCGTCGCAATACTACCAATGGTATAAGCATTACACTTATATCAGTACAGAAACTATACCAATGTGTGATGAGCGAGGAACCTTGCACTGCCGCGAAGGCCATCATTCCGGACGCCCCGGCGTCCGTAGCGAAGGTGTTGTGCACCCTGCACGACCACGAGCGGATGACGAACAAGCAGATACAGGAAGCCACCGGCCTACCGCGCCGGACCCTCTACACGGCGCTCCGGCGCCTACAACAGGAAGGGCTGGTACGCCAGCAGGTCAGCCTGACGGACACGCGCCAGACCTACTTCTGGCTCGAAGGGCGCCCGGTCATGGCGAGTTAGGCGTCCCAGTGGACGCTGCGCCGCCAGTCGATGCCGACTGTGCGGGCGCCGATCTTCGGCACCAATGGTGCATGACGTTTGTGTTCGCTGCGGCGGACCAAGCTGGACACATGGAGCACTTGCTCTAGGGACATCCCTGTGCGCTTCGCGATAGAGGCCTCCGTCCCATTCAGTTCGATCCCCTTCAGGACGCGGTCAAGCGACTCATACGACATGCCGAGCTCCTGCTCGTCGGTCTGGCCTGGATGGAGTCCCGCCGTCGGTACCCGGTCCACCAGCTCCGCGGGGAGGCCAAGGAAGCGGCTCAGTTCCCAGACCTGCGTCTTGTACAGGTCTCCGATGGGCTCGAGGTCGACGCCCCCATCCCCGTGCTTCGTGAAATAGCCCACAAGAAGCTCGGACTTGTTCCCGGTGCCGCACACCAGGTACCCTTTCGTCTGGGCCTCGGCGTAGAGCGTCATCATGCGCGCCCGCGCCTTGGCGTTGCCACGGACATAAGGGTCCAGCTTGCCATCCATCGCCGACTCCAGGCCCGCCACGATGGCCGTGACGTCCCGCGTGGCGGCAGGGATCTCCAAGTGGTCGACCAAGACCTGGGCCAGACGTGCGTCTTCGGGGTCGGATTCGGCATGGGGCAGCAGGAGTCCGAACACCCTGCCTGGGCCGAGCGCCTCGGCGGCCAACGCGGCGGTGAGCGCCGAGTCGATGCCGCCGCTGACGCCCACCACGAGGCCTTTGGCACCGCTGCGTTCCACGTGGTCACGAAGGAAGGTCACAATGATGCGTCGCCACTCCTCCGGGCTACCGACGGCCACAGCCACGAAGGACTCAAGGCGGGCCATGGTTTGGCCGTTTTGCATGAAGGCCACCTTGTGGGCTGCTGATCCGAAGCTCGGCAACGTCGATGCGAACATCCAGCGCGTCATCGAGGCACTGCCCGGGCAGGAGCTCGTGGTCTTGCCCGAGATGTTCCTCACGGGCTACAACATCGGTGACGACGTGCAGCGCCTGGCGTTCCGGCCCGGCGATTCCCGTTTGGCGCCTCTCCTGGATGCCTGCAGGGCACAGGGCGCGCACGTCATCGTCGGCGCGCCGTACACGCCCCGCGAAGGGATCACCTACAACGCCGCTCTCTGCATCGACGATGCGGGACACGCCTTGTGGATCCCCAAGCGGGCCTTGCCGACGTTCACCACGTTCAGGGAGGGGCTGTTCTTCGACCGCGGCGATACACAACCGGTCTGGCCGACCCGTCTGGGCAACATCGGCGTCCACATCTGCTACGATCTGTACTTCCCGGAGTTCCAGAAGCGCCAGGTCCTCGACGGCGCCGACATCCTGGTGAATATCAGTGCCAGTCCGTCCATCAGCCGCCGCTTCTTCGAGGTCCTACTGCAGGCGCGCGCCATCGAGAACGCTTGCTTCTCGCTCTACAGCAACAACGTCGGCGCCCAAGATGGGCTTGTCTTCTGGGGCGGCGCACGGGGGCACGGTCCGCGGGGCGACCTGCTCGGCGCCACGGAGCCCTTCGATGAAGGCTCAGTCACGCTCGATCTCGACATGGACGACCTGATCGCAGCCCGCGAGTTCAGGCCCACCATCCGGGACTCCGATGTAGCAGACCTTGAGGCCCTTGGATGAGGTGCATCGCGCTCCTTTCGGGGGGCAAGGATTCGGTCGCGGCCGTCGAGGTGGCACGCGGCCATGGCTGGGATGTTGTGGCAGGATTGCGGATGGTCCCCGACGAGGACGATGCCTACATGTTCCACACCCCCAACCTGGACGTGGTCGAGGCGGTCGCCGATTGCATGGGCATGCCGCTAGTATCAGCGTCCAGCTCACCTGACCCTGTCGAGGAGGTCCGTGAACTCGAACAGGCCTTGGCCCGTGCGATGTCCGATTTTAACGCCGACGCCGTCATCAGTGGTGCTCTTGCAAGCGAATACCAACGGACGCGGATCGATGCCATCGGCCATCGGCTTGGCATCAACACCTTCGCACCACTCTGGCACAAAGACCCTGATACCTACCTCCGGTCTCTGGTCGCGACGGGGTATGACATCCGTTTCAGCCGGGTCGCCGCAGACGGCCTCGATGAGACGTGGGCCGGGGCCCGCCTTGACGGGCCTGCCCTGGAGGTGCTGAAAGGCAAGCGACTGCACATCGCGGGCGAAGGTGGAGAATACGAGACCTTGGTCCTCGATGCTCCCCACTACCGACGGCGCATCGTCGTCGATCACGCCGAAGTGGAAGCCACGGCCAGCCGCGCCACATGGCACGTCAAGCAATGGCACCTAGAGGACAAGCCCGGCAAAGTCCCTTGAAGGGGGACGTCTCAAGGGGTCCCATGGACCACACACCCACGACGCCCGCGGCGGAAGGGGACGACCGCCCGTTCAAGATCCTAGAGCGCACGCCCGTGCCGCAGGACCACAAGGACCGGCTGTTCGAGCTGGTCCGGGTCGCACAGTCGGCCGCGGCCGCCGCGGGCAAGGAACTCCAGGGTGAGTTCGGTCGCGACGCCGTGGCGTTGATCGTCGGCTGCAACCAGTTCGTCCGGCTCTACCGTGGCGGCGACCACCCCGGTCGTGTCGAGGTCCGGGTCCCGGCCGATGAACAGGCCAAGTTGGCCGCGGCTGGTTTCGAACTGCAAGAGCCCCAGGGGGCAGTGTTCAAGATGTTCGGGTGGAAGGCCGTCGACCCCATGTCTGGCGACGGCGATGCTTTGGCCGACGCGGTCCGCGTCTCGTTCCGCCAGGCCTCAGCCTGAGGCCGTCGGTCTCCAGCTCCTCATCGTGAGCGCGTTGCCTACGACGCTGACACTGCTGAAGGCCATGGCCGCAGCGGCCAGCATCGGGTTGAGCAGCCAACCGGTCAGAGGGAAGAGTAGGCCCATGGCCAAGGGGATAAGGGCGACATTGTAACCCAAAGCCCAGAACAGGTTCTGCTTGATCTTGCGGACAGTGTAGCTGCTGAGCTGCATGCCGGCCACGGCATCGCGCAGGTCGCCGCGCACCAGAACGATGTCGCCCGTCTCCTTGGCCACGTCTGTCCCGCCACCCATGGCGACGCCGACGTCGGCCTGTGCCATGGCGGGGGCGTCGTTGATGCCGTCGCCGATCATGGCGACCGTGGCGCCAGCGGTCTGCAGTTCCTTGATGATCACGGCCTTGTCTTGGGGGCGGAGGCCGGCGCGGAACTCGTCGAGTCCCAGGTCTCTGGCGACGCGGGCGGCGGGGGCCTCAAGGTCGCCGGTGAGCATGACGATGCGCTTGCCCATCTTGTGCAGTGCGGCGATGGCTGTCGGGGTCGTCTCACGGATGGGGTCGTCGATCGCGAGGGCCGCCACCGCGGTCCCGTCGAAGGCTGCGACCACGACAGTGCGCCCCCGGGCGTGCTCGGCCGCGATGGCGTCGGCCAGCGGTGTCAGGTCAATGCCTGCGGCCGCGATGGAGGGGGGGCTGCCGACCATCACCTTGGCGCCGTCGGCGGTGCCTGAGACGATGGCTTGCTCGGCGACGAAGTCACCGACGTGAGGATAGCGCTCCATGCCTTGCCCTTGGGCGTACGCGATGATCGCGCGGGCGATCGGGTGGGCCGAGTGCTGCTCCACGGCCGCGATGAGGTTGATGGCGAAATCGGCGTGCACGTCGTGGAAGTGGGCGGCCGTGACACTGGGCCGTCCCAGCGTCAGTGTGCCGGTCTTGTCGACGACGACAGTGTCCACTGACTGGATCCGTTCGAGGGCTTCGCCTCCTTTGATGAGGACCCCGCGCTGCGCGCCCAAGCCCGTGCCGACCATGATGGCCGTCGGCGTGGCAAGCCCCATCGCGCAGGGGCAGGCGATGACCAGGACAGAGACCGTGATGAGCGTGGCAAAGATCCACGGCGTGGCAGCCGGTGCCCAGTGCTGTGCCCCCCACGCCCACCAGAACAATCCGGTGGCCGCCGCGATGACGAGGACCGCAGGCACGAAGACGCTGCTGACGCGGTCTGCGATGCGCTGCAATGGTGCCTTGCGGTCGTTGGCTTCCTGCACCATGCGGACGATCTGGCTGAGCAATGTGTCCTCACCGACCCGGGTCGCCTCGATGGTCAGACTTCCCCCTGTGATCGTCGTCGAGCCGATGACCGGCTCTCCGGCGGTCTTCAGGACCGGCGCCGGCTCACCCGTGATCATGGATTCGTCAGCATGGGCACGGCCGTCGACGAC
Source organism: Thermoplasmatota archaeon (assembly GCA_041581335.1). Taxonomy (GTDB): domain Archaea; phylum Thermoplasmatota; class E2; order JACPAO01; family JAHFTW01; genus JBFGSX01. The sequence continues at coordinate 22,391 of JBFIDG010000011.1, forward strand.
GCGCCCATCGACCGGGACCTTCTGGCCCGGCTTGACCAGGAGATGGTCGCCGACGGCGACCTGGTCCAATGGGACCTCCCGGGCGACGCCATCCTCGAGACGCCAGGCTGTCTCGGGTTCGAGGGCGAGCAGGGCCCGCACAGCCTCTCGGGCGCTGCGCTTGGCCCGGGCTTCGAAGAACTTACCCAGTGAGATCAAGGCGATGATGACCGCCCCCGTCTCGAAGTAGGTGGCGTGCGCCATGCCGCCTTGCAGGGTGATGGCGATGCTGAGGCCGTAAGCCGCCGAAGAGCCCAGCGCCACCAAGGTGTCCATGTTGGCACCGCCGGACCGCAGCGCCCGCCAAGCGCCGGTGTAGAACGTGGCCCCGGCCCAGAACTGCACCGGTGTGGCGAGGGCCCAGAGGATCCACGCGTCCCTCGGCAGGGGCTGGCCTCCCAGCGGTAGGTACAGCATGGTGTAGGCGACGATAGGCGTGGCGAAGGCCGCGGCGATGAGGAATTGGCGCCAGCGGGCACGGGCCTCATCGTGGACATCGTCGCCGTGGGCGAGACCATACCCGGCCTTCGTCAGGGCCTTCTCTGCAAAGCGTCTGTCCAGCCCGTCCACGCTCTGCACCAAGGCGGTCTCCGTGGCCAGGTTGACATCCACGTGGGTCACGCCGGGCACGGTCTCGAGCGCACGCTGCACGTGCCCTGCGCAATTGGCGCACGTCATGCCGGTGATGGCGAGCCGCTCCGAGCCCATGGCGGTCAGTCGCCCCCCGCGTTCTTGACCTTGGTCATGCCGGCCGTTGGGACTGAGGGCGCCATCCCCTGGCCACGGGGCTCTTCCCCTTCGGGCCCGATTGTCTGTTGTGGGCCACGTCCTCATCGTGGATGATGAGCCAGATATCCTGGATAGCATGCAGGCCCTCCTCGAGAGCCTCGGCTACCAGGCCTCGTGCGTGTCCGACCCAGATGACGCCCTTGTTTTCGCGGCTGAACATCAGCCGGATGTCATCTTGCATGATCTTCGCATGCCCGGCCTGAGCTTGGCCGGCATGGTGGCCAGTCTACGCAGCCATTCCGCGACGGCCGAGATCCCGCTGGTGTTCTTCTCGGCCCATCACGACCTGCCCCGCACGGCGGCCAAGTACGACGCTTGGGGCTACTTGCCCAAACCGTTCACGGAGCCGCAGTTGGTGGCCTTGCTGGATGCCGCGATCGGCAAGCGGCCCCCCGGCCACGACGACCAGGCCGATCCCCGTCGCGCCATCCAGGACCTGTTCCACGATTACTGGAACACGTTGTCTGCCATGGCCATCACCACGCGGACCTTGGTCCGGAGTGACACGGTCCGGGGCGATGATCGGCGGGCTGCCGTCCAGCTCGACGAGCTGCTGCTGAAGCTAGAATCGAAGACCGACCGGCTTCGCGCCAACCTGAGCGCCATCATCGACGACCAGGCGCACGCGCCGAGCATCACGCCGGGGCGGCGGGGTCTCCTTTGAGGCGCTTGGCCCTGACCTCGTAGAGATCGTGGCGGCGGTCGCGCAGTTGCATGACGGTGCCTCTGCGGCGTTGCCTGCGCAGGACCTCAAGATCGATGTCGCCGACGACGACGGTCTCGACGTTGGGGTCTGCTTGGGCCGCGATGCCGTCGCGGGGGAAGCTGAAGTCGCTCGGGGTGTAGATGCCGGACTGCGCGTACTGGATGTCCATGTTCTCGGACTCCGGCAGGTTGCCCACGGTGCCCGAGGTCACGACGTACACTTGGTTCTCGATGGCACGCGCCTCGGCACAACGGGTCACACGCAGGTGGCCTTGGCGGTCTTCTGTGCAGTACGGGACGAACAGGATGCGGGCGCCGCGGTCCACGGCGATCCGACTCACTTCGGGGAACTCGACATCGTAGCAGACATGGATGGCGATCTTGCCGCAGTCGGTATCGATGACCTCGATGCGGTTGCCTGGTTCGACCCCCCACCAGCGGTGTTCGTTGGGGGTGATGTGCAGTTTGTATTGGCGTGCGATGGTGCCGTCGCGTCGGAACAGGAACGCCACGTTGTGCAATCGCCCTTCCTCTTCGACGATGTGCGTGCCGGCCAGGATGTTGATGTTGTAGCTCACGGCCAGGTCGGCGAAGTGCTCGATGTACTGGTCGGTGTACTTGGTCAATGCCCGGATCGATGTGTTGGGGCGCTTGTCCTCGATGCAGCTCAGCAGTTGCGTGGTGAGCAGTTCGGGGAAGACGGCGAAGTCGCTGCCATAATTGGCCGCGATGTCGGTGAAGTATTGGGTCTGGCGGGCGAAATCATCGAAGTCCCGTAGCTTGCGCATCTGGTATTGGATGACGCAGATGCGGACCGGTTCGGCGGCCTTGGTGACGCGCTTGCCAGAGGCGCGGTGCTCGATGTTGCTCCATTCCATCAGCACGGCGTAGCCATGGGATTCCTTGTCATTGGGGATGTACTCGCGCATGATGCGCTTGGGCACGAAGCCCTGCGTCGTCTGGAAGCCCAGCACAGGGTCCCACAACTTGCCGTTCCGGACGGCGGCCACGTACTGCTTGGCCGTCATCGTGTCGGCGTGCTCGTGGTACTTCGGCATACGGCCGGCAATGACGATGCGTCGCAGGTTCATCTGCTCGCACAGCTCCTTACGGGCGTCGTACAGGCGTTCGCCGATGCTCATGCCACGCCATTCGGGGTCCACCATGACCTCCACGCCGTACAGGTCGGGGCCTTCCGGGTCGTGTGTCTCCAGGCTGCCGCCGGCGGTGACCGCGTCGAACGTGTGGCGCTCGCCGTATTCTGCGAGGTCGACGATGAGGCTGCTGGCCGAGCCGACGATGACGTCATCGGCCTCGACGACGATCTGCCCTTCGGGGAAGAGCGCCTGGTGCCGGACGAGGTGGTCGCGGCGCCACGGCTTCATGCCGGGGAAGCAGCGCAGCTGCAGCGCGATGATGGCGTCGATGTCGTCGTTGGTGGCCTGCCTGACCGTGAGGGCGGTCTCGAAATCGGCAAGGTCTCTGCGTTCGGCGCTGATATTCGGGGGCAGAAGCTTCTGCTACTCAACCCCTGTGGCGGGGCGGAGACACTCGGGCCAGCCTGCCACTCCGACACGCCCTGGGTCAGCCATCGCGGCGCGGTCCTTGTGCGATCGCAGCGGGGGCCTGTTCAGGCGATGCGCTGCACCTGGATCACGGGGTCGAGTCCAGGGCCCAAGACCACGCGGACCGCTTCCAAAGCACCGCGGTTCGGGCTGCCTGGTTTTGCGGCACCGCCGTCGAGGACATTGAACAGCCCTTGGTGGCAGGGGTCGATGAGCCACAGTCCCGGGGCGCCGATGTCGAAGGGCGACAGGCCGGCGGAGCAGCCGTGCAGGGTCGTTCTGGCGTCGAACGCAACGAGCACCGCGTCTTCGCGCGGATGCTTCGTCGCGGGGGGTGGTGCAAAGCCCTGGGAGAGGGCGTGGTCCAACGCCTGTTGGCTGACCTTGATGACCACGAAGGTGCTGTCGCCGAGGATCACGCCATGTGCCGCGATCGGGGCCTCGCCGGCCAACGCCGAGAGCCGGAGTGGATCCGGCCCGGGGTCGTCCCGGTTGCCCTCGGTGGCCATCAGCGTCTGCGCTTCCCGCATCGGCGGGGACAGGCTGGTCGTCACAAGCA
>JBFIDG010000012.1:0-25502 GCA_041581335.1 Thermoplasmatota archaeon
CGCCCGCCCAAGGGGGCTGGGCCGTCATGAGCTACGCCCCGGTCCTGTCCGAGGTCGTGGCGTTCGAAGACGGCACCATGGTCACCTTCGACAGCCGCGGCGGCGTCTACACCTACCGCTACGACGAGAGTCCGTACGTCGAGCCCGTGGCGAGCTGGTTCGACCAATAGGTGGCCCTGGGCCAGTCGTCGCTGCGTTGGACCCCCGGGCCAACACGCCGCATTTGCCTTGCAGGTAGAGTTATCCCCGCGGTGACCAAACGCGGCTTCATGTGGCGCGCCGTCCTCGCTGTCCTAGCAATTTCCGTTCTACCCGGATGCCTCGGCGGCGAATCGCCGGACCCGCAGCCTGTTGAAGCGGCCGCCGTGGTCGAATCGCCGCCGCCAGCCGCGGCCCCCGCCGACGACAACCAGATTGACTTGCAGACGTGGCTCAGCCCGGATTGGGCCATTGCGGCCCTTGCAAATGGCGACGAACACGACCACATGGTGTGGGAACATCATGCCAACCGGACCACGCCCAATTTCGTGCCGCTTGGAACCGATGCGCTGGCCACGCAGCGTGCTGGCGGCACAAGCGGGGGCTACGTTTGCGGTGACACCGGCGTCGACACGACTGGCCGGCGAATTGCGGTCACTCAGAGCCACTTCGACGACGTGGTCCTTATCGTCGCCGACGTCACCGATGCCCACGCGCCAAAAGTGCTGGCCGAGCTGGTACTCGAAGGGTTCGAAACCTACGACTCCGCCATCACCGAAGATGCCCGATATGCATTGATCGCCGTCACTGAGGGCCCGCCGGAGTCGTTGACCGACCCGCCCAGCACCGTGCCCGCCAAGATCGGCTGGCGCGACGCATGCGGCCAAGCCATGGGCCCGATGGTCAAGATTCTGCCCGTCGCGTCCGTGCTCCTGGTTGACTTGACGACCCCCACCGCCCCCGTGATTGTGGATCAGGTGGTGTTTCCTGGGCGGGGAGTCCACTCCGTCAGCACGACCACCATTGGTGGCGTCGTTTACGTAGCCGCTAGCGCGCTATCGCTCGAGTTGTTTCCGCTGACTCCGCCTCTGTTCGCCTTCTACACCATTGAAGAAATGCCTGGGGCGGGGGCTACGTTGGCGTTCTTCGGGGTCTATGACAGCAGCAACACGCAGAGCCAGGAGGGTGGTCAGAGCAACTTCAACGACATGCACATCGACGCCACGATCCAGCAACACCCGATCACGGGTCAGGTTCTCGCATACCTCGCCAATTGGGCTGGCGGGATGATCATCGTGGATCTGGTCCAGCCGGGCGTCGTGAGGTGGCAGGGTGAATGGGATGCCGGATCAGTCGTTGTCCCGATTGCCATGCCGAGACTGGCGAGGTACCAGATCCACTCTACGCTCCCCCTGGATGAGCTCTGGGGCGACCGCCACATCACCATCGTGGGCGAGGAAAACAGCGTACAGCCGGCGGGCCAACCCACTGGCAACATCTTCATCCTGGACACCACCGATCCGGCCGCGCCCGTCGAGGTGGCGCGCTGGACCCTCCCGGTCGATGCAGGTGCTTGGGACACCGGCCTGCTCTATTCACCTCACTACTTTGACGTGATAGGCACGACGGTGTTCGTGAGTATGTATCACGGCGGCATCTGGGCTTTCGATGCCAGTCCCGAGAATTGGCCGCACCCCCCGTCCGTCGGGGTCTACATTCCCAGCGAGGGAAATGCGGCCGCGCTCCCGGGGGGCGGCTATTGGGCGGTCATGAGCTACACGCCGTCGCTGGCGGAAGTCATCGCCTTTGACGATGATGTCATGGTGACCTTTGACAGTCGCGGAGGCATCCACACGTATCGCTTCCAGGCGGATGAACGGGTCGAGCCCGTGCCGAGCTGGTTCGACCAATAGGTCCGGGGAAGCGCCGGCGCCATGCGCGGATGCCTCAGCGCCGAGCTTTTAACCCCCAATCGGTGGCCGGCTCTACCCGGGGCGGCTGTGGACACAGTCGGCTCGCCGGGGACTCCGGTCCCCGAAAACCCGCCATCCCCCCATTTGGGCACTTAGCTTAGTCAGGTAGAGCAGCGGACTTTTAATCCGCCGGTCGCCGGTTCGAACCCGGTAGTGCCCGCTTCCCTTCGGTCAGCGTCCACTACCGGGACGACGCTCGTTGCACTCGCTTGTCGATGGCAACCGTCGCTGCGCTCCTCGCCATCGACGCGAACCCGGTAGTGCCCGTCAGTCGCTAGCGCTCCTTCCGGTCACTGCCGGGACGACGCTCGGCTTCGCCTCGTTCGTCGATGGCAACCGTCGCTGCGCTCCTCTGCCATCGACGCGAACCCGGTAGTGCCCGCTACTCGCTGCGCTCGCAGCAACCCTACCGGGACGATGCTCGCTGCGCTTGCTCATCGAGAGACCGTCGCCTTCGGCTCCTTGCCTCTCGATGCGAACCCGGTAGTGCCCCTGGTCTTCGGATGCCTTTCATCCGATTTTTGCCGCGGGGGTGCGGGGATCGGGCGCCGAGACGTGCCGGGCGGGGTGGTTTTTTTCGCCCCGAGCAACCCCTAAGACCTCCGGCCGCTTTCCAAGACGTTCCGAACAGGGTCAAACCCTTTATACCCCCCCCGTGTCGGCGCGTCTTGCATCCAAGACCGGAGGGTAGGTCGACCCAGGCCTAGCCCTGTGGTCGGAGGAGAAACCGGCCCCCCGGTGGAGTCTCTAGGTGATCTATTGAGTGACGAAGATCTGCGCTTCAACGTCCTGAACCACGAGATCGTGCCGCAGCACGAAGTACTGACAGAGGAAGAGGTCCCGGCCCTCCTCTCTAAGTACGATATCGTGAAGGAACAACTTCCGAAGATCAAGGTGACCGATCCAGCCGTCAAGGTGATCGGAGCCAAGGTCGGAGAAGTTGTGAAAATCATTCGTCCGAGCCCCACAGCCGGCCGCTTTACCGCCTACCGCCTCGTCGTCGAGGCCCTTTAGGAGAACCATTCATGCGCGAACTAGTTGACGCGTTCTACGCGGAACGCTCTATTGTCAACCACCACATCGCCAGCTACAACGACTTCCTCGCAACCCGCTTGCAACACGTCATCGATCACATCCGGATCGGCGACGATGACACGGCGGAGCGCGGCATCGTGCAGACTGACATTGATGGTTACTACATCAAACTCGGCAAGATCACCATTGGTCGCCCGGTCGTGAAGGAAGCCGACGGCTCCCTGCGCCCCCTGACGCCGATGGAGGCTCGCCTCCGCAACCTGACCTACCAGGCCCCTTTGACCCTGGAGTTCATCCCCGTCATCGACGGTATCGAGCACGAGCCCGAGATCGTCCAGGTCGGCCGCTTGCCCATCATGGCGCAATCCGACCACTGCAACATCTACCAGAAGGTCGTCGAAGAGAGCGAAGGCCGTCCCCTCAGCGCAGACGAATACAAGAAGCGCCTCGTCGAACTGCAGGAAGACCCCTTGGACCCCGGCGGGTACTTCATCTCCAACGGTACCGAGCGCGTCCTCATCACCCTCGAAGACCTGGCCCCTAACCGTGTCCTCGTGGAGAGGGCCACCCGCTACGGCACTGATGTCGAGATCGCCAAGGTGTTCTCGCAGCACGAAGGCTACCGCGCCCTCGTCGTCGTGGAGCGCAAGAAGGACGGCGACCTGATGGTCACCGTCCCCAGCGCCTCCGGCCAGATCCCCCTCGTCATCCTGCTCCGTGCCCTCGGCATGGAATCCGATGAAGAGATCGTCCACGCCATCATGAGCGACCCGAAGATGGAGCCCCTCATCCTGGGCAACATCGAATCGGCCGCTGACGAATACGGCGTCGCCACCCGTGAGGACGCCATCGGCTACCTCGGTAAGCGCCTGGCCGGCGGCCAAGCCAAAGAATACCGTGTCAAGCGTGTCGAGGCCCTCATGGACCGCAACCTCCTGCCCCACCTGGGCCAGGAGCCGGAAGACCGCATCACGAAGGCCATCTTCCTTGCCCGCATGGGCATGGCCGTCTTCGAGCTCTACCTTGGCGTCCGCGAACCGGACGACAAGGACCACTACGCCAACAAGCGCTTGAAGCTCGCTGGCGATCTGATGGAGGATCTGTTCCGCGTCGCCTTCATGGCCCTGTGCAAGGACCTGAAGTACCAGCTGGAACGCGCCCACGCCCGCAACCGCGACGTGAAGATCCAGACCGCCGTCCGTGCCGACGTGCTGACGCAGCGCCTGCTGCACAGCCTGGCCACCGGTAACTGGGTGTCCGGCCGCGCCGGTGTCTCGCAACTGTTGGACCGCACCAGCAACCTCGCTGCGCTGTCCCACATGCGCCGTGTCACCAGCCCCCTGACCCGCAGCCAGCCTCACTTCGAAGCTCGTGATCTGCACTCGACCCAATGGGGTCGCCTGTGCCCGAACGAGACCCCCGAAGGCCCCAACTGTGGCCTTGTGAAGAACCTGAGTCTGTGCGTCGAGATCAGCGAAGGTTTCCCGGAGCGCGAAGTCGAACGCGTCCTGCGCGACTTCGGCCTGCGCCCCATCGAGCGCGACGCGCCCGGTGCCCAGGTCTACGTCAACGGTGACCTGGTCGGCCTCCACGAGGACGCCCACGACCTCGTCCTGCGCATCAAGGAACGCCGCCGCGCCGGTCTTCTCAGCAACGAAGTCAACGTCTTCCACGACACCGACACGAACGCCGTCATGCTCAACTGTGACGCCGGCCGTGTCCGCCGCCCGCTCATCGTCGTCGACAACGGCAAGATGCGCTTCACCGATGAATACCGCAAGGACGTCATCGAAGGCCGCATCCGCTGGAGCGACCTCGTCAACGAGGGCATCATCGAATACATCGACGCCGAAGAAGAGGAGAACCTGTTCATCTGCGTCGACGCCGAAGACATGGAGACCAAGGTCGCCGAGTCCAAGGCCGACAAGTCCCTGCCGTGGCCGACCCACGTCGAGATCGACCCGATGATCATCCTCGGTATCGGTTCGAGCCTCGTCCCGTACCCCGAGCACAACTCGTCCCCGCGCATCACCATGGGTGCGGGCATGGGTAAGCAGTCGCTCGGTTTCGGTGACGCCAACTACCGCATCCGGCCGGACACCCGCGGTCACCTGCTCCACTACCCGCAGGCCCCCCTCGTCCAGACCCACGCGGCCAAGTACATCAACTTCAACGAGCGCCCTGCTGGCCAGAACTTCGTTGTCTGTGTGATGTCCTTCCACGGCTACAACATGGAAGACGCCATTGTCATGAACAAGGCGTCCATCGAACGCGGCATGGGCCGCTCCACGTTCTTCCGTACCTACAGCACGGAAGAGCGCCGCTACCCCGGTGGCCAGGAAGACCGCTTCGAGCGCCCTGACCCCGAATGCCGCGGTGTGCGCCCCGAAGAGATGTACAACTACATCGAAGAAGACGGCTTGATCAGCCCCGAGCGCCCCGTCAGTGGCGGCGACGTGCTGATCGGCAAGACGAGCCCGCCTCGCTTCCTCGAAGAACCCACGGATTTCCTGACGCCTCAGAAGCGCCGCGAGACCTCGGTCACCGTCCGCCACGGCGAACGCGGCCACGTCGACACCGTCATGCTCACCGAGAGCGTGAACGGCAGCCGCATGGTCAAGATCAAGGTGCGCGACGAGCGTATCCCCGAGCTCGGCGACAAGTTCGCTTCGAAGCACGGTCAGAAGGGTGTCCTGGGCCTGCTGGTCCCGCCGGAGGGCATGCCCTTCGATGAGGAAGGCATCACGCCCGACATCGTCGTCAACCCGCACGCCATTCCGAGCCGCATGACCGTCGCCCACGTGTTGGAGATGATCGGCGGCCTGGTCGGCAGCATGGAAGGACGCTTCATCGACGGTACTGCCTTCACGGGCGCCGACAATGAAGAGGTCCTGCGCCAGTCGTTGATGAACAACGGCTTCAAGCACAACGGCAAGCGCCAGATGTACGACGGCCAGACCGGCCGCATGTACCAGGCTGACATCTTCGTGGGCTGCATCTACTACCAGAAGCTGCACCACATGGTCAGTGGCAAGATCCACGCCCGCAGCCGTGGTCCGGTCCAGATCCTGACCCGCCAGCCCACCGAAGGTCGCGCCCGCGACGGTGGTCTCCGGTTCGGTGAGATGGAGCGCGATGCGCTCATCGGCCACGGTGTGGCCATGGTCATCAAGGACCGCCTGCTTGACGAGTCGGACCGCACGGTCCAGTTCGTCGATGCCAAGAGTGGCTTCATCGGTATGCTCGACCGCCGCGGTTTCTACCGCAGCCTGAGCAGTGGCGATGACGCAGATATCCACCCGGTGGAGATGAGCTACGCCTACAAGCTCCTCATGGAGGAACTGCAGGCGCTCATGCTCGCACCCCGTATGCGCCTGGAGGCGATCGCTTGAACCGTCTGTTGACCAACCAGCCCAAGAAGATCGGCTACATGGAGTTCGGTCTCCTGAGCCCCAAGGAAGTGCGCGGTCTCTCGGCCACGAAGATCATCACGGCCGACACCTACGACGACGATGGTTTCCCCATCGAAATGGGTCTCATGGACCCCCGTCTCGGTGTCATCGAGCCTGGTCTTCGCTGCAAGACCTGCGGCCAGAAGGTCGGCGACTGCCCTGGTCACTTCGGTCACATCGACCTGGCCATGCCGGTCATCCACGTCGGCTTCGTCCGCACCGTCCGCGACATCCTGCGCAGCAGCTGCCGCGGCTGTGGCAAGCTGATGTTCAGCGAGCGCATCCGTGAGGAGTACAACAAGCACCTCACCAGCTTCATCAACGAAGGCAAGGATCTCAGTGTCCTCGCCAAGCGTGTGGCCAAGGACGCCAGCAACGTGACCGTGTGCCCGCACTGCGGCCGCGAACACGGCGCCATCGACGTCGACAAGCCCACCACCTTCCGTGAGAACGGCCACAAGATGACCCCCAGTGAGGTCCGCGAGTGGCTCGAGAAGGTCCCCGATGAAGATCTGCCCCTGCTGGGCATCAACCCCAACGTGTGCCGCCCCGAATGGATGGTCCTGACCGTCCTGCCGGTGCCTCCGGTCACCATGCGCCCCAGCATCACGCTGGACTCCGGTGAGCGCTCGGAAGACGATTTGACCCACAAGCTTGTGGACGTCATCCGTATCAACCAGCGTCTCCAAGAGAACCGTGACGCCGGTGCGCCCCAGCTCATTGTCGAGGACCTGTGGGAACTCTTGCAGTACCACATCACGACCTACTTCGACAACCAGACCGCCGGCATCCCTCCGGCCCGTCACCGCTCCGGTCGTCCCCTTAAGACGATCAGCCAGCGCCTGAAGGGCAAGGAAGGCCGCTTCCGGTCCAACCTGTCGGGTAAGCGTGTCAATTTCTCGGCGCGTACGGTCATCAGTCCGGACCCCAACCTGAGCATCAACGAAGTCGGTTGCCCGATCCAGTGCGCCCGTGAACTCACCGTTCCGGTCCGCGTCACGGCCGCCAACTTCGCCTTCTGCCAGGATCTTATTCTGCGCGGTCCCGAGCCCGAAGCCCCGGTCGGCAAGTTGTACATCCCTGGTGTCAACTACGTCAACCGCGCCGACGGTCGCCGCGTCAAGGTCACGGACAAGAACAAGGAAGAGGTCGCCAAGCGCATCGAGGTCGGGGCCAAGGTCGAGCGCCAGCTTGACGATGGCGACGTCGTCCTGTTCAACCGTCAGCCCACCCTGCACCGCATGAGCATGATGGCGCACACCGTGCGCGTCATGCCTGGCAAGACGTTCCGCTTCAACCTCCCGTGCTGCCCGCCCTACAATGCGGACTTTGACGGTGACGAGATGAACATGCACGTCATCCAGGGTGAGGAAGCCCGCGCTGAAGCTCAGATCCTGATGAAGGTCGAGCAGAACATCCGCAGTCCTCGCTTCGGTGGCCCGATCATCGGCGCCATCCACGACCACATCTCCGGGAACTTCCTGCTGACGTGGAACTTCTACAACAAGGACGCCCGCGGCGCCAAGCTGGCCCTCGAAGACGCCACGCAGGTCTTGGCCCGCGTCGGCTTCAAGGGCCAGGCGCCCGAAGTCTTCGAAGAGAAGGACGCCCGCGGCGAGATCCGCAAGTACGTCTGGGGCAAGGACCTGTTCAGCACTCTGCTGCCGGACGACCTGAACCTCAGCTACCGTGGCGCGGCCTGCACTCCCGGCATGTCCGAGGAAGAGGCCCGCAAGCCCGAGAACGACACCTGGGTCGTCATCGAAGATGGCAAGCTCATCTCCGGCGGCATCGACGAGAAGTCGATCGCATCCTTCAAGGGTGTCGTCCTCGACTCGATCAGCCGCACGTACGGCGCAGCGCGCGCCCGTGAGTTCCTTGACAAGGTCACGAAGATCGGTAACGGCTTCCTGACCCTGCGCGGTTTCTCGACCTCCATCGATGATGAAGACATCCCGGCCCACGCCCGTGTCGACATCGACAAGAAGGCCGCTGACACCCGCAGCCGCGTCGCTGAGCTCGTCGCCCAGTACGAAGAAGGCACGCTGCAGAGCCTGCCCGGCCGTACCATCGAAGAGACACTCGAGATGGAGATCATGCGCGAGACGGGTCAAGCCCGTGACGCAGCTGGTGAAGTCGTGGCCAACCAGGTCGGTATGACCAACTCGGCTGTCCTGATGGCCCGCTGCGGTGCACGTGGTTCCATGCTGAACCTGTCACAGATGGCTGGCATGGTCGGCCAACAGGCTGTCCGCGGTGAACGTATCAAGCGTGGCTACAACAAGCGCACCTTGCCTCACTTCCGCTGGGGCGACCTGGGTGCCAACGCCAAGGGCTTCGTGGGCAACTCCTACAAGACCGGCCTGACCCCCACGGAATACTTCTTCCACTCGATGGGTGGTCGTGAAGGTCTCGTGGACACGGCTGTCCGTACGAGCCGCTCCGGTTACATGCAGCGCCGTCTGATCAACGCCCTGGAAGACCTCAAGGTCGCCCAGGACGGCACCGTCCGCAACACCGCGGGCACGGTCATCCAGTTCACCTACGGTGAGGATGGCATCGACCCGACCCGCAGCGCCGGTGGTCAACCCATCGACTTCAGCCAGGTCCTCGACCTGGTGGAGTCGGGCAAGGCTGCCAAGATCATCAAGAAGGGAGGCAACTAAGATGGCCAGTCCGCAGACGATCAAGTCGTACATCACCACGTACGGCTTCGACAAGGACACCGCCGACCGCCTGGCTGAGCACTTCACGGTGACCCAGGCCAAGGCGGCCGACAAGAAGACGTTCATGGAAGCCGGTTTCACCGGCAATGAAGTCGAAGAGATCCTGCTGAAGCTCCAGAAGGGAAAGCGTGACGCCGCGGCCCGCCGCAGCACGCGCCGCACGGCTGTCCAAGACGACCGCGCCTTCGAGATCACCGACGAGATCGTCGAGGATCGCGACGACTCCCTCCTGAAGAAGGACGAGATGGTCGAGAAGCACCTGGCCGCCAAAGACGGCTGGATGCCCAACGGCGTCGTCCGTCTGCTCGTGAGCAAGTGCATGGAACGTGGCTTCACTGACGCGCAGCTCAAGCAGGCCGCCGACCTGGCGGTCATTGAGTACAAGCGCAGCAGCGTCGACACGACAGAAGCGGCCGGTATCGTCAGTGCCCAGAGCATCGGTGAGCCCGGCACGCAGATGACCATGCGTACCTTCCACTTTGCCGGTGTCGCTGAGATCAACGTGACCCTGGGTCTACCGCGTCTCATCGAGATCGTTGACGCCCGCCGTCAACCCTCGACGCCGACCATGACGATCTTCCTTGACAATGATGTCAAGGCAGACCGCAAGAAGGCCACCGCCATCGCCAACCTGATCGAGACCACGAAGCTCGCAGACATCGCCGACATCGAGAGCGACCTTGGCAAGCTAGAGATCCACGTTGTCCCCAACAAGGAATTCATGGCCCAGAAGGACGTCACGATGGAGGAGGTCTACGACGCCTGCCGCCGCGTCCGCAAGGTCACGGCCAAGTGGGAAGAAGGCGACAAGGACGTCCTCGTGACGCTCGGCGAAGCCAACTACAAGAACCTCCAGAAGGCCGTCGAAGACCTGCGCAAGATCAAGGTCAAGGGCATCGACGGCATCGTGCGCCTCGTCATCCGCAAGGACGAGAAGGAAGGCGGCTACATCCTGTACTCGGAAGGTAGCAACCTCCGCGAGATCCTTGAGATCGAAGGCGTCGACCGCCGCCGCGTCAAGACCAACGACATCCTGCAGATCCAGGAAGTCCTTGGTATCGAAGCGGCCCGTGTCGCCATCGTCCGCGAAGCGGATGACACGATGCGCGGCCAAGGTCTGCAAGTCGACAAGCGTCACCTGATGCTGGTCGCCGACGTGATGACCGCTGACGGTGAAGTGAAGGCCATCGGCCGCCAGGGTGTCTCTGGACAGAAGTCCAGTATCCTGGCCCGTGCTGCCTTCGAGATCACCGTTGACCACCTACTACAAGCCGGCATGATCGGTGAGATCGACCCCCTTAACGGTGTGGCCGAGAACATCATCGTCGGTCAGCCTGTCAACCTCGGTACCGGCGCTGTGCGCCTGGCTGTCGACGCTGGCAAGCTTGCAGAGCTCCGGAAGACGATGCCGGAGCCGAAGAACACCATCCCCGAGCCTGAAGAAGAGGAATACGAGGATGCGTTTGCGGAAGTCGTAGCCGCACCCACCGAACCTGAAACAGAGGAGGCCTGAAAATGGACGTACAGCGAAGCCTGAGAACCGCAGTGCAGAGTGGCAAGGTGCTAATCGGCGCCGACCAAGCCGCAAAAGCAATCGGACGCGGGGAGGCCAAATTGGTCATCCTCGCTGCAAACTGCCCAGCCCACGAGAACATCCGCGCATCCGCCAAGGACAAGCGCGTACCCGTGTACGATTTTGCCGGCATGGGGACCCAACTGGGCCCCGCGTGCGGTAAGCCGTTCGCGATCTCTGCCCTTGCCGTATTGGATGCCGGCGAATCGGACATCCTGCAACTGACCAAGTGATCGTCATGCGAGACCTCGAACTCAGCATGGAGACCATCGGCCTCATCAACGAGGCAGAGAAGCGCCTGCGCGCACGCATCATGGATGCGATCGACGAGGGTGAACGCGTGGTCTTCATCACCGAGAAGGGGCACTTGGGACAGGCGCTAGGCAAGGAAGCCAAGAACCTGGAGATGATGCGACAACTTCTGAAGAAGGACGTCAAGTTCGTGGAATACGACGAGGACAAACAAGTCTTCGTCCGCAACCTGTTCAAGCCGTTCGATGTCGCTAGTATCCGCATGGAGACCGGCGCCAAGACGACCGACGATGGCGAGGAGCGCATCCGCATCCGCGCCATCGTCGAGGTCGAGGCGAAGGACAAAGGGAAGGCCATCGGAAAGGGTGGCCGGAACATCTCTTCCATCCGTCACATCGCCAAGCGGCACCACGAGATCGACGAAGTTCAAGTGATCTGAGCTTCGCTCAGATACTTGGACAGGGCGGCGCCTTGCGGCGCCCGGACCTTCAGCCCGTGTGAATGCACGGGCTGAAGGGGTCCGATGAAAGCCGAGCGCAAGCGAGGTTTTCATCGGCTATCTCGCTGCGTGGAGGCAGGAACCGAACGCCGCGCGTCAGCGCGGTCTTCGTCGGCCACTGCGTTTGGTCTGACCGTATTGATTGCCGAGCGTGAGCGCGGCCGTGGCATGCTGCGGTCGTCAAGCTGGCAGCAACAACGGCTAAGCGATATGTCGCTGACTGCCTGGGCATGCGCTTGCTCGCCATCGCCGTCATCGCCGGCTTCCTATTTGCCGGTTGTACCGGGACCTCGCCGGAGGCCACGGCGGAACCGGTCACTGAAACGCCCGTCGCGGCACTGCCGCCGCTGATCCGCGGCCAGGAGCTGAGTGATGACATCGCGGCCTTGATGGCCGACCTCGCGGACGGCGCGGTCACTTTGCCGGCGAAGAAGATCACATTCCTGGGCCCAGGCGCCCCGGACGAACCCACGTTCGACCTGGAGATGGTCCCCTCGACCATGGCCGCACAGACCTGGGTCGAGGTCGACGGCGTGGCCGTCAATGGTTCCTGGTTCGCGGTCTACGAAGGTCACGTGGCCGGCGACGTCGACGCCTTGGCCCGCCTGGTCGTCGCACCTGACTGGGCCTCCGGTTACGTCCGCGTCGGCGACGTCCCTTACGCGATCCGCATCGGCATGGAAGGCAACTTCCCGGCCGGCGTGGAGGTCCCCTTCGTGGACCTCATCGACAAGACACTGCCCTTCGACCCGGATGGTGGTCGCCATCCGCACGACTGCCTGTACGTCGCGCCGACCCACGTGGCCCCCGTCATCGAAGTGGATCGCAGCCAGATGGCCACCATCACTGCCGACATCATCCTCGATGCGGATGCCGAATTCCTGCGGATCTTCGGTCACCACAGTGTGCCGTTGATGCTGGCGTTCCTCGCTGAGGTCGACGCAATCTATGACCACGAGATGGGCCTCCGGTTCAACGTCATGGGGGTCCACATGTCGACGAACGACACCAAGTACCCGGCGCCTGAAGACGATGCCCCGTTGGGTGCCATGGCGGACTACTGGAACACGCGTCACACAGACCGCGACATGGTCCATCTGTACACTGGGCACCCGAGCAGCTATGCCCAGGCCAACTGCATCGGTGGCGCGGGCATCCCGGAACTCGCATACACCTTCACAACGGTCCAATGGGCCTCCTATGAAGGCAGCACCGCGCTTCGCCACACGCAGACCTACGCGCACGAGTTGGGCCACATCCTCAGCGCCCACCACCACTATGCGACCGTCGAGGGCGAGCTGCAGACCATCATGGCCCAGGGTGCCAACAAGTACGCGCCGGTCTTCAGCACGGTCTCCAAGTCGATCATGCGCGGCTGGGTCGAGGACCACGTCGCCTGAGTAGCACCGTCTCGTTCTTCAGGCTCGGCGGCCTTGCTGGCCTGTGGCCACCGGCTGGGATGCACTGTACTTGTCCCTCATCTACGTGGGGTGGCCAGGCTTCGGCATCGTCAGCGCGTACTCCATCTGGAGGGCGGCGGCCTTCTACCGGCAGCTGCGCCACTCAGCGCCGGGCCTTCTCGTCCTGCTGACCGTCGTCGGATGGATCACGACCCTGGCAGGAGCGGCGTTGATCATGACCCTGTACCTGGGTCGCGCCCCATCCCAGGCTGGGCCGGCCGTTCTTCCCTTGTTCGTCCTGTGGGCTGGCAGCCTGGTGACGGTCGCATGGGTGGTCTACCGCTGGGGGGAGGAATCCCAGGTGCTGGACACCTATTATGGCGAGATCGAGCGCATGGAGCGCATGAAGAGCGGGTTCATCAACCACGTCGCCCACGAGTTGAACACGCCCATGACGCCGCTGCGCATGCAGGTGGCCGTGCTGCGCAAGGAACTGCTGGGGCCCCTCACCGAACAACAGCGCCAGGCGCTGGTGCGCATCGACCGGAACCTCGACCGGCTCGGGGCCTTGGTGGACCAGGTGTTGATGGCGAGTTCGCTGCAGAGCGGGCGCTTGAGCGTGGTGCCGATGCGCTCTGATGTCGCCCAGATCGTCCAGAAGGTGGCTGCCGCGGCCGACGGAGTCACCACGGACGTCAAAGGTCCGGTGGAGCTGGAGGTCGATGCAGACAGGTTGGGCTACGCCATCCAGACCTTGGCCGAACACCTCGTGGCCAGCGCGGAGGGGGCTCCGGTCCGCGTCTCCGCCGCCGACGAGGGGACGGCCATCACCATCACGTTGCACCACACGGGTGAGCCCCTCACGCAACGGGATTTCGAGATGTTCGGTGACCCGGCCGTCATGGCGGGTCGCGACGGCCTTGCGATCGGCCTCTTCAATGTGCACGGGATCGTGGAGCGCCTGGGGGGTCGCCTGGAGGCGGCCTCGGGCGCCGTCGTCATCCGGCTCCCCACTCGTCAGGCTGCGGCGCCAAGCCCACGGCGCCTTAGGGCATGACCGCAACGCCCATCCGTGGTCTGGGCTGAGCAGCGTCCGTGTCCAAAGAGGTCCAGGACATGTTCGGGCGCATCGCCCGCCGCTACGACCGCACCAACACGGTGCTGTCGTTCGGCCAGGATCGCCGCTGGCGCCGCGTGGCCGTCAAGCAGACTGGGCTGGTCGAGGGCTCCGCGGCGCTGGATGTCGCCTGCGGCACAGGCCCCTTGACCCGCATGTTGGCCCGGCGCGTGGGCCCGTCCGGCAGTGTCATCGGAACTGATTTCACGCCTGAGATGCTGGATGTGGCCCGACGGCACGATGCTCCGGTGGACGGCGCTGCCATCACCTATGAGCAGGCCGATGCCCAGGCGCTGCCGTTCGCGGACGCCCGCTTCGACGCGGCCACGGTGGCGTTCGGCATCCGGAACGTCGATGACCCTGTGCTGGGATTGTCTGAGATGCTGCGGGTCGTCAGGCCTGGTGGCCGTGTGGTCGTCCTGGAGTTCGGCCAACCCAAGGGTCCTGTCGGCGTCGGTTATCGGTTCTACAGCCGCCGCGTCATGCCGGTCATCGGGGGCATGCTCACCGGGGATCGGGAGGCCTACGAGTACCTGCCCCGCACCGCCGCGGCGTTCCCGGCAGGGGACGCGTTCCTGGATCTGATGCGGCAGGCGGGCTTCGACACCGTGGAGAAGAAGCCCTTGATGGGTGGCATGGTGTGGTGCTATACCGGGCTCAGACCGGATACTCGCCGTCGGCCGTGAAGGTCCAGTCGGCGTCAGGCTCGGCGATGTTGTAGAAGAACGTCCCGTAGACGAGGAACTGCTGGTCCAGCGCGACGCCAGTGCCGTTGGCAGGGCCGCCAGGGGATGCGTACACGGCAGCCTGTAGCGAGGTCCGGTTGTTCCCGGCGGTTCGTGCCACGAAGATGTCGTCGCGGACGCCTTCGCTCCAGCGGTCACTGCGGGCGCCGCAGTTGGAGCCGTCGCAGAAGTAGTACACGAGGTAGAGCTGTTCGCCTGCGGGCTGGGTGGATTCCCACGTGGTCTCGACCTGGATGTGGTCCGGCGTGCCGTCGAAGGGGATGGCGACGGTCGACTTGTCCTGGTCGTCGTACAGGGGGCAGACGTGGAACGTCAGGGGCGTGCCGACGCCGCATTGGACGAAACCTTCGCCCTTCAGGGTGACCGCGCGGGGTTCGCTGCCAGGGATCTGTTCCAACAGGACGCGCACGATCTCTGGCTTGGCGACGTTGGCGACGACGGTCGTGCTCTGCTGGACACTGGTCCAGCCGGGCTTGTTGATCTTCATGAAGTAGGCTCCCGGCTCGACGTCACTGAAGAAGAAGGTCCCGTCGCTGCCGGTGGTGGCCTCGAGCGGCGTGTTCTGGACCTTGATCGTGGCGCCTTCGACGGGGGTCACCGTGTTGTCGATGACGAGGCCGCGGATGACTCCCTTGCCGGATGCGACCGTGACTGGTTGGTCCGAGAACGGGTCGTCGCTCGCCGTGGCGGGGGCTTCATCGGCGCAGCCTGCGAAGCCGATGCCCAGGAGCACGACGAGGGCCATGGCGGTGCGTTGCATGCCGATGTGACATGCCTGGGGCCGGATAGAGGTTGCGGGGGGTCGCTGCATGCCACCGGCTACTCACCCAGGTTAATGAGGATTCCGCAGCCGAGTTGCTGAGAAACGTAGCCCAAGCTGCGCTTGACTGCGTTATTCAGGCACCGGGTAGGCGCCATCTTCGACGAAGGTCCATTCCGGGTCGGGCTCGATGTTCCAGAAGATCGTCACGTAACCCTTGAACTCCTGGTCGATGGTCACGCCGGTCGCCAGCGCCGGGCCGTCCGCCGAGACGTCCACGCCGATCCACCACTCGTTGGTGTTGTCACTGCTGAACTGCGTCATCGCGCCCTCGATGAACCCTGCCGGCGTCCGCATGATCGCCGGGCTCTGCCAGGTGCCCTCGTCCCAGCGTGCGCCGGCGGAGATGGTGCCGGGGCAGGACTCCTGGTTCTGCGGGGGGCACAGCGAGTTGATGAGGTACAGGTTGTCAGAGCTGGGCTGGGTGCTCTCCCAGACGATCTCGACCTGGATGTAATCTGGCGTACCCTCCACGAGGTACTGCAGACGGTAGTCGTCCTCCTGACCCAGCTCATCGCCGCAGTAGGAGTACGTGATCGGGATGCCCCAACCGCAGGCGATGAAGCCGACGTCCTGGAAGGTCTCGGCGCGGGGTTCCGTGCCGGGAAGTTTCTCCAGCTGCACCTTGATGATCTCCGGCTTGAGGACGTTCGCCTCGACCTGCGCCGTGGCTTGGATCTGGTTCCAGCCCACCTTGCTGATGGTCATGAAGTACGAACCAGGGTCCAGGTCGACGAACTGGAAGGCGCCGTTGGCGTCCGTCATGGCCTCCAGGCCAGTGTCCTTGACGACGACCTTGGCGTCCGGGACCGGCGTGATGCTCGGGTCGATGACAATGCCGCGGATGACGCCCTTGCCCGATTTGACATTGGTCGGTTCTTGGAAGATATCGTCTCCATCATCCGTGGTCGGCGTGGCCTTGTCGGCGCAACCGGCCAAGGCGATCAGCGTGACGGCGATGAGTGCTCCCACTCGGTACATGGGCTTACAAGGGGGGCTCGTCCGCCTTATGCATTGCGGCCATATCCTGCAAGTCTTCGGGGATGAGCGCCCTTCTTACCAATCGCTCCGCACCGCGGCGCGCCGCAGCTTCCCGCTGGCGGTCCTCGGCAAGGCCTGGACGAACCGCACCTCCTTGGGCCGTTCATGCGCAGCCAAGCGCGCCTTCGCGTAAGCGATGAGGTCCGGCTCGCCGTCGGCGACCACCATCGCCACGACACGCTGTCCCCATTCCGGGTCGGGGACGCCGACGACCGCCACATCGTGGACGTCTGGGTGCGTGCTGAGGACCTGCTCGACAGCGCCGGGGTCGACGTTCTCGCCGCCAGAGATGATGCGGTCGTCCAACCGACCGGTCACGAAGAGTCGGCCCGCATCGTCGAGCCGGCCAAGGTCTCCGGTCCGCAGCGGCCCAGGCACGTTCAAGGTGGGGCCTGCGACGACGATCTCGCCCACCTCGCCATCGGCCACGACGGCCTCTCCATCCATGATCGACACCTTGACGCCGCGCAACGGGCGGCCGCTGGTGCCGGGGTGGGCGCGTAGCTCGTCCGGCGTCGCCGTCGTGACCTGGCCGCATGCCTCGGTCAAGCCGTACGACGCATAGATCGGCCAGCCTGCCTCCAGTGCGCGCTCGGCGAGCGCTGGATCCAGGCGGTCGCCCCCGACCAGGACGCAGCGCAGCGTCGCAGGCGGCGTCGGATCCAGCTCCAACAAGCGGTGCAGCATCGTCGGGACTAGGCTCACATGGGTGATAGGGTGCGCACGCAACGCCTCCCTTGTGGCCTCGGCGTTGAAGATGTCCTGGAGGACGAGCTGTCCGCCACCATGCAGGCAGCGGTCCACCATGGTGATGCCGCCGATGTGCCACAGGGGCAAGGTCGCCAACCAGACACTGGCCGGGTCGCAGTCGAGCCGGCGGATGGCCGCTTGTCGGTGCGCCGCGAGCGCACGCCGCGACACCTCGATCAACTTGGGGGCCTGACTGGTACCGCTGGTGCGCAGGATGGCATACGTGTCGGGGTCCGAGTGCGGGGCGCGCAGGGCGCCTTCCAGGTGTGACACCGGTTCGCTGTCCTCGTCGAGCATCAACGCCGGGCGGTCGCCATGGATCTGTTGGGCGAGCGCCCCATTGGCCGAAGACGTGACCACCACGTCTGCGTCCGTCGCCTCCAAGTGTGCGAGCATCGCCTCCGGTGTGTCGCGCATCGGCACCGGGACGAGGACGAAACCCTGGTTGGTCGCTGCCGAATGCAGGCCGAAATGAAGACGTGTGTTGCCGTCCAGGACCGCGAGCCGGTGGCCGCCTTGGATCATCATGGCCGCACGACCTCCGAAGGCATGGTCCCGAGGCCTGGGCTGGTGGGGACGGTCATCCTGCCCGCCCGGATCGGCGGCGGCGTCGCGACGTCTTCGGCGAGGTAATGGCTGGTCGCCAACCCGCAGGCCGTAGGCGTGGGCAACAGTGCGGCGGCGTGGAGGGTCGCGGTGACGCCGATCGCCGATTCGAGGCTGTTTGTGATGGTCACTGGGAGGTCTCCCGCCGCCTCGACGGCGGCCAGGGTGCGGTCGAGTCCACCTAAGCGCTGGGGCTTGAGGATGAAGACATCGCCGGTCCCTGCTTCGCGCAGCCGGGCGATGGTGGCTGCGTCCGTGGCCGATTCGTCCAGGGCGATCGGGATCGGTCCGTCCGTCAGCGCATGCAGAAGGGCCTCATGGACGGGCTCCACGGGTTGCTCCACGTACTCGATGTCGAAGGGGGCCAGTTCGGCCAGGATGCGGCGGACCTCCATGGGCGACCAGGCGCCATTGGCGTCCAGTCGCAGCGCCGCCCGGGGGGCGCCCGCCCGGACCGCGGCGACCCGTTCCAGATCGTTGCCGGTGCCCACCTTCAGTTTGAGCGTCTCGAAGCCGGCCTCCACGGCCGCGGCGGCCTCCGCTTCTAGGCGCGTGGGATCCTCACTTGTGAGCAGCGTGTTCGTCAAGACCGTCGCCGCAGGCCGGCGACCGGAGCGTTCCCCCAACCAAGTCGCCAGCGAGATGCCTTCCGCCTGTGCTTGCGAGTCCATCCAGGCGGTGCTCGCGCCGCAGCGGAGCCGCGGGGGCAGGCCGTCGAGGGTCGTCAGATCATCGGCCCGGATGATGCTGTGCAAGGGCCCGGCCGCTTCGGCGGGCGTCCAGGCCTCATGAGGGGGCGGCGCCATCTCGCCCCAACCGGTGCCGGCGTGGCAGATGAGACCGATGTGGCGGTCCATCTGGGTGCCCCTGGCCCAGACATACGGGATGCGTAGCGGCAAGCGCCGGCTCTGGAAGGCCCACAGTGGCGTGCCGGATGGAGCATCCATGCGTGGGCCAAGGCCGTGGGGCAAAAAGGGGTTGCTTGCCCCGTCAGCGCAGATGGTCGAGCACCACGCCCACGCTGGCCAGCAGTGCGTACACGAGAAGCAGGCGCGCCGTGCCGCCGAGGGCCGGATTGTAGGCCTGCCGCACCGGCTGCGGCGTCGCCACGATGCGCATGGTGCCGGCAGCGAAGAGGAGTGTCGCGATGGGCAGGAGCCACCACAGGGCGTCGGCGTAGTGCGCGATGACGAGCGGCGCCACGATGGCTGCGCCAACGAGCGCGAAGTAGAGGCGGCGGGTCATCGCCTCACCGATGCGGACGGCGACGGTCTTCTTGCCTGCCGCGGCATCGGTGGGGATGTCGCGCAGGTTGTTGACCACCAGGATCGCCGCAGCGAGCAGGCCCAACGGCACGCCCCATGCCAGGGCGAACGGCTCCCATGTGAGGCTCTGCACGTAGACCGTGCCGGCAACGGCGATGGGGCCGAAGAACACGAACACGAAGACCTCGCCCAGGCCGATGTAGGCGATGCTCTTCTTGCTCGCCGTGTAGAAGATACCGCTCAGGATGCCCGCTGCACCGATGGCGAGGATGGGCCAACCTCCGACCCAGACCAGGTAGAGGCCGACCAAGGCCGCGAGGCCGAACGTCGAGAAGGCGGCGTTGCGGACCGCCTTGGGTGCTAGGAGACCTGCTGCCGAGGCGCGCACCGGTCCGGCGCGGGCAGCGGTGTCGGCGCCCTGCACGTGGTCATAGTAATCGTTGGCCAGATTGGTACCGATCTGCAACAACAAGGCGCCCACGAGGGCGGCCAAAGCCGGCAGCAGGGCGAACACGTCCCACGACCACGCCAGCGCGGTCCCGAGCAGCACCGGGCTGGCCGCCGCAGGCAACGTTCGTAGGCGCAAAGTG
This sequence comes from Thermoplasmatota archaeon, assembly GCA_041581335.1. Classification (GTDB taxonomy): domain Archaea; phylum Thermoplasmatota; class E2; order JACPAO01; family JAHFTW01; genus JBFGSX01. Next base: position 19,825 of record JBFIDG010000012.1, read on the forward strand.
CCGATCCAGGGGCTGGCCACGGCGCAGCCACGGTGGAGCGGGGAAAAAAGGGTCAGCTTGTGATGGCGAGGACCGCGCGCTCAAGGCGCTCGGCCGCCTCGGCGCCGACGCGGTGCACGGTCTCGTCCGGGATCAGCCCCATCGCGGCCTTCGGCTGCATGGCCGAGACGACCACGTCCGCGCCGTCTTCGTACACGCAGACATTGCACGGCAGCAGCACCCCCAGCTCGGGGACAACCCCTAGGGCATCCCACGCCAGTGCAGGATTGCAGGCCCCGAGGATCAAGTAGCGCCCCATGTCCTTGCCCAGCTTCTCCTTCATCTTCGCCTGGATGTCGATCTCCGTCAAGACCCCGAAGCCGACCTTCTGCAGTTCATCGCGCGCCTTGGCGACGGTGGCGTCGAAGTCCAGGCGGCTGGGAGCGGTGATGGCGATGTCCATGCCGGGACGTCAATGGTCCTCCGACTTGAAGGTGGGGATGTGGGATGGCGACGACCAACCCGTTCCGGCCCCTAGCCGGCTCGGGCAGCGCGTGTCCGCGGTGAATCAGGCGCTTAGGCAGGCACTGCACTCGCACTCTTCGTGGTCTGCGTGGACCTCGGCGATGATGCTGCGCAGGTCATCGGCGTTGGGCGGGGTGCAGTACTTGATCTCGAACTGCATGATCTTCTCGTCCACGGCGTCCATGTGGCCGCCGGCGCGGGGGAACTCGTCCAAGAATTCGTCCATGGATGCTCCTACGGGAACCGGGGCTTGTTGCGGAAGTCTGGCTTGCGCTTCTCCAGGTAGGCGTTCTTGCCTTCCTGGCCTTCTTGCGTCATGTAGAACAGCAACGTCGCGTTGCCAGCAAGTTCCTGGATGCCGGCTGCGCCGTCCTCGTCGGCGTTGAACGCCGACTTGAGCGTGCGGATGGCAAGTGGGCTGTGGTTGAGCATCTCTTCGGCCCACTGCACGCCTTCGGCTTCCAGTTGGTCGAGGGGGACGACCTTGTTGACGAGGCCCATGTCGACCGCTTCTTGGGCGTTGTACTGGCGGCACAGGTACCAGATCTCCTTGGCTTTCTTGGGGCCCACGAGCCTGGATAGGTGGCTGCTCCCAAAGCCGCCATCGAAGCTGCCGACCCGGGGGCCGGTCTGCTGGAACACGGCGTTCTCGGCGGCGATGGTCAGGTCGCAGATGACGTGCAGGACGTGGCCGCCGCCGACGGCGTAGCCGGCGACGAGGGCGACGACGGGCTTGGGCATGCTGCGGATGATTCGTTGCAGGCGCAGGACGTTGAGGCGGGGGACGCCGTCTTTGCCGACGTAGCCGGCTTCGCCGCGCACGGTCTGGTCGCCGCCGCTGCAGAACGCCCACTTGCCGTCCTTGGCGCTGGGGCCGTTGCCGGTGAACAGGACGACGCCCACGTCGGTGTCATGCCAGGCGTGCTCGAAGGCATCGATCAGTTCATCGGTGGTCTCGGGCCGGAACGCGTTGCGGATCTCAGGCCGGTCGAACGCGATGCGGGCGATGTTGTTCCACTTGTGGTACGTGATGTCCTCGTACTCCTTCACCGTCTCCCACTCGGCTGGGCTGGGGAGGAACTTCGTCTCGGGCACAGAACGGGCGACGGGGGTGCGACTCAAGAATGTTGGGCGAGCACGGCGGGGATGTCCCGGTGCAGTCGGAGGCGCATCTGTTGCCGGGTGTGGGCGCTGCGCTGGCCGTCGGTGCGCACGATGATGACCTGTGCTTTGCTTGCCAGCGCTGCTGCGAGGCCTGAGGGCGTCGTGGTGGTGCAGGTGCGTCCGAAGGCGGTGCAGGCGGCCGCGATGTCCACGGCGGGCTTGGTCAAGAACAGTCGTTCGAAGTGCGGCGTCGCCTGACTGACGGGGAGGTGGTGGAAGATGCGGCCGCCGGCGTTGTCGATGACGATGAGGCGCAGCGTCGGAGGCATCAGCGCGAGGCTCCCGACGTCGTGCTGGAATGCCACGTCGCCGATGACGGCCATGAGGGGGCCGGTCTGGGCGATGCCGGCTGCGGTGGCGATGGTGCCGTCGATGCCGCTGACGCCGCGGTTCGAGAACACCTCGATGGGGGTGCCGCGGCGAGCGAAGCGGTCCAGGTCGCGCACCGGCATGCTGTTGCCCACGAACAGCCGGTCGGTGCTTGTCACGACGGCGGCGACCCAGGCTGCCTCCACGTCTGGTTCCTCCTCGACCATCTCTTTGTGGTTGGCGGCCGCTGCTGCGTCGAGGGCATGCCACGTGTCGGCCCAGGTCGGGTCGATGGCTGCGGGTGCTTCGGGGGCTGGCCGTTCCCATTGCTCCAACAGGCGTTTCGCGTCGCAGGTCAGGATGGTGACATCGCCGGGGATGTCGTTCCAGCCGCGGCCGGAGGCATCCACCTTCCAACGGGGTGCGGTCTGGGCTGCTAGGTAGCTGCGTAGCGCCTTCGACGTCGGGCTGGTGCCCAATTGCAGGATCCAGTCCGGGCGTAGCCTGGTGACGTCCGGGTGGTCGATGTAGGCGTCGTAGCCGGAGATGCCGTGTGGGGCGCCGAAGCGCACGCCGCTCAAGGCATCCTTGATGACGACGGCGCCGAGTGCCGCTGCGGCACGGCCCAATGGCACCGCAAGGTCCCCCGAGCCGGGGCCGCAGACGATCAGTCCGCGCGGGCCGAGCATGCGAGGCTCCACATCCGGCAAGGTGCCGCCGGGGGTGGCTGTCAGGGGCGGGACGGCGCCGCGTCCGGGCTGGCCTTCGAGCTTCGCCAGCGCCTCCTGGTCCTCCGGCGCCGGGGACAATGGCTCGCGCAGTGGCTGGTTGATGTGGGCAGGCCCGGGGGGCCACGACGTCATGGCCTCGATGGCGGCGTCCACGATGGTCGCGACGTCGCCGTCGCCCGGGTGGGGGGCGTCGATGGCGTAGCGGGTGTATGCATCGAACAGGCCGACCTGGTGCATGGTCTGGTTGGCGCCGGTGCCCCGCAGCTCATCCGGGCGGTCGGCGGTCAGCAGCAGCAGCGGGATGTTGGCCTGGTGGGCTTCGATACAGGCAGGCAGCAGGTTCGCGACGGCTGTGCCTGATGTCGTGATGATGACGACCGGTCGGCCGGAGGCGCGGGCGAGGCCCAAGGCGAAATAGCCGGCCGCCCGCTCATCGATCTGCACGTGGGTGCGGATGTCGGGGTGGTGCTCGGCGGCCAGCGATAGTGGGGTGCTGCGGCTGCCCGGGCAGAGGACAGCCTCACGGACGCCGCGGTGGGCCAGGCGTTCGATGAGGGGGATGGTCCAAGCGTAGGTCATGAGACCTCCAGCATGGCAGCCAGTTTGGATTCGGTCTCTGCCCACTCGGCGTCGGCAACCGAGCCGGCGACGATGCCGGCCCCGGCGAACAGGTAGCGTTGCGAGCCGGTGTCGAGGGCGCAGCGCAGCGCGACGGAGAACTCCCCGTCGCCGCTGGCGTCGAACCAACCGACGGCGCCGGCGTACCAGCCGCGGGGGAACGTCTCTAGGTTCCGGATGAGGGCGAGGCTCTTCTGGCGCGGGGTGCCGCAGACCGCTGGCGTCGGGTGCAGGGCCGCCGCCAATTCCAGCACGTGGGTGCCGCTGGCGGCGTGGCCCTGGATGGGGGTCTCCAGGTGTTGGACGTGGCGCAGCCGTCGGAGGCGGCGAGAGCCTTGGTGGACGCCGGTGACGCCTGCCTCGACCAGTCGTTCACGCAGGAACGCGACCACCAGCTCATGTTCCAGCACGTCCTTGCCGCTGCTTTGGAGGGCCTTACCGAGGACCGCGTCGTCGTCGCCGGAGGCGCGCCTGGCCGAGCCGGCAAGGGCATGCGTCGTCACCGCGCCGGCGGCGAGGCGGACGAGCCGTTCGGGGGTGCAGCCGAAGAACGTGGCGCCGTTGCGGAACAAGAAGCCGGTGCCGTCCTCGTGGGCGATGAGCTTGGCCAGGGACGTGGCCGGGTCGCTGGGCTCCGTCGGATGGCAGCGTGCCAGCACCACCTTGGTGATCTCGCCTTCGTTGATGGCTTCGGATGCCGTGTGGATCATGGCTTCCCACGTGCCCGGATCCGCCACGTCGCAGGGTGCGTCACTGGCTTGAGGCACCGCCAGGGCGGGCGCGTCGCACGTCGTCTCGGTCCAGGTGCCGTCGATCATAACCCACTGGGTCTTCGGGAGGGTGAAGCGGGCAGCGGGGAAGCCCTGCCACGGGCCTTCCTGAGCGCGGTGGAATGCCAGGCCGCCGAGCCACAGCGGTCTGCCAGGTCCTTCGTGGGCCCAGCCAGTGTCGTCGATCTGCGCCCGCAGGGCAGGCACGTCGGCTGGGCTGACCGCCTCGATGGCGGCGACCGCACCCGCGTGGATGATGATGGCGTCGGCGCCGATGTATGCCGCCGTCGCGCGCTGTAGCAGGGCCGGCACGTCGGGGGGCGGGATGGACCGGCTCTCGAAGCGCAGCGCCATGCTTTGGTGGCCCAGCCTTTGGGCCACAAAGACCGTTTCCCTCGGGCCTTCGGTCCGTCAGGCACCACAGGGGTTGAACCTGAAGTTCAACGATGCGTGGTCCAGGCCATATCCTACGGCGGCCCATGGTAGGGTATGGATTGCCAAGCACTGCTGTCTGACCGCCACGTCCCCGAGTCCGTGCACCGCGTCGTCGACACCCTGTGTGAGCACGAACGCATGACCATGAAGGAGGTCCAGACCGACTGCGGGCTGGCCCGCCGCACCGTGTACGGCGCCCTGCGCAAGCTGCGCGACATGGGCCTCGTGCAAGAACTCCCGAACCTCCGCGACACCAGGCAATCATGGTACGTCTTGCGCCCCAGCTGATCATCGCGACGTTGCTCTTCGCCGCCGTCCCCGTGGCGGCCGACCACGTCGCTCCCAGCGAGATCCGCTGGGCCTGCGGCTTTGGCGGCTCCGGCCAGACCGGCCACCCGGCCAACTGCGGCATCAACCCCGTCGGCGGCGGTGCCGACGTGGGCGAAGCGGGCCCTCCGGTCTGGGGCGATGCATGGACCGACCGTGACGAGCCTGTCCTGGCCTTGCGGGTCGGCGCCGACGCCCGGGCCGTCCCGGTGGTCATGCTCGACAGCCACGAGATCGCCAACATCGTCATCGGCGGCCAGAACGTGGCGGTGACGTACTGCCCACTGTGCGGCAGTGGCGTGGCCTTCCTGCGCGACATCACCCTCGACGGCGAGACCATCACCCTCGACCTGGCGGCCAGCGGCTTCCTCTACCAGAGCGACCTCGTCATGTGGGATCCGCAGACCGGGACCTTGTGGAACCAGATCAGTGGCAGCCCCATCGGCACCCTCGAGACGGAGACCGTCACAGCCGCCCACCACGGCGTGCGGCTCGACACGTTGCCGATGCTGGTCACGACGTGGGGTGAGTGGGTGGACGCCTACCCCGATGCCGTCATGTTGCAGAAGGTCCGCGGCTCCTACGGCTACCCGTATGGGGGCTACGCGACCGACGACGGGCGATGTGGACTTGGGGATTGCCGCGGCGTCGATGACCGTCTCCATCCCAAGGAACTCGTCATCGGTCTCGCCACGCCGGGCCCCGCCGCCTTCCCGATCTTTGGCCTGCGGGCCGCGGGCGGCGTCCTCGTCACGGATGTGGATGGCAAGACCGTCGTCGTGACGACCAGCTTCGGCGGCCAACGGGTCCTGGACGCGAC
>JBFIDG010000013.1:0-24484 GCA_041581335.1 Thermoplasmatota archaeon
CCCAGAGCGATGGGGCCTAGGCGATGGGCGGCCAGCATGCCGGCCGTCCAAGCGATGGCGATCCACGGGCCGGCTTTGCGGAAGGGCTTGACGAGCCAGGTCTCGAGAGTGCCCAGGAACGACAAGTAGAGGCCGGCGGAGACCAGGAGACCCATCTCGCCCACCACCAGGAGCGCGTACGCGATGCGTGGATCCATCGTGAAATAGGGCAGCCCCACCATGCCCAGAAAGAACGTGCCATCTGCGACCAGGAACAACGCCAGGCGTCGGTTGGCGGCGCGCCGCGGCTGCGCCAAGTAGACGGCCGCCGCAAGCGTCCAGGCAAGGAGCCCCGCCGTCGTCGCGATGAGGCCGAACGGGCGCCAGACAAGATCCACGCGCCACGACGGCTTGGTGACTTCTTAGGTGGTGCGGTCAGACCCGCCACGGCGTCGAGTCGTCGTCCCCACGGATGCCGAATTCCTTGCGGTAGACGTTGAGGATCGTGACGAAGATCGACAACACCAGCGGACCCAGGATGAGGCCGCTGAAGCCGAACACGGCGATGCCGCCCAGGACACCGAGCAGGACGACGACCGGGTGGACGTGGGCCTTGGAGCCGATGAGCTTGGGGCGGATGATGTTGTCAATGGTGCTGACGAGGATGCCGCTGTAGACTGCCAAGCCGATGGCGCTGAACTTGTCGCCGCCGATGATCCACAGGTACATCACGGCAGGCACCCAGACGAGCGGCGGGCCGACGATGGGCAGTAATGCCAAAATGAACATCAGCACGCTCCAGAAGATGACATTGGGGACGCCGAAGATCCAGAACCCGATGCCTCCGATGGCGGCTTGGATCAAGGCGGTGAGGACCTGTCCGTACATGACGGCCTTGACCACGAGTTCGATCTCGTGGAACATCAGGTCTCGGTGCGCCTCCTGCATGGGCAGGATCTCTTGCAGGAAACGGATGAGTCGGGGACCGTCGAGGTAGACGTAGTACATCACGTAGATCAGGATGAAGATCCCAATCACTGCTTCGGCCAATGCGCTGAACAGATTGTTGACGAGGCTTGTGACGACGCCTTGCACGTTCTGCTCCAAGCGTTCGAAGACGAAGTCGTTGGTGGGGTCCGCTCCTTCGCGGCCGAGGAGTCGGTTGAAGTCCTGCCGGAGCTCCGTCGTGATGTTGTCAAGGCTTCCGGCGCCGACACTCTGGCCGACTCCTTGCAGTTCCTTGGCGAGTTCACCCACGATGAAGCCCAAAGGCACCAGCACGGCGCCTAGCATCACGATGAGCAGCACGAACGCGGCCAGCTGCCGATAGCGTAGTCGTTTGACCAGCCACGGGAAGGCTGGATACGTCAAGTAGGCAAGGAACAACGCCACGAGGACGTAGTCCACGAAGACGCTGACGATGCGGAAGGAGACGATGCCGAGCGCGAGCAGGAGTCCGAACAGGAACCATGGGCTCAAGCGGCGCTTGGAAAGGACCACGATAGCTCAGACCACTGTCTGGGCTTTAGGCGGATTGGTCGAAAACGCCAACCGGATCACTTCTTCGCGGTCTTCTTGGCCGCCGCTTTCTTGGCAGGGGCCTTCTTGGCCGCCGACTTCTTCGCGGGCGCCTTGCGGGTCTTCTTGACAGGGCCCTTGGCGATCTTCTCGGCGATCAACTCGACGGCCTGCTCCAGGGTGAACGTGGCCGGATCGACGCCCTTGGCAAGGCTGGCATTGGTGGTCTCGTGCTTGACGTACGGACCGTAGCGCCCTTCCAGCAGTTGGATGGGTTTGCCGTCCTTCGGGTGCGCCCCCATCTCCTTGATGACGGCGGGGCCACGGCGGCCTGCCTTGGGCTTGGCAAGCAGCTCGAGCGCCTCGTCGAGGGCGATGTGCTGCATCTGATCCGGGTCCTTCAGGCTGCGGAACTCCGGCTTGCTGCCATCGCCTTTGTCGTGGGCGATGTAGGGGCCGAAGCGACCCAGGTTGGCCAGGACGACGCCGCCTTCGGGGTGGGGTCCGACCTCGCGAGGGAGGCTCAGTAGGAAGATGGCGTCGAGGAGGTTGGCGTCGCTGGTGGACTTGCCCTTGGGGAGGCTGGCGCGCTTGGGCTTCTTTTTGCTGCCCTCCTCGACATCGCCGAGCTGGTAGTAGGGGCCGAAGCGGCCGTCCAGGACGTAGATGGGTTCGCCGGTCTCTGGGAACTTCCCGATGGCTTTCGGGCCTTCGATCTTCGCGAGCAGGAGTTCGTCGACGCGTTCGGCGGTCAGCTCGTCGGGCGTCAGTTCTTCTGGCAGACTGGCGTTGACCTTCTCGCCGTCCCGCAGGGCTTCCACGTAGGGTCCGAAGCGGCCGATGCGGACGGTGAAGTCTGCGGTGGCGAAGGTGGGGCCGAGGTCGATGGCGCGGGCCTGTTCGGGGTCGATGGTCTCGAGCCGCTCGTCGATGTGCGCTTGTAGGCCGTCGGGGCCAAGGAAGAACTCGGACAGGAACGGCACCCATTCCGCAGTCCCTGCGGCGATGTCGTCGAGGGCCTGTTCCATCTTGGCGGTGAACTTCAGGTCGACCAGTTCGGGGAAATTGCGCTCCAGGAGGCCGGTGACCGCGAAGGCGGTGAAGCTGGGGACGAGTGCTTTGCCTTTCTTGACGACGTAGCCGCGGTTCTGGACGGTGTCCAAGATGCTGGCGTACGTCGAGGGCCGGCCGATGGCTTCGGCTTCGAGGGCCTGGACGAGGCTTGCTTCTGTGAAGCGGGCGGGGGCCTTGGTCTCGTGGCCGTCGGCGACGACCTCTTTGCATGCAGGCTGGTCGCCGGCTGCGATGGGGGGCAGCTCAGCACCGTCGTCGCCGCGGCTCGGGTAGACGGCCCGCCAGCCTGGGAAATCGACGACCTTGCCGCTGGCACTGAAGCGTGCGTCCTCGGCCTCGATGGTGACGGTGGTCTGCGTGTAGCGTTCGTTCTCCATCTGGCAGGCAAGGGTGCGTTGCCAGATGAGGCGGTAGAGTTGCTTCTCGGCGCCGGCCAGGCCGGCCCGGTCGGGGTGCGTGTATTCGCTGCCGGCCGGACGGATGGCCTCGTGGGCCTCTTGCGCGTTGCTGTCCTTCTTGCCCTTGTAGAAGCGGGGTTCCTTAGGGACGTAGGTGTCGCCGAATTCGACCTTGATGGCGGAGCGGGCGCCTTCGATCGCTTCTTGGCTCAAGGCGACCGAATCCGTACGCATGTAGGTGATCAATCCAGCTTCGTAGAGGCGCTGGGCCGTGCGCATGGCGTCCTTGGCGCTCATGTTGAGGCGGTTGTTGGCCTCTTGCTGGAGGGTGCTGGTGATGAACGGCGGCTTGGGGCGGGACTGCTTCTCGGTCTGGTCGACGTCGGTGACGTTCCAGGTGGCGCGGCGCAGACGGTCGCGCAGGGCTTCCGCGTCCTCTTGGCCAAGCACCGTGACGTCGCGGCCGGCGATGAGTCGGCCGTCGTCTCCGAAGTCTTTGCCGCTGGCGACGCGCTTGCCGCCCACGGCCTGGAGGCGTGCTTCGAAGAGGCCGCCGTTGTCCAGGTGGGCCAAGAGGTCCCAGTAGCTGGCGGCGGTGAAGGCCATGCGTTCCCGTTCACGCATGACGACGAGGCGGACGGCGACCGACTGGACGCGACCGGCGCTGAGGTTGCCGCCGACCTTCTTCCACAGCAGGGGGCTCAGGGCGTAGCCGTACAGGCGGTCAAGGATGCGGCGGGTCTCTTGCGCCTGGACGAGATTGAGGTCCAGTTCGCGGGGGTTGGCCACGGCGGCTTGGACCGCCTTCTTGGTGATCTCGTTGAACACCATGCGCTTGACGGGGACCTTCGGGTCGAGGGCCTCCACGAGGTGCCACGAGATGCTCTCTCCTTCGCGGTCCTCATCAGTGGCGAGGTAGAGCGAGTCGCAGTCCTTCAGCTTCTTCTTGAGTTGGGTGATGACCTTGCCCTTGCCGCGGATCGTGATGTAGTACGGCTTGAAGTCGTTCTCGATGTCGATGCCGTAGTCCGCCCACGGCTTGCCTTTGATGGCTTCCGGGATCTCGGATTTGTTGCTGGGCAGGTCACGGATGTGGCCGACGCAGGAGTCCACCTCGTAGCCGTCGCCCAAGAATTGTTGGATCTTCTTGACCTTGGCAGGCGATTCCACGATGACGAGGCGGGTCACTGAGGCCGGCCGACGATGGGTCTTTGCCTAAACCCTTCCGCAGGGGCCTCGCGGTGGCACCCCGTAGGGGTGGGGCCGCCGAGGCCCCCGGTGGGCCGCGCTGGACGCCACCCCGGAACGGGCTTGCAGCGGGGCCGTGCCGGTTCAGGGACGCCGGCGCAGCACCACGGCCATGGCAGCCAGGACCGCGACGACGAGCGGCAGGCCAAGACCTGGCGTCTGGGCGTCACCACCATCCTCCTCGGCGGCCTCGCCTGGACTCGTGGGCGTCGCCGGCGTGGCAGGCGGCATGCTGGGCGAGGCGGACCCGCCGGTGCTCGAACCCGGCGCCCCCGGGGCGCCATCTGCCGAGGTCTCTTCGCCCCGGTGGCTTGGCTCGAAGGTCCTGACCGGGTCGTCGAGCTCGGTGCTGATGACGAGGCTGGTGTATTCCGTGACGAAGCGCCATTCGAGGGCGATCTCCTTGATGGCCGCGACCCAAGCGGCCTGTTCACCTTCGGCGTCGATCAGTGCTTGGTAGTGTTGGATCTGTGCGTAGGCGACGATGCGGGGCAGCAGGGTGCTGCCGCCACCTACGGCCTTGTCGAAGGCGTAGGTGCGTGGACCGTCGGCTGCGTCGCCCTTGACGCTGCCCGTGAGGCGCGTCATGGAGGCGTCGAAGGTGCCCACGACGAGCAGTTCGCTGCCCTGGAACAGCACGGGTGCGCTGTTGCGGAAGGCTTGGACTTCGCCGCTGTAACTGACGACGACGTTCTCCAGGACGGGCGTGGCGAGGGCGGCCATGAACCGGCGCAGATCCACTTCTGCACCATCACCTTGCGGGACGAGCAAGGCGCTGCCACCGTTGTCCCTGGCGAGTCCCGCGACGAGGCCGTAGTCGGCGCCGCTGCCGAAGGCGAGTGCGAACAAGCGGACGTCGCCAGGGTTCTGCTCCTTGGCCAAGGCGCGCAGCCCATCACGGCCTGTGACGCCGACGGTGGCTTGTCCGTCGGTCAGGAACACCAAGATGCGGCTGCGGGGCTCGAGGCACGGACCTGGCGGGGACGCGACGGAGTCGCAGGCGGACGTGCCGGCGTACGCCTTGAAACCGTCGCGTAGCCCGGCTTCGATGTTGGTCGAGCCGCCTGCGAAGAACTCCTGCACGAGCTTGCGGCCGGCCTGGACGCGGTCTGCGTCGGCGGCCTCCAGCGTGCCCATGCGGGTGTAGGTGCCGCTGTTGAACTCGACGATGGCGAGCCGATCAGCATCATCGAGCATGCCGATGACCTGGACGGCGGCATCCTGCATCTGTTCCAGTTTGTCTTCGCTGCCCATGGAGCCGCTCGTGTCGAGCACCAGCACAAGATCGAGCGGCAGTTGCGCAGCGTCCGCCGGCGCCCTGAACGGGTGGGCGAAGTAGCCGACGCCGTCGACGATGATGGATTGCACGGCACCGCCGTCGCCGGTCGGCGGGATGGCGTAGTGGACGCTGAAGGGCGTCGCGGCCTCGGCGTGGCGTGGCCCGACGCTATGGGATGCGCTGCGGCAGCCGCTGGCTTGACTGGTGCTGCCCGCCGGGGTCGTGGTGAGGCTGCTGACGCCGGCACTGTGGCAGACGCGGACGTCGAAGCGGGCGCCGAGGTCTTCGCCGAAGCCGCTGACGGGTGCTTCAAGGGGCAAGCTGTAGACGTCTTGGTCCGCACTGAGGTAGATCTCGTAGGTCAGGATCGCTTGGACGGATTCGAACTCGGCGACGTTGACCAAGAAGGCATAGGTCTGGGTGCCTCGCTTCTTCTCGATGAGACCCGCCGTGTTCTCTTGCTGCTTCTGCTCCTCGTATTCTTGGCGAGCTTTGTCGCGGTCTTCGATGCGCCCTTCCCAGAGGGAGCCGTCGCGCTCGATGCTGAACCCGGTGACGAAGGCGTCCGCCGGAACGCGGACCTGGAATGGGAACTCCGGGTCCGGGCCGCGGTTGCCGATGTCCGCGATGATGGAAACCGTGGCGTAGTTGTCGACGACCTCGGCCTCGACGGTCGTATAGACTGTCCATACGCTGCCGGGGGGCGGCGAGGGTTCCGGATGGCTCGCCCCTGCCAGCGGCAGGAGAAGGATGAGTGCGATGGCCGCGAGTCGGGACATACCAGACCGTGAACGTTCACGGACTATAATGGGCCGTCGTTCGTCGGGGATTTCCCCACCCTGGGCCCGGCCACCTGCGGTTGCACTCCTGTTGGCCTTCCTGCAAACGGGCACGGGCCCTCAAGTCTTGTCTGGCCCCGGTGACAACAAGGCCCCTCCAGGGCACTTGATTCGTGCAAACAAGTTAACAAAACAAGGTGAATCGCCCAATGATGTTAGATTACCTGGCCGCGGAGAACTGGCTCCGCGTCCGGGTCTTTCTCATCGTCATCTTGGCACTCGTGCCTGCCGGGGCAGTGGCCTACGCCAACCTGGTGGCCAGTCGCGACGCCCATCGCGCCGATGCCGAGGATTGGGCCATTGCAGAGGCCTCGTTCCTTGCAGCCCAGCAAGATACGGTCGTCGCCGCGACCGAACAGACATTGGCCTTGATGTCGACCGGCCCGAGCATCCTGGGCAACGACACCGCCCGCTGCATCGCAGCGGTCCAGCGCATCAATGCGACGTTCCCCCATTACAACAACCTCGGCCTTGTGGACCCGGACGGCTACGTGCGCTGTGCTGCGCAAGCACCAGAGGTCGCGGTCTACGCAGGGGACACCGCCGTCGTCAAAGCGGTCACCGCCACGGGAGGGTTCGCGCAGGGCTCGTACGAACTCGGCCTCATCACGGGCCAGCTTGGCATCACGTACGGCCGCCCAGTGACGCACGAGGACGGCGCGCCGCGAGGCATCCTGTTCGCGGCGATCAATCTCACCGGCCTGCAGCGCATCGCTGAGATGGCCGACCGGGACGACACCAGCGTCGTCATCATCGAGGAAGGCGGCGAGCTGTTGGTGCGGGCCAAGGACATCCCCGTGGAGGTGGGGCAGCGCTGGCCCGACGCCGAGCTCGTGGCTGAACTTGCCCGAGGCGCCGAGGCGACCGCCACGACCGTCGACGGGGAGCCGTTCCTGGTCGGCATCGCCCGTCTACCGAGCGCTGGTGCCCCGCACGCATATCTCCTCGTGGCCCAGCGCATCGCCAGCGTCGAATCGAGTGCGACCGAAGCGTTCGCTAGCCAACTCATCATCCTGGGCGCAACGCTCGCCGTCGCATTGGTGGCAGCGGTAGCCGTGGCCGAGCGCCTGGTCATCCGCGAGACGACGCAGCGCATGGATCTGCGCGCCTCGCGCATCCAGCGACTCCAAGACCAAGATGCACGCCACATCCGATTGGCCAATAGCATCGGGCATGACCTGGCATCGCCGCTGACGCCGATCCGGTTGCAGTTGTTGCTGATGCGCAAGCGGGGCGTCGACGAGGCCCATGGACGCTCCCTGGACATCATCGACCGCAACCTCACCCAGGTCCAGCGTCTCGTGAAGGACATGCGAGACCTGTTCGGGCTGGAGGCCGGACGCCTATCGATCCGTCCGGCCCCGGTGGACGTCGCCGCGATTCTGTTGGCGGCCCGTGATTCTACCCATGAGCATGCGACCGACAACCGCGTCACGCTCTCCGTCAAGGCGTCACCTGGCCTTGACATCGAAGCCGATCAGGACAGGTTGTACCAGGTGCTGTTCAATCTCGTCAACAACGCCATCCGGTTCTCGCCCGCCAACCGCACCATCACGCTGCGGGCCATCCCCGTGGACGATGGCGTCGAAGTGACGGTGCAGGATGAAGGCCGGGGGCTCTCCGAGTCGGAAATGGCGTTGTTGTTCCAGCCGTTCTCACAGGTCCATGACCCCAAGGATGTGAGCGAGAAGGGCACAGGGCTGGGCCTGTACATCTGCCGCGGCATCATCGAAGGGCACGGCGGCCGCATCGGCGTCCGCAGCCAAGGCCTAGGCCACGGCGCGACGTTCTGGTTCTGGCTGCCCAGAAGGGCCCAGATGCCTGTCGAGGCGGTCTCGGATTGGCCAGGGCTCTAGGCGAATCCGGTGCGACTGGCATCGCCGAGGGTGTCGCCTTCGTAATGGAAGATCCACAGCCCGGTGGCGCGGTCGCTGCCGTAGATGTAACCGTCCACGACGTTGACGTCCCAGGTGCTCAGGACGGCGTTGCCGACGCTGTTGTCCGGGTCCAGGGGCGTGCGGCCAAGATGGAAGCCCTTGATGGCGGCCAGGTTGTCGCCCTGCAGGATGTCTTCCAGGCCAAGGACCCAGATGCCGGCGTGGTTCATGGTCAGGTAGATGCGGACATCGTCGAGCGGCACATCGGGGCCGGCCGGGGCGACCTGCCATTGGTGGGTCGTCAGGAACAGACCCTGCGACGGGTGTTCGCCGGGGTGGAACCATTCGGCCACCAGCTTGGGAGCGGTGAGGTCTGTCGCATCCAGGACCCAGATGCTGGGGACCGTGTCGGCCCCGCCGCTACCGGTATATTCCGGTGTTGCGAGGATGTAGCGCGTTCCATTGGCGTACACCATCATGGCGCTGTGGACATGGCCGCTGTAGTGGGTGGCGCCTTCGCCGGTCCACTTGCCGAGCTCCGTCGCCTGGGGGGCGTCGCTGAGATCGACGATGCGTAGACCACTGTCCCAGTGGCTGACCATCATGAGGCGCTGGCCGGTGACCGGATCGACCTGCACGGTCGCGTCATGCGGCGCCTGGACGCCGACGCATGGGACCGGCAGCGGCACGGCGCAGCCGGCGCCGTCACTCGGGACGTATGGCACGTAGCCGAGGGGCACGAGGTTGCCTGGGCTGACCTCTTCCAGGCCCCAGACGCGCACAACGTCGCTGATGCAGACGACGACCTCGGTATCACCGATGCGTTCGCTGCTGAGCATGTGGCAGCCGTTGGGGCTGTTGTCGTAGGTCGCCATGTACCGCGGCGCCGCGGGGTCTGCGATGTCGTAGACGGAGAAGCCGGCGTTGGCGGTGAGGGCGGGGAGTTCGGCGAGTTCCCCTTGGCCGCTGCTGCCCTGGCTCGCCGTGAACAGGTAGCGGCCGGTGTCGCTGATCTTGACGTCGGTGAGGTAGGTGCCGATCTGTGGGATGGTACTCAGCACCTTGGGGTCGGCGCGGTCGCTGATGTCCAAGAGGTACACGGTGGGGGTCTCGCCGTTGCCGAGCACCGCGACGGCGCCCATGTCGCCGCGCATGTCGATCTCGCCGATGTAACGGTGCGGATCTCCGGTGCCGTCATTGTTGAACCGGAGCGGGGTGTGTCCGATGGCCGCCAGGCTGCAGGTGCGCAGGTTGTAGGTTGTGAAATCAAAGGCATCGGCGCTGTCGTTGACGAGGGCCAGGGGGTCGTCGGTGGGGGCGAGGAAAGCGATGTCCGGGCTCTCGAAGGCTGTGGGGGCACAGCCGGCGACGGGGTCGGTCGCCGATTCTGCCGGCCCAGCGGCGAGGCAGCCTGCCAAGGTCATCAAAGTGAGCGGAATCCACATCCACGCGCGCATGCGGCTTCGACGGGGCGGCCGTAGAAAGGCGTTCTGTCGAGGCAGGTGGCCCGAAGGGCGCTGCCGACCCATCCCCTCGGGCCAGGGGTTCGTCAATAGGGCCACGCCACGATATCCCTAAAACGTGCCACGAAGTCCGTAGGCCATGGATGAGGTCGACCGCCAATTGATGCTGCTGTTGCGAGACAACGGCCGCGAATCGTTCACCGCTCTGGCCAAAGCCGTCGGCACCAGCGAAGGCACCGTGCGTGCCCGCATCAAGCGCTTGACCGACGAGGGCATCATCCGCAAGTTCACCATCCGGACCGCCGGGCGCAACGTGAAGGCACTCATCGAGGTCCGGGTCACGAACAACACCAACACCAGCAACGTCACGAAAGAGATCGCTGGCTGGGACAGCGTCGAGGCGGCGTGGGAGGTCACGGGAGACCACGACATCGTCGTCGTGGCCGATTGCCACGACCCTGGCAAACTCAACGACCTCATCGACCGCATCCGAGAGATCCCAGGCACCGAGGCGACGACGAGCCGCCTCATCCTGAAGGAATACTGATGCTCGTGGCGAAGCGTGTTGCTACGGGCCGACCCCCTGGCGATCGCCCATGAACCGCTGGCTAGGCCGCCCACCGCGGACCGGGGACGAAGTCCGGCGGCTCCAGGTCTGCTGCGATTCACCCCAGCAATGCTCGTATTGCCCGTTCAGGCCCGAGAACGCCAACCGGAGCCTGAAGGACCTGCTGCGGGAGCAACTGCTCGGCGATCCATGACGCTGCCCGACGGCCGCCCCGAGACCGCCGCCCTGCGCGCCGAGGCGTGCTGCGCATCGGAGCCCGAATGTGTGCTGTGCCCGCTGCGGCCGGAGAACGCCGACCAGAGCCTGGCCGACCTATGGCGTCGCGGCTTGTACGCCAACCTGCCCAAGCTCGGTTTCCGCTAGGCCTGAGGGCCCGCGCACTTTCCATCAACCTCCAATAGTCGCCCGGAGTGGTCGCCCTTATGCGTTGGATGTGGGCCGTTCTTGCCATCCTTGCTGTCTCCTTGGCCGGGTGCGGCGACGACAGGCCGCCGGAGGAACAGACCCACGAAGCCGAAGGCGACGTCCAGCCAGCCCAGACGAGTGCAGCCGCAGCGTCGGGGCCTTCGCAGAACGACGCGGAGGCCGCCCCGCACGCCGATCAGGAGGCCGCAGCGCCCGGCGCCGAATCTGGCGGCCAAAGTGCGCCGGCCCCGTCCGGTGGACAGAGCGCTGAGCCGGCTGCGGAGAGCCCATCGAGCGCAGACGACAGTGGGACCGAGGCTTCAGCCCTCCCGGAGCTACCTGCCTTGCCACCCCTTGAACTGCCGGCGCTCTAGGCCAGCCAGCCGTCGATGCCGTCCAGGATGTACTGGACCGCGAAGGCGACGGTCAGGATACCCATGATGCGAGTGATGACCCGAGAGCCGGTCTCACCGATCAGGCCCTGCAGACGGGCCGCCGCCATCAGGACCAGGAGCGTGATGAGCATGACCCCGAAGATGCTCGCCGCGACGAGGCTGACACCGAATTCAGTGGTCTGCACGATGACCAGGCTGATGGCGCCGGGGCCGGCCAGCATGGGGATGCCAAGGGGCACAAAGCTGGGGTCGCCGTCGGCGTCGTCCGGGGAATGGGCGCCTCCAGTGGGCAGGTGGATCTCGCGGATCTCGCGGCGAGGGATCTCCCGCCCTTCACGCAGCATCCGCAGGCCGATCATCACCAGCAGCAGGCCGCCGGCGACCTGCAGCGAATAGATCTCGATGCCGAGGTGCCCGAGCAGGCCCTTGCCGGTAGCAGCGAAGATGATCAGCACCAGCGAAGCGAAGGCGGTCGCCTTGACAGCCACCTGGATGCGCTGCTTGCGGGTGCGCCCCTGCGTGAGGCCCAGGAACAGGCCCAAGCTGGCCGGCGGGTCGACGACGACCAACAAAGGAATGAGTAGCAGGAGGAGGTCCCCAGGGCCCATGGCGGCCGGCGACTTGGACCCCCTATTTGGGCCTTGGGCTACGGAATCCGCACAGGGGGCAAGGCATAGCGCCAAACCTGGTAGGCGCTCCCTCTGACCGGCACCGCTAAACCGTACAGCCATTCCTTGCTCACTATATCGTAGAGGCGATCGTATGACCATCACCGGCAAGGAATCCAAGCCAGTCATCCACCACCCGATCCCCGGCCCCGAGGCCAAGAAGATCGTGCGCATGGACGACAAGTATCTCGTGACAACCACCAAGACCGCCCCGGTCGCGGCCAAGACCGGCCGCGGCGTGGTCGTGGAGGATGTGGACGGCAACATCTTGCTGGATTTCGCAGCCGGCATCGGCGTCCTGAACGTCGGGCACTGCCACCCAAAGATCGTCGCGGCCGTCCAGCAGCAGGCCGCGGAACTGATGCACTTCGCCGGCACCGACTTCTACTACGCCCCCCAGGCGGAGCTGGCCAAGCGCCTCTCCGCCATCGTACCCGTCACCGGCCGGAACCACAAGACGTTCTACTGCAACAGCGGCGCCGAAGCCAACGAAGCAGCCATCAAGATCGCCAAGAAAGCCACGGGCCGCCACCAGTTCATCTCGTTCCTGGGGGCGTTCCACGGCCGCACCATGGGGGCCCTGAGCCTCACGGCGTCCAAATACATCCAGAAAGAGGGGTTCTTCCCCAGCATGCCGGGCGTGACCCACACCCACTTCCCGCACCCGCTCCGGAACATCTGGGGCGTCAACGGCTACGAAGAGCCGCAGGAGCTGGCCAATCGAGCCATCGAGCACATCGAGGCCCTGTTCAGCTGGAACCTCCCCGCCGAGGACGTGGCGGCACTGTTCTGGGAGCCGATCCAAGGCGAGGGCGGGTACGTCGTCCCCCCGAAGCCGTTCCCCAAGATGCTGCGCAAACTGTGCGACGACCATGGCATCCTGTTGGTCGCCGACGAGGTCCAGACCGGCTTCGGGCGCACGGGCAAGTGGTTCGGCGCCGAGCACTTCGGCGTCAAGGCAGACATCATCAGCATCGCCAAGGCCATGGGCAGCGGGATCCCCATCGGCGCCACCGTCATCCGCCCCGACCTGGACTTCGGCGAGAAGGGCAGCCACAGCAACACCTACGGCGGCAACCTCGTCGCCTGCGCCAGCAGCCTTGCCACGCTTGACGTCCTGGAAGAAGAGGACCTGATCAACAACGCACACAAGATGGGCCTCGTCATGGCCCAGCGCCTGGCCGAGTTCAAGGAAGAGCACGAGAGCATCCACGACAGCCGCGGCCTGGGCCTGATGCGGGCCATCGAGTTCGCCCATGCCGACGGCACCCAGGACCCGAAGCTCCGTAACGCCCTGGAGACAGAGCTCTGGAAGCGCGGCCTCATCACCCTTGGCTGCGGCAAGAGCAGCCTGCGCTTCATCCCGCCACTCAACATCGACGCCGACCAGATCAACGGCGCCATGGATGTCCTGGGCGACGCCTTGCGCCACCTCAAAGCGTAGCGCCTTCCCAGCCGGGCACGCAGGACCGGGCCGACGCGACGGGGCCCGGCCGACCAGGGCATCCGGCCCAACGTCCAAGTATACCCAGCGCGGTGGACCGCCATGACCGGCCGTGGCCACGCTCCCGAATGGCCTGATAAGATCCTTGTCGCAGCACTTTTGGCCCTGACCGCCGGGATGTTGGCCGTGATGCAAGGGACGCTCACGGCGGCAGGCGCCTCCTGGAGCCAGGACCAGAGCCTGTTCGTGTACTACGTGCCGACCTGGTGGGTACTGGTGACGGGCGTGCTCGCTGCGATCCTTGGCGGGTTCGCATACAGGCAGCAATCATGGCTCCTCACGGTGCTCGGTCTGCTGGCGGGGGCTGTCAGCTTCGGCATGCTAGGGGCATCCACATTGTTGTGCGTGCTGGCGATCTGGCCCCTGATCCGGAGTTTCCAGGAGGGCGAGGAGACACACCTCGACATCCACCGGGTCCACGCCCATGAATGGCCCGACAAGGCGATCATGGCGAGCGTGTTCTTGACGACCGCCGCGGCGCTGAGTCTCCTACAGGCAGGGTTGCTCGCTGCGGACCGGATCACCGCACCCCTGCTCGCGAGCAGACCGATGACGATGGCGGTCTTCTCGGCCGTGGCCGGCCTGGTGGGCATCGCCGGAGCCCGTGACGCATTCAACCTCCGCCGTGCCTGGACATCCTGGTTCGGCGCAGGGCTCACCCTCGCGGCCTCCGCGTTCTATGTGATCGGGCCGGCCTTCGCGTTGGCGGCCATGTTGTTCATGGGTCTGGCGTACCGAGAAGCGGAGTTCCTGGTGCACAGCACCCCCGACAACGACTGACGGCTCACCCGAACGATCGGACGGCCGCGACGGCAGAGCGCCAACGGCGGACCCGCTCCGCCACATCGTCGCCTGCCAGACGAGGTTCGAACCGTGCCAGATGGGGATCGTCGCTCTGCCAGGGGAGGCCCACCGCATGTGCGGCAAGCGCCGCCGCGCCAAGGGCCGTCGTCTCGAGGTTCTCTGGACGCTCGACAGGGCACTGGAGCAGATCCGCCTGTGCCTGCATCAACAGATCACTGGCGGCGGCGCCGCCATCGACGCGCAGGGCAGGCAGCGGAACGCCCGAATCCTGTTCCATGGCTTCCAGCACGTCGTG
The DNA here is from genome assembly GCA_041581335.1 of Thermoplasmatota archaeon. Taxonomy (GTDB): domain Archaea; phylum Thermoplasmatota; class E2; order JACPAO01; family JAHFTW01; genus JBFGSX01. The sequence goes on from JBFIDG010000013.1 coordinate 14,315, forward strand.
GCATTCGTGGGCGATGGCCTCCAACGTGGCACGGGCGATGTGACGCCGTGTCGTGCCCCGACTGAGGCCAAGGATCGCACCCCGTGCCGCCGGGTCCCAGTACGGCGCCCCGAGGCCGGCGAAGGCCGGCACCACGACCACACCCCCGTTGTCCGTGCCTTCGGAGGCCCGGTCGTTGACACCCGGACTGGAGTCGATGATCTTCAGGCCATCACGGAGCCATTGCACAGCGGCCCCGCCGACGAAGACGCTACCTTCCAACGCATACTGGGGCGAGCCGTCCAGGCTGGCGGCCCTGGTGGTCAGGAGCCCATGCTGGGACTGCACGGCAACCGTCCCCGTGTGTTGCAGCAGGAAGCAGCCAGTGCCGTACGTGTTCTTGGCCTGCCCGGGCCCCGTGCAGCCTTGCCCGTAGAGCGCTGCCTGTTGGTCCCCGACCAGGCCGGCCAGTGTGGCCCCTTTGAGTGGCCCCGACCGCACCGTGCCGATGACGTGGCTGCTGGGCACCACGTCGGGCAGCAGGTGCTCCGGTACGCCGAAGAGCGCCAGGAGGTCTGGGTCCCAGCGGCTCTTATGGATGTCCCACAGCATGGTGCGGCTGGCGTTCGTGGGGTCGGTGACGTGCTGGCCGGTGAGGGACCACGCGAGCCACGTATCGATGGTGCCGAAGCGCTGATCAGCGGCCCCGGCGCCGTCCACGTTCCGGAGCAGCCACTCCAATTTGGTCGCGCAGAAGTAAGGGTCCGTGACGAGACCGGTCTTGGCCCGGATCGCGGGGGCCTCATCCGCCAGTCCGCGGCAGCGCTGGGCGGTGCGGCGGTCCTGCCAGACGATCGCCGGATGGATGGGGCGTCCATCCCCGTCCCAGACGATGGTGGTCTCCCGTTGGTTCGTGATGCCGATGGCGACGTCCTGGGGGGCGACGGCGGCTTCACCGAGGGCTTTGGTGGCGACCCGCTGCGCCACGTCGAGGATCTCGACGCCGTCGTGCTCGACCCAACCAGAGCGAGGATAGGATTGCGCGAATTCCTCATAGGCACGGGCCTGCACCCGGCGCTCCGCGTCAAGCAGCAATGCGGTGATCCCGGTGGTACCGGCATCGATGGCGAGGACATGACTGGACAACGGTCCGGGCACGGGGTCCAAGGCTCAAGGCTTTGACGCAGGCCCCGGTGGCACGATCGTGCCCGTCTTTGCCGGCAGTATCGTCCGTCGCCGCGACGTCGTCCAGGGCTGGATCGATGTGGAGGGCGGCAAAGTGCGCCGCTGGGGCAAAGGCGATCACGATGACGCCGTCGCACGGGGCTGGATCGTCCCTGGACTCGTCAATGCCCACACACACGTGGCGGACGCCTTCCTGCGACCGGAGCCTAACAAGCCCCGCACCGTGAAGGAGCTCGTCGGCCCCAATGGCTGGAAGCACCAGTTCCTGGCCACTGCCGATCCAGCCAAGCAGACCGCGGCGGTCATCGCACACGCACAGCAGATGGCCGCGACGGGCACAAGCGCGTTCATCGACTTCCGCGAAGGCGGCCTGCGAGGCGCGCAGTGGCTCCGCAGCCTCGAACTGGACACGGAGGCCATCATCCATGGCCGACCCCCGAAGCCTGAATTCGTGGAGACCGAGGTCCCGGCGCTGCTGGAGGCCATGGACGGCATCGGTCTCAGCGGCCTGCGCGACATGCCCCGCAAGGTCCTCGAAGACTGGGGTGAGGCGTGTCGCGCCGCCCACAAGCCCTTCGCGTTCCATGCCAGTGAAGACCGCCGCGACCCCATCGACCAGATCATCAGTCTGGACCCGAGCTACGTCGTCCACATGACCCAAGGGAAGGCGAACGACTTCGAAGAGCTCGCAGACGCCGGGACGCCGATCGTCGCGTGCCCCCGCAGCAATGCTTGGTTCGGCATGACGACACCCATCGAAGCGATGCTCGAGGCCGGCTGCACCCTGGCACTCGGCACGGACAACGGCATGCTGCAAGACGGCAACCTGCTCAGCGAGGCGGCCCAGGTGCGCCAGGTCGCCCCGGACGTGCCTGAGGCGGACCTGATGCGCATGATGAGCTACCACGGCCGCGACATCGCCGGCCTCCCCGACCCACTGTTGGAGAACGGCGCCTTGGCCTATTGGGTCGTCTTGCCGGGCATCCCGCGCCCAGTGCGTCAGAAGCCGGGCATGGAACCCAACATGGACCCGGAGGCGTGGCGCTGAGCCGCGCCGCCTGGCAGGCCGTCGCGGCTCTGCTGCGCCACCCGGAGTGCTACGGCGCCGGCGCTATCCAACTCCTTGCGGATGATGACTTCTACGACGAGGACATGCTGCCGTTCCTGATCGCCGAGGGCGGCACCATCCTGCGCATCGTGCCTGACCAGGGCTTCCGCAAGGAACACCTGGCCAGTACCGAAGAAGAGCGCCTCCTGATCATCGATGACCCGGAAGGTGACGGGTGGCTCGCCCCGGACGACGTCGTCGCCGGTTGGATGAACCGGCACGTCACCTGCCCCGACCTGGAGGACGTCATCCTCTCGCATCCATTGTACGAGTACCTGACCCGGCTGGACGAGGACGGGTTCAGCCGCGGCGGCCATCGTGGCGAACTCATCCAGTGGGCACCAGGTATTCCGACGCTGGCCAGCATCTACGCCCCCGAGTTCTTGCCGGACGACGAGGACGCGCCGGAGGTCAACCGTGACCGTGACGCCTACGCGGCCGCCGTCGAGGACCTGTTGGCAGAGCTGGAAGCGGTGTTCGCGCCGGTCGAGATCGAGCTCGGCGTCCGCTTCAGCGAAGATCCACCATACCGTGGCGACGACGCCTCTGGCGCAGAAGCGGCCTGAAGCCATTATCAAGCGCCGCCGAGTCGCCCGGGCATGGACAAGACCGACGCCGTGATGGACCTGGCCAAGCGCCGCGGGTTCCTCTACCCCAGCTACGAACTGTATGGTGGCATGGCCGGCTTCTACGACTACGGCCCGATGGGCGCCGCCATGAAGCGCCGCTTCGAAGAACTCTGGCGCCAGACCTTCATCGGCTCCGCGGTCCCCATGGCCGAGGTCAAGTGTCCCCGCGTCACGATGCATGAGGTCCTCAAGGCCTCTGGTCACGTCGACGAGTTCACCGACCTCGTCGTCAAGTGCGCCAATGGCCACCCGAGCCGCGCGGACCACCTCATCGAAGGTGCCGGCTATGCAGGCGACACGACGGCGGATGCCCTGAGCGCCCAAGAGATCGACGCGCAGATCGCGGCGCTGAAGGCCAAATGCCCGGTCTGTGGCGACGCCGTCTTCACGCCGGCAGCCCCCATGAACCTCATGTTCAACACGGAGATCGGTCCGGGCAGTGGCCGCACGGGGTACCTGCGCCCGGAGACCGCCCAGGGCATCTTCACGGACTTCCCCCATCTGTTGCGTCACTTCCGTGGCAAGCTGCCGTTCGGCGCTATCCAGCTTGGCGGCAGCAACCGCAACGAGATCAGCCCGCGTCAGGGCATGCTCCGTCTACGGGAGTTCCACATGATGGAGGCCGAGGTGTTCTTCCTCGACACCAGCCAGCCCTTCGCCGCCTTCGGCACCGACCCGCGCTGCGGCGTCACGGCGACGTTCCTCGACGGCGAGCACAATGAGCACCGCATGACGTTCCGCGAGGCCGTCGCACAAGGGGTGGTCGGAAACGAGGCTCTCGCATACTTCCTAGCCCTCACCAACGATTTCCTCGTCAAGGCGGGTATGGATCCGACCAAGATGCGCTTCCGTCAGCATGAAGCCGACGAGATGGCCCATTACGCCAACGACTGCTGGGACGCCGAGTTCCACAGCGAGCGCTACAACTGGGTCGAATGCGTCGGCATCGCCGACCGCGGCTGCTACGACCTGACCCAGCACGCCACTGCCACCGGCAAGCCCGGCGACTTCCAGGTCGTCGTCGACTTCGATGAGCCCTACTTGTTCCACGCCCGCAAGCTGGTCCCCGTCATGGGCATCCTTGGCCGCACGTTCAAGGGCGAAGCCAAGAAGATCGCTGCCGCCTTGGAGGCTGTCTTCGATGACCAGGTCAAGATGCTCGGGGACGCGGCCCACAAGACCTTCGACGGCGCGTGGCTCGCCGACGACCTCATCATCAACGGCCCCAAGGACGCGGTGCCAGGCGACGGCCCGCTCACCATCGAGATCGATGGCGTCGATGTGGAGATCCCCGCGGAGGCATACCAGAGCATCGACGGCGAGTGGAAGGTCACGGCGCGCAAGGTCATCCCCCGCGTCATCGAGCCCAGCTTCGGCGTCGACCGCATCCTGTACGCGCTCTGGGAACACGCCTACGAGAAGGGCGAGAAGAACGGCGAACCCTACACCGTCATGCATCTGGCGCCCGCCGTGGCGCCGGTCCAAGCGGCCATCCTGCCCCTGACCAGCAAGGACGGTCTGCCAGACCTGGCGCAGCAACTCGAACGCGAGCTGCGCGCCGCCGGCATGATGACCGACTACGATGAGTCCGGGAACATCGGCCGCCGCTACGCGCGGCAAGACGAGGTCGGCACGCCGTACTGCGTCACGATCGATCCAGACTCCCTTGATGACCTGGCCGTCACGGTACGCGACCGGGACACCACCGAACAGACCCGGGTCCCGACGGCCGAGCTGGCCGCTTGGCTTGCGGCACGGTTCTAGGCGCCTGCTCCGCCGCCCGCCAGGCAGCCGGCCACCGGCAGGCGCGGTCGCCTGGCCTGCCAGCAAGGCGTAAGCCCGCGCCGGACCCCGAGGCACGCCGGCCGCACCGGTCGAGGACATCCCGCCGCCGCGCGCTACCCCGACGCCCTGGCGAGCCGTCCGGCCGACGACCACGTCATGCGCCCGGCGCTTTGGTGGCACGACCCGACGCAGGCTGTCAAGATCGGTGTCTCCTTCGAGAGCCGGCGCATGCACTTATGAACCGCCCCACGGTTGGAACGGCAGTCAGGTAGCTGTGATGGACGTAACAACGTGGATCGGTCTGGGCCTCATTCTGGGCGGTATGCTCCTCATCTTCTTGGAGATCATGAACCCCGGTATCTTCATCGCCGTCGTCGGGACGGTGATGGTCATCATGGGCATCCTCGTGATCATCATGGGGACCACCATTTTCACGGCCTGGGGCGCCTTGCTGACCGTCGTCATCGCCATCGTGGCGAGCGCCGGCACCATCTGGGGCTACCGCAAGTGGGCACCGCCCGGCGAGAAGCCCATCACACTCAGCAAAGACAGCCTCCCCGGCCTTGAAGGCAAAGTGGAGCAAGACATCCCCGCCGGCGGCACCGGTGAAGTGCGCGTCTCTGGCCAACGCTGGCACGCCACCGCCGACATGCCGCTGACCGCCGGGACCCCCATCGTCGTCGAGAGCGTCGACGGCCTCATTCTCAACGTTAGGAGCAAGTAATCATGGCAGCCATAGCATTCGTCCTCGCCGGCATCGCGATCGCCCTCATCGTCCTGTTCTTGGTCAGCGGTATCCGCATCGTCCAACCGTACGAACAGGGCCTGTACATCTTCCTGGGCAAGTACCGCGGCAAACTGAACACCGGTCTCAATTTCGTCATCCCGTTCGGCAGCCGCGTGGTGCGCCTTGACATGCGTACGCAGGTCATGGACGTCCCTCGTCAAGAGGTCATCACCAAGGACAACTCACCCACCAACGTGGACGCCATCATCTACATCCGCGTCATCGACCCGGAACGCTCCTACTTCGAGGTCAGCAACTTCAAGATCGCCACCGTGGCGCTTGCGCAGACGACCCTGCGTAGCGTCATCGGCGACATGAACCTCGACGACGTGCTGAACCAGCGCGAGAAGATCAATGGCCGCCTGCAGGACATCCTTGACAAATCGACGGATGCCTGGGGTGTGCGGGTGGAAGGCGTCGAGATCCGCGAAGTGGACCCCGTGCCCCGCGTCAAGTCGGCCATGGAAGAACAGACGTCCGCCGAGCGTGAACGCCGTGCCGCCATCCTGCGCGCCGACGGTCAGCGCCAGGCAGCCATCCTGGAGGCCGAGGGCCTGAAGCGCGGCGCCATCCTGCAATCGGAAGGCAACCGCCAGAGCCGCATCCTAGAAGCCGATGGTGAGCGCAAGGCGCAGATCCTGCGCGCTCAGGGCCAGGCACAGGCGCTGCACGTCTTGAGCATGGGTGCTGCACCCCTTGACCAGAAGGCCCTGGCTGTGCTCGGTTTCGAAGCACTCGGCAAGCTGGCCGATGGCAAGTCGACAAAGATCGTCGTGCCGTTCGAGTTGACGAGTCTGCTCCGCGGAGGCGCCCAGGCGCTCGGAGCCAGCTCTGAAACGGCCCCCTATGTCGCCAATGACATCACCAAGCTCGAGAAGCTCCTTGGCAAGGTCAAGGACGTCATCGGCGAGGTGCCCGACTCGGCCAAGCTGGCCAAGGAACTGGACCGTCTGGCGGCCCAGAGCGGCCAGACCGCGGACGAGCAGGCGGCTGAGCACGCCGCCAAGATGGCCCGCGGTTAGTCTCCCCGACGCCACCCCTCATTCCCCCTCCTTCTTCCTTGTCTCCTCGGCGTTGCCAGCGGCGTTCCCGTAGGGCAACGGCCAAGGCCCTGGCCATGGATGACTCTGCATGGCCAACGCGGCCCGCCGACGGCCCGAGAACGCCGAGGGCGAGTTCTTCGTGGACGATTCATGCATCGATTGCGGCACATGCATGTGGATGGCCCCGGGGACCTTCGCGGACCGCGGAGGCATGAGCGCTGTCATCAGGCAACCCGCCGACGGCGGCATTCGGCGCCGCGCGCTGCAAGCGGCAGTGTCGTGCCCGACGGGGAGCATCGGCGGCGGCGACGTACGAGACATCCGCAGGGCCCGAGATTCCTTCCCAGACGCCATCACGGACGGACTGTGGCACCTAGGGTTCCATGACCGCAGCAGCTTCGGCGCTGCGTCGTACCTGGTCGCCACGGCAGCGGGCAACATCATGGTCGACGCGCCCCGCTTCAGTGAGCCATTGGCCCGCCAGTTGGATGAGATGGGCGGCGTACAAGGGATGCTGTTCACCCACCGCGACGATGTGGCAGACCATGCGCGGTTCGCGGACCGTTTCGGCGCGCGGCGGTTCATCCATGCCGCGGACGCCGATGCCATCCCCGACGCGGAGGTCGTGTTCGATATCGATGTCGCCACGGAGATCCTCCCCGGGGTGACCGCCATCCCCGTCCCAGGCCATACCGAGGGCAGCACCTGCTACCTGGTCAACCAGACGCTCTTCACAGGCGACCACCTGGCGTGGGACCCGGCCGCCGGTCGGCTCAAGGCGTTCCGGCGAGCGTGCTGGTACAGCTGGGATGCACAGATCGTCTCCATGGCACGGCTACGCGGCCTTACTTTCACCCGGGTCTTGCCAGGCCACGGCCATCCAGCGACGATGCCGGCCGAGCGCATGGCGGCGGCGCTGGAGGCGTGCGTCGAGTGGATGAAGATCTAGCGCATCCACTGGATGACACCCTCGAACGGCTGGCCTTGGTAGACCCCCGCGTCAGCAGGTTCGATGCGGAACCGCACGCTCATGCCGCTCCAGTCGCCGCCTTTGACGACAGCGTCGCCGTCAATCTCCAGCACATCCCCCGAGACGATGGTGCGGGTCGCCACGGCCTCAACCCCGGACCCCGTCTCGACGGAGACGACGAGACGAAGGCGCTCTGCGCCGCCCGTGAAGTCGCTCCAGACATACTGCAAGCGGAGGCTCTGGGTCTCGTAGGGCGCGACAAACTCCTGTTGGTGGCCTCCGTACGAAGGCCCGGCGCCCGCGTACAACGCGGGACCCATGTTGCCGATGTGGCTATCGGAGGAGATGACGGGCTGCTCGGGAGCGCCGCTGAGCGCTTCCGACAGGGGGTTGTCGCCCACAAGACCAGCAGCCAGGACGACGACGAGCAGCAATGCCACGACCCCAGCGACCGCGAGGCCCGTACGCCGGTCGCTGCTCGCGCCGGGGCTCTGCTGTTGCTGGCCGATGACATCGCCGGCGGCCCCGGTCGAAAGGATGACCTGTTGCTGTTGTTGACCACGGTCACGGCCGCCGACGAGCAGGAAGATGATGCCGACGAACACCAGGATGATGCCCAGGCCGGTGGCCAGTGCGCCGCCTGCGACCAGCGCCTCATCGGCCTTCTGGCGATCCTCGTCCTTGCCGATACCCAGCGGCCCCTGCTCTTCTTGGTGGTCTTTGGCATCGAGCGCGCCGAACACCGCCGCGCCGACGCCCACAAGGGCAAGGACGATGCCTGCGAGCAAGAACAAGATGCCGAATACTTTCAGGACCGTGCCGGCCACGGTCGCCGAGTCGTGGGACCGTTCTTAGCGTTAAGGGGACCGGCCGAGACTACTCTTCGTCGCCGAGCTTGCGGGCGACCTTCTTCTCGGCCTTCTTGACCTGGCCGCCGACCCAGACGTCGACGTTCTCGATGAGCCCCTGGAAGGTCTTGGGGGACTTCTCTTTGATGAACGCCCGCGTCGCCTCGGTCTCGTCCTTGTAACGCTCCTTCAGACCCTTGTATTGGCCGAAGGCGGTCTTCATCTGGTTGTGGACCGCCTTCTCGACCTCGTGCAGGTAGTCCTTGGCCTCCATCTTGATACGCGGCTCGCGAGGACCAGGGTAGATGATGAGCACCTCTTCGCCGGCGTATTCGCTCAGTCCACTGACCTGCCCGTTGGGGCTGACGCGTTTGGTGCCGAGGATCTTGCCTTCCGTGCCGATGTCGATCTTCATGTGGAGCCCTGTATGTCTGCGTGTAGCTTTGTGGGATTTTAAGGGTGCGGCCCCGGGCCAGATGGTTCATGGCCCCCCTCTGTCTGCCCGGCCCGTGGAACAGTTCGACCTCACCGTCGCAGGCCGCCAGGTGCACCTGGTCGGCAGCATCCCAGGCTTCGTCCCCGACGGAGAGGCCGTGGCGGCCCTCTTGGACCGCGTGCGCCCGGACCAGGTGGCATTGGGGATCCCGCCCGAGGACCTACCCGCCCTCAAGGTGCTGGCCGAGAGCGACGACCCCAGCAGCCTCATCCCGGCCACGGCCAAGCCCACCTACGAGGTCGGCGCCGGCGCGCCCGGCCTCGAGAGCATCCACGACATCCGGACGCCGGATGCCGAGGAGGACGACGAGGGGTTCGCATCCCTTGACCCACTCCAGGCACGCCTCCTGCACCTCCTCGAGCGCTTCGGTGACGTGCGCCTGCCGAGCCCGGACCTGGAAGCGGCGTTCCGCTGGGCGACCCAGAACGACGCCCCGGTCGAAGCGCTTGACCTGGACGACGAGGCCCACGCCGAGGTCTTCGTGCGCTCCAACCGCATGTGGGACGTGATCCGCAACAGCCGGCTACAACCAAAGATCATGAAGGCGACGTTCAAGGACGCCTCAGACGCAGCAGAGCTGGTGCGCGCGTTCGATGCGATGCAGACCAAGATCCCCAGCCTGAAGGTCGTGGAGTCCGCCCGTGAGGCCCACATGGCAAAGCGGCTCGGGGAGCTCCCCGCCGGCAGCGTCGTGGCCATCGTGCCGCTGGCGCGGCTGGCCGGCGTCAAAGCCGCCCTGGAGTAGCTTCAGCGCTGAACAGACCCTTCATCAACCCCACCTCGCTGGCCGGCGCAATGAAGGATGTCTGGGTGGAGAAGTACCGGCCCAAGAGCTTGGACGACGTGGTCGGCCAAGAGGACACCGTGGAGCGCCTCAAGGCGTACGTCCAGAACAACAGCATCCCCCACATGATGTTCGCCGGACCCCCCGGCACGGGCAAGACCACCAGTGCCATCGCCTTGGCCAAGGACCTCTGGGGCGAAGACTGGAAGGGTCGCTTCTTGGAACTCAATGCCTCCGACGAGCGTGGTATCGGCGTGGTCCGTGGCAAGATCAAGGAGTTCGCCCGGGTCAGTACGACCGACCGCACCGGCTTCAAGATCGTCTTCCTGGACGAGGCCGATGCCTTGACCCACGACGCCCAGTCGGCCCTGCGCCGCACCATGGAGCGCTACACGCAGACGACGCGTTTCGTGCTGAGCTGCAACTACTCTTCCAAGATCATCGACCCGATCCAGAGCCGCTGCGCCGTCTTCCGGTTCCGCCCGCTCCAGACGGACCAGATCAAGAAGTACATCCGGAAGATCGCCAAGGAAGAAGGCGTCGAGATCACCGCCGA
>JBFIDG010000014.1:0-24162 GCA_041581335.1 Thermoplasmatota archaeon
CACTCCTTTTCCCAACCCTTTTGTCCGCTCCCCGACCTGGCCGGAGCGTGGTCCCGATCGTCACCCGCAAACCGTGGGGTATTGTGTGCTTGGTCCTGAACATCCTACTGCCGGGCACCGGCACATTGGTCGCAGCAGGCAACCAGGAAGACAAGAAGTACCTCATCTTCGGCATCGTCCAACTCTTGACGGCGCTGATCGTCGTGGGCTTCCTGTGGTCCATCGTCACGGGCGTCATGATCTTTGTCAAGAGCGAGCCCCCGGTCGACGCTTAGTACGACATCCCGACAAGGCCGGTTAAAAACGACCAGCCATCTGGAGACCTACCCTTGGCACGACCCCTCATCCTCGGCCCGGCATTGCGCCCTGTCTGCATCATCCTCCAGATCGTGCCCATCCCAGGCGTGGGCGCCATCATCGCAGGCATCAAGAACCCGCACAGCAAGTTGCTGGGCCGCGGCATCGCGCAGGCATCGCTGGTCATCTTCGGCAGCTATCCGCTCATCATCCCTGGCGCGGTCGGCCTGATCTGGGCCATCGTGGACGCGGTCGCCATCGCGCGCCGCAGCGCCCATGACGCGCCATGGACGCGGCCGACGCCTGATGCAGATCCGGAGACCGTGACGCCGACCCGAGCGGAGCGCGCCGCGACCCGAGCGGCCGAACGGGATGTGCGACGGGCCGACAAAGACGCGGCCAAGGCCGTCCGCGCGGCCGAACGAGCTGCGGCCAAAGCCCAGCGCGCCGCCGAGCGCGCCGCCCGCGCCGAGGATGCGGCGAAGCCCGGCAAGCACTGAGCCCGGGAAACCGTTTTCACCGGGGAGAACACTGGCACTTCGATGTCGTGGTTCTCGATCAGCTTTGACGGCGAGGGCCTGGCCTACGCCCGACTGACCCGCCATGACCGCGGCGGCACGGTCCATCTCCTCGTCGGCCCACCAACCAAGCGGCCCGAGGGGACCGTGTACCCCACTTGCGCGCGCCTTGAAGGATTTCGGCGCGTCCCGTATGAGGAGATCGTCGAGGTCCTGATCAAGCAATACGGCAATGCCAGCGTCGCAGGAGCCGGCGACGGGGCATTGATCCTGGTGGACATGCCGGCCAAGCGCCTGTGGGCAGACGCCTTGACCAACCTCCGGGCCTTTGAAGATCTGTTCGGGCCACCACACATCAGGATCATCGACGGATACGTCACCATGTTCGTGCAGGCCATCGTCGACCTGCCCGAGGCCGCGATCCGCGGCCGGCTGCAGGGTGCGGCCACGCGGGCAGATGTCTACGCCGAGAAGGACTTCGACACGAGCCCCTGGGCTGGGCTCGAGCCTCGGCTCCTCGAAGCTGCTCCCTAGGCCCCTAGTCCATTGCCGGAGTGGAGGCCCCGATGAACGAGGCCAGCAGCTGCGCAGCGGTCCGGCAGGTGTTGCCTGTCGGGTCGAGTGTGGGCGCCACCTCGAGCAGGTCCATGCCGCGGCAGCGCGGATCGGTGGCGACGCGGCGAGTGATGCGGTCGGCTTGGCCGAAGGTGAGTCCGCCGGCCCCCGGGGCGCTGCAGCCGCTGGCGATGGATTGGTCCAGGCCGTCGATGTCGATGCTGAGCCACAGATGGTCGACGCCATCCCCGGCACTCTCCAAGGCGTCGTCGACGACGGCATCGATGCCGTGGTTCTCCACGTCTCGCATGGTGTGGATGCGCACACCCATGTCGTCGGCGCGACGGGCCAGCAGGCGGGTGTTGGCCCAGGGACGGATGCCGATCTCGGCGATGTTGCCCCCCTTGACCCTGCCGTCGAGTTCGGTCAGGATGCGGTAGAACGGCGTGCCGCTGGACGGCTGCCCGGAGTAGTCCCGGAGGTCGTAGTGCGCATCGATGACGACGATGCCGATGTTGCCTTCGACGGTGTCCGCGAGGGCTTGGATGTGGGGAAACGTCAGTCCGTGGTCGCCACCCAACAAGACGGTCCGCCCCGGGCGGGCGTGCAGGGTGCTGATAGCATCGCGGACGCGGGCGTGCGATGCAAGGACGTCTTCGTCGAGTCCGGTCACGTCGCCGTGGTCGCGGATACGCAGACCCTCCATGCACGGACCTCCAGGATCATGGGTGGAGAGGAAGCGGAACGCTTCGCGGATGCCGGTAGGGCCGGCCTTGGCCCCTTTTCGACCCAGCACGGATGCGTCGTATGGGACGCCTGCCAGGTCGATGTCCGCGTCGCCGTCCACGAACAGGTCCACGAAGCGGGGGTCGGGTGCGTCTGCGCGGGGCTGCGGGAGGGTGGCCGGGCTGGGCTCGAACGCCATCGGGGGGCTTATCGCCGATTGGGTCTTGAACGCGTTGTGGAGCTCGCCATCCGTAAAGGCAACGTCCTGAGCATGCAAGGGACCGCTGGCCCCCGCGCCGCACCGGACGCGGTGGCCGACGTGCTGCCCGGCCAGACCATCGCCATCGAGCATGGGCGCATCGCGTGGATGGGTCCGGATGAGGAATGGGACGGCGACGCGCGCAAGACCATCGATGCGGCGGGCCGACTCGTGACCCCGGGTTTTGTCGATGCGCATACGCACCTCGTCTATGGTGGCGACCGCGCCTTCGAGATGGGCATGAAGTTGGCTGGCCGATCCTACATGGAGATCCTGGCAGCGGGCGGCGGCATCGCGTACACACGAGAGCAGACCCGCGCCCTCGATGTGCAGGGCTTGGTCGCGCAAGCACGGCCACGTCTTCGCCGGATGCTCAAGAACGGCACCACGTCGCTGGAAGCGAAGACCGGTTACGCCTTGGAGACCGCCGGCGAGTTGCGCATGCTGGAAGCCGGCCGCGCCCTCGAGACCGAAGGCGCACGCATGGCCCACACGTTCCTGGGCGCCCACGCGGTGCCCGCCGAGTTCAAGGATGACGTGGACGGCTACGTCGACCTGGTCGTGGACGAGATGCTCCCGGCCGTGGCGAAGCAAGGCATCGCGACCTACTGCGATGTCTTCGTCGAAGAAGGCGTCTTCACCGCCGCGCATGGCCGCAGCATCTTCGACGCGGCCAAACGGCACGGCCTCAAGGCCCGCCTACACGCCGACGAGATCGTCAACACCGCGGGTGCGCAACTGGCCGCCGAAGTGGGCGCCGTCACCGCAGACCACCTACTGCGCGTCTCTCCCGAGGGCATCGAGGCCATGGCCGCAGCCGGCACCATCGCCACGCTGCTGCCCACGGTCCCCATGACGCTGATGCAGCCGCAATGGGCTCCGGCCACGGAGTTCCTTGCCGCCGGCGTGCCCGTGGCGTTGGCCTCAGACCACAACCCGAACAACCCGATCACGAGCATGAACATGGTGACGCAGTTGGCCTGCTACTTGCTCAGGATGACCCCGGAGCAGGCCTGGACCGGCGCCACATGGAACGCCGCGTGCAGCCTTGGATGGCAGGAGGACGTGGGCAGCCTCGAGACCGGCAAGCGCGCCGATATCATCGTCCACGACGTGCCCGACCTTGCGCACTGGGCGTATGAACCGGGCCGCTCCACCATCGACACGGTGGTCTGCGCGGGCCGGGTCGTGGCCTAGCCGCCCGCACCCGCTTGGATAATGCGGAAACGCCCAACAATCCTCCTAAAGCACCGCCCCCGTGGCCCCGTATGCGTGTGCTCCTTGTTGCCGCTGCTTTGCTCCTGACCTTCGTCGCCATGCCGGCTGAAGCCCAAGAAGTCGACAAGTGCTGGGGTAAGCCCGGCGAGGTCGCTGCCTGTGCCACCATCGGCGACGACAACTGCGCGGCCGTCGGCCTCGGCCTGCAAGGTGTCCGCGCCTGCTACAATGGCGAGCGTGTCCGCGTCTGTATCGGCATCATCTGCCAAGACATCCCGTCGAACTAGTACAGCTCGACGCCAGCCGCTTTGACAGCATCCCGGAGTTCCCCCGCGCGCAGCAGCGCTTCGATCGAAGCAACATCGTCGCTGAGGATCCGATCTCCTTCCAACCGCTTGACACGCTTGCGCACGGCCCCATGGGCGGCGCGGCTGCCGACGCCCGGCGCAAGTCCTTCGTCCTGCTTGAAGTCAAGGCCTTGCGCGGCACACATGGCTTCGATCGCGATGACAGAGCGGACATTGCGTAGCACCTGGGACATCTTCAGCGCCGAGATGCTTCCCATGCTGACGTGGTCTTCCTGATTGGCGCTCGTGGGGATGGAATCGACACTCGCCGGGTGCGCGTGGACCTTGTTCTCGGAGACCAGCGCCGCCGCCACGTATTGGGCGATCATGTACCCTGAGTTGAGGCCGCCGTTGTCGACGAGGAACGGCTTGAGGCCTTCGCTCAGATCCGGATTGACGAGACGTTCGACGCGACGTTCGGCGATGCTGCCGATCTCCGCGACGACGATGGCGAGCATGTCGAGCGCGAAGGCGATCGGTTCGCCGTGGAAGTTGCCCTGGCTGATGATGTCCCCGTCAGGGAACACGATGGGGTTGTCGTTGACGGAGTTGGCTTCGATCTCGATCGCCATGCGCGCGTTCATGATCTGGTCGCGGCATGCGCCGAGCACCTGTGGGATGCAGCGTAGAGAGTAGGCGTCCTGGACCCGGGCGCAGCTGGCATGGCTTTCGACGATGGCGCTACCCTGGGTCAAGTTGCGTACGTTCTGCGCCACGATGCGCTGTCCCGGATGGGGGCGCAAGGCATGGACCCGGTCGTCGAACGGTGCCGTGCTGCCCATGAGCGCCTCGAGGCTCATGCCCGCGACGATCTGCGCATCCTGCAACAGCATCGTCGCATCATGCACCATCAGCGCGCCGCTGCCGGCCATGAACTGGGTGCCGTTGATGAGGGCCAGGCCTTCCTTGGCCGCCAACTCCAAGGGCTCGATGCCGAGGCGCTCGTGGACCTCAGAGGCGTCGAGCACCGCACCCTGGTAGCGGACCTTGCCGAGTCCGATGATGGGAAGCGCCATGTGTGCCAGGGGCGCCAGGTCACCCGAGGCGCCGACACTGCCGCGGCTAGGGATGACGGGGACGACATCGTTGTTGAGAAGATGGATGAGCCGCTCGACGAGGACCTGTCGCACGCCGCTGAAGCCGCGCACGAGAGTGTTGGCGCGGATGACCATCATGGCTCGCACCACGGGGGTCGGCAGCGGCTCACCAACGCCCACGGCGTGGCTCATCAAGAGGTTGCGCTGCAACTGCGTCACCTGCGTGGGATCGATGCTGACGTGGGCGAACTCTCCGAAGCCGGTGGTGATGCCGTACGCGACCTTTCCGGCCGCCACGAGGTCGTCCACCACCGCGCGACTGGCCGCCACGGCGGCCCATGCGCCGTCTGTGACCTCGACCATGCGTCCAGACCGGGCCACATCGACGATGTCCTCGATGGTGAGGCCGGTTCCGTCGATGACAAGGGGTTCCATGGTTGCGTCACCCAGGCCGCCCTCATCAGCCTTCGTGGTCGAAAGGGGGGCCGCGACGCCCCGCCCTGGCAACACGACCGGACACGCGGCCAAGGAATCCGCACGGCGCACTGCCGGCCAAGTGTTCAAGTGCCCCATTCCTGTAGCTTTTCTGTGAAGTGGCTGCGCGTGCATGCAGATGGCTCGGGATTGACCCTGGCTAGGCTCACACGTTTCGACCGCGCCTCCACCGCGTATGTGCGCGTCTTCCCCGGTGCGGCCATGGGGCCAGGGGGGTCGTACGCCACGATCACCCGCGTCGAGGGGCTGAGCCGGGCGGGTGCCGACGACGTCGAGGCGATGTTCGCGAAACAATACGGGAACTGCCGCGCAGTCCCCTGGGGCGACGAGGTGCACTTCCACGTGACGATGAAGGCCGCGCTGCTGTGGGCCCCGATCATGCAGCAACTGACGACGGCCAGAGGAAGCCTGCAGGACCTCTTGGTCCGCATCAACGACGGCATGATCGACCTGTTCGCCCTCGCCGAGGACGAAGATGTGGACCGTTGGGCCGCCAACTTCCAGTCTGGGCCCGGACAGATCTCGATCCTGGATGATCTTGACACCGGTCCCTGGACCTCGATCCGATCTCCCGAACACGCAGCCTGATCGTAGCCTGATCAGAGGAGCGAGGTCACGAGGACGCGCGTGCGTCTTTCAGCTCGTCCAGAAGACCCGTCAAGAAGCCAAGGTCCTCGGTCATGGCGGCATGCTCTAGGCTTTCCTGGCGGTAGTTCTCTGCGTCTTGCAGCCACTGCTCACGGCGCAGGCCGGTCGCCCTGCTCGCGTTCCCGTACGCGGCGGCGGCTCGGGCTCCCCAGGTGAGCGCGGTCTCGCGTTCGATCTGCAAGAGGCTCTTCTTGGCCAGTTCCTTGCTCGCGCCATCCACATCCAGCATGTGCATGCGGTGCATGGCTCTCGTTCGGCGACGACAATGATGGGTGTTTGGTGAATGCCGCACGCCCGAGGCGCCCCGTGTGCCCGACGGGCGCTAGGTGAGAGGCGTGCGGACGCCCTGCGCCTTGGCGGTCGCCAGGGCCTCGTCGTAGCCTGCATCAGCATGGCGCACGACGCCGATCCCTGGATCCGTGACGAAGACACGGCGAGCTTTCTCGGTCGCAAGGTCCGTGCCGTCGAGGACGACGACCTGGCCTGCGTGCGTGGAGTAGCCGATGCCGACGCCGCCGCCGTTGTGCAGGTGCACCGAGTCGGCGCCGGCCGCTATGTTGACCATGGCGTTCAGCAGCGGCCAGTCGGCGATGGCGTCGCTGCCGTCCTTCATGGCTTCCGTCTCGCGGTAGGGGCTGGCGACGCTGCCGCAATCCAAGTGGTCCCGGGTGACGGCGATGGGGCCGATCTCGCCTTTGGCGACGAGCTCGTTCATGGCCAGCGCGAAGCGGTCCCGCTCGCCCATGCCGAGCCAGCAGACGCGGGCGGGGAGGCCCTCCCAGGGCAGGTGCTCGTCGGCGAGGTCGATCCAATTGGTGAGCGTCTTGTTGTCGGGGAACATCTGCTTTACCAAGGCACCGGTCTTGCGGATGTCTTCCGGGTCGCCGCGTAGGCTGAGCCAGCGGAACGGGCCGCGACCTTCGCAGAACATGGGCCGGATGTATGCCGGCACGAAGCCGGGGAACGAGAAGGCGCGGTCACGGGCCATGCCTCCAAGGCGTGCCATTTCGCGGATGTTGTTGCCGTAGTCGAAGACATGCGCTCCCGCTTCGCCGAAGGCCACCATGGCTTCGACGTGGGCGGCCATGCTGGCGAGGCTGGCCTTGGTGTATGCGTCTGGGTCGGCGTCGCGCAACGCAAGCGCGTCGGCGAGGCTCATGCCCCCGGGGGCGTAGCCGTTCAGAGGATCGTGGGCACTGGTCTGGTCGGTGACCATGTCCGGCGCGAAACCAGCCTCCAGGAGCGCTGGCAAAGCATCGGCGCAGTTGGCGATCAAGGCGACGCTACGGGCTTCGCCCGCCGCCGCTGCGGCTTCGATGAGCCGTCGCGCCTCGGAGGGGTCATGGACCAGGTCATGCACGAAGCCGGCATCCAGCCTGCGTTTGGCGCGGGCTTCGTCGACCTCGACGGCCAGGCATGCGCCGCCGTTCATGGTGACGGCAAGGGGCTGTGCGCCACCCATCCCGCCAAGGCCACCGGTCAGCACGATCTTGCCGCTCAAAGCTAGGGGGCCATTGCCGGGGTAGTGTTGACGTCCGGCGGCCGCGAAGGTCTCGTAGGTGCCTTGGATGATGCCTTGGGTGCCGATGTAGCACCAGCTGCCGGCAGTCATCTGACCGTACATCGTGAGTCCCTCGGCCTCCAGGCGCCGGTGCTCTTCCCACGTGGACCAGTGAGGTACGAGGTGGCTGTTGGCGATCAAGACGCGAGGCGATTGGGGCCAGGTGCGGAAGACCGCGACGGGCTTGCCGCTTTGGACGAGCAGCGTCTCGTCGTCGCCGAGCGTCGTGAGGGCCTTCTTGATGCCTGCGAGGGCCTCGGGGTTGCGTGCCGCTTTGCCGGTGCCGCCGTAGACGATGAGCTTCTCCGGCTCCTCGCTGTTGTGCAGGTTGTTCTCCAGCATGCGAAGGATCGCCTCGGTGCTCCAGCTCTTGCAGCGGAGCGGGGTGTCGGGCGTGGCCACGGGCGGACGGGGCATTGCCCGTGGCACAGCGGCGGCGTCCATAGGGGTTTGCTAGCGACCTGCATGGTGGACGTGCACACCGGCTGATGTCACGGTGGCATCGAAGATGCCGACGTGTTCGACCCAGCGCGCCGGGACGAACGGGGGTAGGTCGCGGATCTGGAAGCGTGCGACCGCATCGACGATGGTGATGTTCCAGCCTCCGGGTGCTGGTTCGGCGCGGGTGATGTATGGGCCGGTGCCGTCGAGGAGGAAGGCGCGGTGGGCGAGCGTCGCGCGAGCGGCGGTGACGGCGAGCTCCGCCTCAGGGGGCACGTCCGGCACGTACCAGGCTGCGTCGAGCACCTGGTCGCCACGGACCAGGCGCACACTCCAGCTGCCGTTGTCGTGGTGGTCGGCGACGAGCCACTCGAACGACGACGGCGTGCTGTAGACGTGTTCGCCGTCGGGTTTGCCGACCAGACGGACGCCGCCGACGATGACGACGAGTGCGACGACGACGGCCACCAGCCGCAGGTAGCCGCGGTCCCCCCACTTGCCCCGGTAGCGCTGCCAGAGGCCAAAGAGTGAGATGGGCGCCAGCCACCACATCAGGTAGTAGAACCACTCGAGGCTGAACCGCGCGTCGGTCAACGGCCAGAGGGGCACGACGCCTTGCCGGGTGACCACGTCGAGGACGAGATGACTCCATCCACCCCATAACGCGGCCCAAAGGAAGCTTCGGCGCCACCTGAACATGCGGAGGCGGTCGAAGCGCCTGGACAGGGCATGCAGGATGCCCAGGAACGCCAGCGCCGAAAGCGGTGCGCCGACGATGCTGTGGGTGGCGCCGCGGTGGCCGAGGAAGTACAAGGGCTCGAAGAGCGTCAGGGGAGATAGCAGGACGTCCAGGTCCGGTGCGAGGGCGGCCGCTCCTGCCGCGGCGGCCATCGGGTGCGCCCCTTGCTTGCGCCAAAGCAGCAATACCCCAAGGGCGGCCGCATGGGCGATCAGCACGTGCGTGATGGCATCCACGTGACGGCACAGCCGTCATGGCTCAAGGCTTGTCCCCGTCCAGGAAGCGGCCTGCACGACCCCAAGGTCACGTCATCCGCCGACACCAGTTCCTATACGCCTTTATACGGTCAGACCCACGTGATGCGTAGGCTCCGATGAAGACCCTCATCCTCTCTGTTGATCGCGATGACGACATCGGCCAGAAGGCTGGCGTAGCCACGCCCATCGTGGGCCGCAGGCGCATCGTCGATGCGGCCACACGGCTGGGATGCGCCGATCCGGAGGACTCGGACACCAATTGCCTGTTCGCCTCGGCCCATCTGTACGACAAGGAGCTTGAGTCGGCGGACCAGAAAGGCCGCCAGGTCGAGGTGGCCGCCATCTGTGGCCATCCCCGCATGGGCATCCGGGCGGACCGCAAGGTCGCCAAGGAGCTTGAGGAGGTCCTGGAGCTCACCCGCGCCGACGAGGTCATCCTGGTCTCCGACGGCGCCGAGGACGAGCAGATCATGCCCATCCTGACGAGCCGCGTCAAGGTGGCCCACGTCCACCGCACCATCGTGCGTCAAGCCCCTCGCCTTGAGGGCTTCTATTACACCATCACGCGGCTCTTCGCCGACAAGAAGCTGGGCAAGCGCCTCGTGCTGCCCGCGGGCATCGTCGCCATGCTGTGGTCGCTGGCCATCTTCATGGATTGGACCTCCTACGCCTGGGCCGGCACCGTCGGCATCGTGGGCGCCTGGCTCATCGTCCATGCCATGGGCTGGGAGAACCGCATGAGCAAGTTCCTGGCCGACTTCGCCGAGGGCATGCGTTCTGGCAAGGTGACCCTGATCGCGAACCTCGTGGGCCTGGTGCTCATCGTGCTGGGCATCACGGCGGGCTACGAAGCGATCCAGAACATCACCGACGACGCATTGCGGGTCTTCGTGTTCATGGACGAGTTCGTCATGCTGCTGGTCGCCGCACTGCTGGTCCGCACCGCAGGCATCCTGTTCGACCAATGGGTCCGGGAGGGCCGGGCCAGCCTACGCCACTGGACGACGGCGTTCACCCTCGTCGCCATCGGCTTCATCGGCAGCGCCGTCATCAAGATCAGCATCGCCTGGCGAGAAGGCACGTCGTGGACGCAGATCCTCGACGTCGCCCTCATGACGCGCCTCTTCATCGGTATCCTGATCGCCATGGGCGGCATCATCATCGCCCGCTACGTCAAGAATTTCTTCGACGAAGAGACGACATTGTAGGGTCTTCGTGGACTACGCTGCTTGGCGCCCGACATATGAAGCCATCCTGGCCGACTTCGGCTGGGCCGCCGCCGCCGACGCGGCCGCCGCCGCGCGCTTGCAGGCCCTGGTGCCCAAGGGTGCTTGGCGCCACGTCGGAACGGAGCTGAAGAACCGCCCCCGCGCCGTCATCGTCGGCTGCGGCCCGGCGCTGGAAGGGCTGCACGCGTCCGACCTCCCCCAGGGTGTCGTGGTCGCCGCCGACGGCGCGACGTCCCGCCTGCGCGAGATCGGGGTCATCCCGCGCGTCGTCGTCACCGACCTTGACGGAGACCCCGAAGCCCTCCTCTGGGCCGCCAAGCAAGGCAGCAGCCTGGTGGTGCACGCCCACGGCGACAACGCCGACCGACTCCCACTGGTGGCGGAATTCGGGGGCCTCGTCGCGGGGTCCTGCCAGGGTGACCCGGCCGGCCTCGAACCGCTGCGCAACCTAGGCGGCTTCACCGACGGCGACCGCGCAGCGCTGCTGTGCGAGGCGATGGCGGTCCGCGACATCGCCCTGTCCTGCTTCGACTTCGACGCCGCGCCCAGCCGCTACAGCCACCACTTCCATCCAGAGACAAAGTCGCGGAAGCTGGCGTGGGCCAAGCGCATCCTCGAAGAGGCCGTCGGGCGCGGCGCGCCGATCCGCATGGTCTAATCACGCACGGTGCAGCGGGCAGCCCACTGCGCGTAGCGCGCGGGCACCTGCGTGGTGGCGACGACCTCCACCAAGGGATTGCTGTACGGGTGGCCGTCCAAGAGCGCGCCCCAGCAGGCATCGGCGTCCGCTGGAGGCGTGCGGGCCTCCACGACCCATTCAGGCTCTTCCACGACCTTGCCTTCCCAGCGGTACGTGGACCACGTCGCCTGCACATGGGCACACGCTGCGACCCGTTTCTCGATCAAACGCCGGGCCGCGGCTTTGGCCTCGGATTCGGACCCGAACGTCGAGCGCAGCACGACCATCTCGTTCGCCACGCCCGCCGCACCGCGTCGTCGCCAGGAAACCCTTGCGGCGCCCGAGGCACACTGAAACCTTATCCCCACAGGAATGGGTCGCAGCGCCGTGGCCGTGAATGGCTGGTTCATCTTCTTCGGGCTCCTCTGGGCCCATATCCTGTTTCTGCTGTGGCTGGCCAAGACCGGCCGCATGCAGAAATGGAACCTGAGTCTCCTGTTGGGACTGATCTTGATGATCAGGACCAAGAAGGGACGCAAGACCTTGGATGTCCTGGCCAGACCCAAGCGGTTCTGGAACATCCTTGGTGATTTCGGGACCGTCTTGAGCCTCGTCGGCATGGTCGCCATGACCGCCGTCATGGTGTTCGGGCTGCTGGTCACGTTCCAGCGGGGCGCCGACATCGAGCCATTGCGCGGCAATGAGATCCTCATCATCCCCGGCGTCACGCCGTTCCTGCCCCTGTGGTACGGCATCGCGGCGCTCATCATCACCCTCGTCGTCCACGAAGGCGGCCACGGCGTCCTGGCCCGCGCCAATGACCTCAAGGTCAAGACCCTCGGCCTCTTGGTGGCGGTGGTCCCCATCGGCGCCTTCGTCGAACCCGATGAAGACGATCTGAACGCAGCGACGCGCCGCAAGCGGCTGCGGGTCTTCGCCGCCGGCGCCACCATCAACATCCTGCTGGCAGGCATCCTGTTGTTCGCGTTCGCCGGAATGGTCGGGCAGAGCGAACCCGTCGACGGCATCCCCATCATCGGCGTCTCCGACAACAGCGCCGCCAAGATCGCAGGCATCCGCACCGGCGACGTCATCGTCGGACTCGACGGCATGCCTGCCCTCGACAACGAGGCGTTCACAGGCCTGATGGCCAACAAGACACCCGGGCAGCAGGTCGAGGTGCAGATGCGCAGCGGCTCCGTACGGACCGCGACCCTTGACGATCGCTGGAACGGCGCCCTTGACGAGGAGGCCCAGAACCTCATCCTGAGCCTGCCCGCCAAGGAGCAATGGACCGACGAACACGCCGGCATCATCGCGTACTGCGACGCCCACGTGGGGGCCGGCAACTACGACGACGGCGGCACCTGCAGCGACGGCCTGGCACGCTTGGCGTTCCTCGGCATCGTGCACTACCCCATCCAGGAGATCTTCGACACGCTCACAGACCCGCTTGGCAACAATGGGCTGAACCTCCTCGTCTACGTCTCCCTACCCATCGGGGAGGTCCGCGACAACCCCGTGCTGAGCTTCTACCTCCCGACGTTCTTCGAGGAGCCGTTCCAAGGCTTCTGGATCATCGCCACGCTGACGTTCTGGGTGTTCTGGATCA
Source organism: Thermoplasmatota archaeon (assembly GCA_041581335.1). GTDB lineage: Archaea > Thermoplasmatota > E2 > JACPAO01 > JAHFTW01 > JBFGSX01. Next base: position 12,619 of record JBFIDG010000014.1, read on the forward strand.
ACCTCATGGTCGGCCTGACCAACATCCTTCCCATGCTGCCCCTCGATGGCGGCCACATCTTCCGCGACGCCGTCAGCGGCATCGTCGAGAAGGTCAAGCCCGCGATGGCCCGGGAGAACCGCGAACGCATGGTGGGGCGGATGGCAGGCGGCATGAGCTTCCTGATCCTAGGCGCCTTCCTGCTGCAGATCTTCCTGCCGCGCTTCATGTAGGCCCGCGACACGGGAAAACCGCAGACAACCCCCGCCCGTTGTCATCGAAGCCCTCATCAACAGCCCCACATGGTGTCCATCAACCGGTGTCACGATGGCAGTCCAACTGGAACGGGTACCCATGCCCGAACGGGACCCCGCAGAGCGCGTCAAGAGCTACGACGAGGCCATCCTCGGATACTCTCGCAAATTGGCCGTGGAAGAAGCAGCCCGCTGCATCGACTGCAAGACCAAGCCCTGCACCTACGCCTGCCCCGCATTGACGCGGGCACCGGAATACATCCAGGCCATCGCCAACGGCGACTTCGACCGCAGCCTGGAGATCGCGCTCGAGACCTACCCGATCCCGGGCACCCTGGGCCGCACCTGCTTCCACCCTTGCGAGGACTCCTGCGTCGTCGGCATCAAGGGAGAGCCGGTCGCGATCTGCAGCCTCAAGCGCGCCGCGTTCGACCACGGTCACTGGCCCAAGATCGAGCCGGCCAAGCCCACGGGCAAGTCCGTGGCCGTCGTCGGCGCCGGGCCCGCGGGCTTACAGGTCGCCTATGACCTGGTCCGCAAGGGCCACGCAGTCACCGTCTACGAGGCCCTACCGGTCCTTGGCGGCATGCTCAGCGTCGGCATCCCATCTTACCGCCTGCCTCGCCACGTCATCGACAAGGAGATCCAGAAACTGGGCGAATGGGGCGTCAAGTTCGTCACAGGCTGGCGTCTGGGCGACGACGGCAACTCCGTCGAATCCTTGCTCGCCGAGCATGACCTGGCGTTCCTCGGGGTCGGCTGCCACAAGCCCAAGACCATCCACGTGGAAGGCGAAGACCTGCCCGGTGTCGCCCACGCCGTGGATTGGCTGCGCGAGATCGAGCTTGGTGCTGACAAGGGCATCGATGGCAAGCGCATCGTCATCATCGGCGGTGGCTCCACCGCCATGGATGTCAGCCGCAACAGCATCCGTCTTGGCGCCAAGAGCGTCCACATCGTCTACCGCCGCGGCCGCCGCCAGATGACGGCCAGCCCGGAGGAAGTGGTGCAGGCACGCGACGAGCGCATCAAGTTCCTCATGATGGCCAACCCCACCCGGATCCTGCCGGGAGAGGGCGGCGCCGTCAAGTTCGTCGAATGCGTCCAGATGGAGCTCGGCCTGCCCGATGACTCCGGTCGCAAGCGACCCGAAGCCATCCCCCACTCGGAGTTCCTCCTCGCCGCCGACCAGGTCATCCTGGCCGTCGGCCAGAACCCAAGCACCCTCGGCGCCATGGCGGACGTCAAGCTCACCCGCTGGGGCGACGTCGAGGTGGACGAGATGTGCCGCACGACCAACCCCCGCGTCTACTCGGCCGGCGACATCGCCCTTGGCCCGAGCAGCATCATCGAGGCCGTCGCCCACGCTCGCCGCGCCGCGGCCAGCATGCACGATGCCCTCGGGGCATAGCATGGACGACCTCACCAAGGAGGTCCCCATCCTGCGCATGAGCGTCGCCAGGGGTCGCCTGAGCGGCTTGCCACTGGATGCCGCGATCGACATCGGCACCCTTGAGGCCACGGCCAAGCTGGCGGTCAAGCGGGCCGCTGAGTGGATCCCTGATCTTCATCCATTCCACGTCGGCCACATCGATGTCCTAGCCCACGGCGAGGACGGCCACATCGACGTCACAGTCACAGTGCAGGGGCACGCCCGTGCCAACCTGGACGGCCACGCCATGACCGGCGTGATGGCGGCTCTGCTGGCCGCGCGCACAGGGGCAGGCGCGGATGCGGTCATCGAGGACGTGCGCCTGGTCCAGAACGTCTACTGACGCTTGCGACCCATCCCTTCCAGCGCCGATTGCGTGGGAGAACGGGTCGTCTTCGCCGCCGTCTTGCGAGGCGCCCGCGCCGGCGTGGCGCCCGCGGCGGCCTTCGTGGCGCGTGGAGGCGACTTCGTCGCCGTGCTGGCCCTGGCGCGGCTTGCCGGTTTGGCGGGCGGGGCCGGCGGCGTGGCCGGCCGCGTGCCTTTCTTCTCAAGGTACAGGCCACCGAAGGTCGAGAGCAGGTTCGTGCCGACGAGCAACAGGAAGGCCAGGGCGACGAAACTCTCCGTGCCTGCGATGCCGCGGGAGGCGGGTTCGGCGGCCAGGACGGCCGCGGCCAAGCCACGGGGCATCATGACGAGCAGCACCATGTCATCGCCGCGGGGGACGAGTCTGCGCGTCGTCGCCATGACGGCGACGTAGCGCGCAGCCACCATGAGGGCAAGTAGCACGACGCTGATGCCCAGGATCCTCAGGTCCTTGAGGAGCTCCAGGTCCACGATGATGCCGAGGAAGACGAAGAAGAAGGTGCGGACGAGGAAGCTGATCTCTCCTTGGAAGCGCTTCATGGTGGTGCCGAAGCTCTCGCCGACGCGCCGACCCATGTTGCCAAGGCCGGCGGCGTTGCCGAGGATCACACCAAAAGCGAGAACAGCCAGGGGGCCGCCGCCGCTGCTGACGTCCTGGAGGATCCATTCCACGAAGACGTACATGGCGAACATGAAGCCCAACGTCAGCATGTAGCCGAACGGCTTCTCGCGCACGTTCGGGTAGATGAGCAGCCACGTGACACCTGCCGCCAGCCCCATGAAGATGCTCATGGAGAACGTGATGAGCAGTTTGCTGCTGATGCCTTGGGCATCGAAGATGACACCTGCCGTGGCGTTGGTGGTCGCCATGTCGCCGGCGACGATGTTGCTGGCAGCCACGATGGAGATGAGGGTGAAGCTGACCACGACGACGAGCACGTCCGTCAGGGCCGATTCAAGGGAGAGCGTGGTGCCGGTCTTGGGGGAGACCTTCATGTTGGCGAGGCTCGGCAGGACGACCAAGGCACTGGTGCCACCCATGATGGCGCCCAGCACCAGTCCCGTGGCGAAAGGGACGTCGAGCATGACTGATGTGGCGCCGCCGACGATGGCGACGGTGGACACGAAGCCCACGAGGCCCAGGGTCGTCGCACTGCCAAGACCGCTGGCCAGCTCTTGGAACTTGAGCGCCAGGCCGCCATCGAACAGGATCAAGATCAAGGCCAGGGGCCCGACGATGCTTGACAATGCAAGCATCGGCTCCTGGTCGACCAAACCGAGCACCGGCCCCACGATGACACCGACGAGGATCAGGATGAGGGTGTCATTGAACCGCAGCTTGGAGAAGATGAGGTTGCCGGCAAAGCCCAGGAAAATGAGGAGCGCGATCGCTCCGAAGACGGTGAGCGGATCAGATGGGTCGATGGTGACGGCCACAGAATCTCAACCGGGACGGGGGGTCACGTCGGATAAAGACGCTGCTTCCAGGCGCTCAGCGTGGAAACAGGCCATCAGGCCGGTCGGGGACGACGCCCCCACCATCGGGGGCGTCGTCGCCAAGGCGCGTGGCGGCGTTACTGGGCCGCTTCCAGGGCGCGCATGACGATGACCGTCTCTTTCTTGAGCTCGGCCTTCAGGGCGTCGTAGACGTCCGTGTCGATCTCTTTGGTCATCTTGGCCTTCTCGAGTTCCTTGAGACCGGCCATCAGGACGCGCTTGCGGGCCGCCAAGGTGTCTTGGCTCTCGCTCTGGGCGGCTTCGACATGTGCCGCTTTGGCGACCTCTTGCTTGCGGCGCTTCTGGACCAGGCCTTTGCTGACCAGGTAGGACCAGAGGGCGATGCCGACCAGGATGCCGAGGATGGCGGGGGCCCACTCGGCGATCAGACCGTCGTCTTCGTCGACGATGGGCGCCGGAGCCACGAAGACACCGGCCGGGGCGATGACGAGTGCGTCACCTTGCACGGGGCTGACCTCGTGGATGGTGCAGCCGCCTTGTGTGCAGACCAGGCCGTCGCCGGTGGCGGCGCCGGCCAGCAGGATCATGCCGTCGGGGACGTAGGCGACGAGGCGGCTGGTGGCGGGGGCGTCGAAGAGGGCCAGGCGGCCGGCGAACTGTTCGCCGGCGAAGCTCTGGACGACGCGCAGGACGTATTCGCCGGCGGTGACGTCAGCGCCGACGACGGCGGTGGCGCCGTCGAGGGTCATGTTGATGCAGGTGCAGTCGAAGACCAGGGGCGCGGCGGGGATGCCGGCGATGCGGCTCTCGACGCCGTCGTGCTGGAAGCGGACGTATTCGGCGACGGTCCAGGCATCGGCGGGTTCGGTGCCGTCGACGAGGCTCAGGTCGCCGACGCCGATGCGGGCCAGGTATTCTTCAGAGAAGCCGTACTCGGTGGGCTGAGCCGAGGCAGGCGCGGCAAGGACCAGGAGCAGGGCGGCGGCCAGGAGCCACTTGTGCATGGGGTGGGCGAGCCGAACCGGCACAAAAGCGCTGCGCGACTAGACGACGTCTGGATCGTCCTTGTATTCCTCGACCACGTCGGGTGGCAGGAACTTGCTACTGCAGCCGGCGGTGTACTCATCGACGTGGTACACGAGGGCACCGGCGGGGACCGGGATGCCGCCGGGGAGGGTGCTGGCGACGCGGCCGACGAACTGGCTCGGCTTGGCCTGTAGAGGGTCCCGGAGGACGCCTTCGTAGACACCCCAGACGACGGGTTGGATGCCGTTGCTGTCGGGGAAGCCTTGGATCTGGAACACCAAGTGGGGGCGGCTGATGGTCCAGTTGGTCCATGTGGCGGGCAGGGTCTCGCCCATGGTCGGGATGCGCGTGTCGTTGCGCAGGCTCCAGGTGCTGGTGCCGTTGCTGGGCCCGTCCACCGCGAGGGTGAGGGTGGAGAAGTGTTCGACGCCGTCCTGGCTCCAGCGCACGACGCGCTGGGTGCTGGGTTGGTAGTTGGGGTTGGCCTCGACGACCTCGCCGTTGGCGCCGTAGGTGGTGAAGGTGCGCGGCTGGGGCATGCCCAGGAGTGTGTAGGAGCCGGAGGTGTGGGCTTCGGGGCGCTCGGCGATGTCGTTGACGTAGCGGACATCGCCTTCTTGGTCGATGAAGCCGAGGCTGATGACGCCGATGCCCAGGGCAACGATGGTGGCGCCGATGATGAGCCTCGTCTTGGTGTTCACGGTGCGTCCTTCCGGTCTGGGTTCTTGGGCGTTGTGGCCGCCACGTCGTCCAAGCGGCGGCGCATGGCGTCTACTTTGCGTTCCAGGTGCCACAGGTACCAGCCAAGGGTCCCGAAGACGGCGGCGAAGCTCAGGAAGAACGTGGTGTTGTCACTGACCATGGAGGTCCTCCAGGCGGTCGCGCAGCTGCAGGATGCGGTGGCGTTGCAACCAAAGGTGGGTGAAGAGGAGCACGAAGACGATGAGGGACCAGCCGATGGCGCTACCGGTGGCGGCGTCCACGGCGGCATCCGGGTTCTTGCCGGGGCCGCCGATGTCGGGGTGGAGGCTGGTCTGCAGGACGCGGCTCGTGGCAAACGCGATGGGGACCGTGAGGAAGCCCAGTACGCCGAAGACCGCGCTGAGGCGGGCCCGTTGCTCGGGGCTGTCGACGAACCGCCTGAGCATGAGGTAGGCGGCGAAGGTGAACCACATGACGACCACGACGAGTACTTTGGGTTCGGAGTAGACCGTGGCGAGGCTGCTCTGGCCGGTGCGGCTCCATTCCTGGACGCCCCACAGGGTGCCCGTGATGAGGGCGACGGAGTTGAACCCAAAGCCGACCTCGGCGGCGGCGCGGGCGGGGCCGTCGTACTTGAGGTGGCGTTCGTTGAGGTAGGCGACGCTGAAGGCGAAGACGACGAAGTAGGCGGTGAAGCTCGCCCAGGCACTGGCCGGGTGGTAGAACAGGATCTTGCGCGTCAGGGGCGCCGTGACCTCGGGTTGGTACGCCCAGTCGGGGGTGGTGAACCAGGTCATGTAGATCAGCGCGGCGCCGCTGGCCAGGAAGCCCCAGAGGCTCCACCGGCGGATGCGGTCCACGGTCTGCTGCTTCACGGTGCCTCCTCAGGTCTCTGCGCCTTTAGGGTTTCAGTCCCGGGTCTCGAAGCCTGACGGCGGGGCAGAGGCCGGCCAAAGAGCGGGCCGGCAGAATGCCAGGGCTGGTGGGGTGGGTTCCTGTCTCGGCCTTTTGCGGGTTCTTCGGGCCACGTGAAGCCCCGTCGGGCAGGCTTGGCCGTTTGTTTGCGCCCGGCACTCTTGCGACCCCGCTTCTCGCGGTCGTCCTTCTTGGGCATCAGTCCGCCTCGAGGGCGAAGGGCCACAGGAACCAGGCGGCGCCGAAGGCGATGATGTCGTAGCCGGCCATCAACAGCAGGCCCGCCCGTCCGTCGCCACCGGCCAGGATGTCCAGGGTGGCGGCCACGCCGCTCTGCAGCAGGGGCGCGGCGACGGGGATGAGCAGGATCGGCATCAGCACCTCGCGGGCGCGTGCCTGGCTGGCGAGGGCGCCGGCGAGGGTGCCGATGGTGGCGAGGCCGATGACCCCGAGTCCAGCCGCGAGCCATAGGCCGGGGCTCAGTGGCAGGAGGAATCCGACGGCGCCTAGCAGCAGGCTGAAGGCGGCCAGGATGGCGGTCAGGAAGAGGTTGATGAGTGTGCGGCTCCAGCCATGCAGCGCTGCCGAGACGGGGGCGGTCTGGACAAGCGCGAGGGTGCCCCGGTCGACCTCACTGGCAAGACCGCGCCCCGCAAGGGCGGCGGTCCCGTACAGGATCGGGGTCCACATGGCGATGGTGGCCAGGCGGTCGTTCTCCAGATCGCTCAAAGCGAACAGGTAGAGGATGAAGAACAGCCCCACCAGGACGAGGCCGGCTTGTAGGCTTTCCTTGCTGCGGACCTCTCGGCGGACGTCTTTCCACAGGATGGCCGCGAGGCTCATGCTGTTCCCCCTATCCGCATGGGCGTCGCGCCCAGTGCTTCGGCGAAGGCGTCCTCGTGGGTCGCGATGAGCATGGCGGCGCCGGAGTCTTGCAGCGTCTCCAGCAGCCAAGTCCGTCCGGCCTCATCGAGGGCTGTGGTCGGCTCATCAAGGAGCAGGATCTCGGGGTCCAGGGCGAACGCCATCGCCAGGTGGATGCGTTGCCGTTGGCCGCGGCTCAGCGTGGCGGCCCGGTCTTCGGCGACGCCGCGCAAGCCGGCGTGGTCGAGCCACGCCGCGTCGACGGGCTTGCCGTGCATGCGACCCCACCACTGCAGGTGTTCGCGCACTGTGAGTTCGGGGTAGACGGGGGCGTCTTGGCCGACGTAGGCAAGGCCCCGACGCGCCTCAGGCTGGACCATGGCGACGCCGTCGCGCTGCACGGTGCCTTGGGTGGGCCGGAGCAGGCCGGCGACGAGCCTGAGGAGGGTGGTCTTGCCGGCGCCGTTGGGGCCCAGCAAAGCGATGCGGTCGCCGGGACCGGCTTCGAATGCGACATCGCGTAGGACGACGTGGTGGCCGAAGCGCCGAGTGACGTTGTCGAACGTCAGGGTCATTCGAAGCGGCCGCGGATGAGGGCGTTCTCCGCCATCTGGAGCCGCTTGTGGACCGCGGCCTTGCTGACCCCGAAGGTCCCGGCAAGATCGTCCAGATTGCATTGCCGAGGGTCGTTGTAGTAGCCCATGGCGATCGCCATGCGCAGGACCTCTTCTTGGCGCGGCGTCAGCAGTTTGGCCCGACCTTGGGCCTTGAGGTCGGGGTGGTATTCGCCGACGTGCAGGAGTTTGAAGTCGTCGGCGGGGACGACGCGTCGCATGTGCTGCGTGAACTGGTTGAACGCCGCCAGCCCGTCTGGGTTGGGGCTCATGACGTTGATGTGGATGTAGCCGCCTTCGACGATGACCGGGTGGAACACCGTCTCGGGGCCCAGCATCTGGATGGTGAGCTGGATCGGGTCGTGCTTCTGATAGTAGCTCAGCACTGCGGTCGTGATCTCCACGCTGGCGTAGTCCTCACCTTCTGACAGGACGGTGTAGGTGCCGTATTTCTTGGCGAACTCACCGGTCAGGAAGCGGCGGCGGGTGAGGGGGTCCGCGACGATGGTGACGATGGCCTTCTCCACGGGCGCGTCGGCGGCCGGGCGCAGGAGGTTCATGACGATGCGGACGTCAGGGTTGTCCTGTGTGAAGCGGCACAGGAGGTTGTCGTCGCTGCGGATCTTGAACAGGTATTCTGTCAGTCCGGGCACGCTTCGGGCACTTTTCGGGCGATATAAAAGGTGGACTTACGCCCCCTCGGCATTCACATGTCCACGTTTTGACGACTCCGTGGTGGACATCTCCAACCCATTCGTGCGAAGTGGTTTAGTAGCCGCCAGAATCGAAGGAACCGTGAAGACCGCAAGCCTTGGCCTGGTCCTGCTGCTGCTCTTGGCCGGCTGCGCGCAAGACCAAGAGCCGGCCCCGACGCCGACCGGACCCAGCGACGATGGCATGGTCATCCGCGGCAGCGTCCAGACGTTGGACCTGTCCCCACTCGTGACGGCGAACATCACGATCCAGCCGCTCAACCTCACCGAGACCACGGCGGCCGACGGGTCCTTCGCATTCCCGGCCCTGCCCTTGGCGGCCTACGACGTCACCGCAGAAGCCACGGGCTACCTCAGCCGCACCATCTCGGTCAGCCCCGGCCACAACGACAGCCTCCTCTTCACGCTCGCACCCATCGAAGCCACCCCGACCCAGGAGACCCAGCGCTACAAGGGCCACCTGCAATGCGCCGCGGAATACCTGATCCTCGCCGGCTCCTGCGACCGCGTCCTGACGGCGGCACCGGGTGCCCCGACGGTCTTCGACCAGCTCAGCATCTTTGAACACCACGTCCCCGACAACTGGGAGACGGTCGTGGTGGACGTCGTCTTCGACAGTGGCGCCGCCAGCACGTACGATGGTTTGCGTGTCACCGTCCGCGGCAGCGACGATGCCGACCAGCTCAACGAATACGAGCAATACGGTCGATTCCACGACAGTTCCGCGTTCACGTTCCGCATCGAACCCGAGCAGGAATACGCAGACGGCGTCGTCCCGGTGCCCCGCAACGCCACGGCGCTCCTGTTCGACGTCTTCGCCCAAGGCCACGGTTGGCACGAGCTCTGCGACCCCACCGGCTCCTTCGGCTGCTTCCTTGGCGTCGGCGGCGGCATCGATGTCCAGTTCGAACTCGTCGTGACCACCTTCACATTCCAACCTGCCCCCGAAGGATTCACCCTGCGCTGATGTGGGACCTCGCTGCGCGCCGGCCTTGGCCCGCTCTGCTGATCGTGCTCGGACTGAGCATCGTCGCGGCCGCGGGCGTCACGCAGATCGAGACCCAAGTCGACTTCGTCGACACCGTCCCGACCCATGACGGGCTTGAGCCGTACCGGGACATGCTGGAACGCCTCGACGGCATCCGGTTCGTCGCCATCTACATGCCGCACGACCCGGGCCACGCAAGCCCAGACCTGCGAGACCCTGCCGGCTTCGACCCCCTCGTGCAGGACCAAGAAGCATTGACGGCGTTCTTGGAGCAACGCTTCCCCGGCCAGTTCAGCCACACCTTGAGCGTCTACGAGGGCATGCGCGCCGGGCACTACATGCTCGAGAAGATCGCCACGGCAGGCAATCCGCGGGCCGAGGCGTACAGCGTCCCCGACGATCCCGTCCGCTACCAGACCGTGCGCGACCGGGGCCTCGAGGATGGCAGCTTCGATGATGTCCTGGCCGCCGACGGTGAGAGCAGCATCCTGTTGGCGTTCTTCGCCACGAAGGACAACGGGCTGGCCCGGGAGCAATCCGGTGCGGTCGCCGACGCCCTCATGGATTGGACCAGCCCCACGGGCGTCACAGGACCCCCGCAGGCCAGTGGCCTGCTGTACAGCAGCCACGTGGTCGACGAGCAGAACCGAAGCGATGTGCCGCTCTGGGGTGCGTGGGCCTTGGCTGGCGTGGCCTTGGTGCTGCTCTGGCTCGTTCGCCGCCCCGCCAACGTCCTCATCGCCGGCAGCGCCGTCGGCCTGGCCACGCTGTGGACCTTCGGCACCATCGGCTGGTTGCAGCTCGAACTCAACTTCCTCAGCGTCTTCGTGGCGCCGCTCGTCATCGGCATCGGCGTGGACCACGCGGTCCACCTATTGCACCGGGCGGAGGAGACCGGCGACATGCAAGAGGCCATCCGCCAAAGCGGCCCCGCCGTCACTGTCGCCGCACTCACCACCGCCGCCGGGCTAGCGGTCCTGCTACTGGTGCCGGCGCCATTGTTCTCGCAGATCGGCGGCATCGCCGCGATGGGCATCCTATGGAGCCTCGTGGCCGCCTTGGTCTTCGTGCCGGCCGCGGCATCGTTGCTCCCGGTCCGCGCCCCCAAGCCCCTGCAAGGCGGTTCCCTGGCCGGCATGGGCCGTTTCTCGCGCAGCGTCGTGCCCGTCGTCATCGTCGCCATCGTCACGATGGCCGCCATCGCGTCCGCCACGCAGACCCGCTTCGAGTCCGGCTCCGCGGAGAACGAGTTCCCCCAGGACGACCCCGTCATCCAACTGCAACACCGCGTCGAGGAGGAGTACGGCGCGTTCCAGCGGGCCTACATCATCGTGCGCGGCGACCTGACCGACCCCGCTGCACTGCGCGCCCTGCACGCCGCATCCGCTCAGGCGGCCGATCTACCGTTGTTCCGTGAGGCCAGCAGTGTCGCAGACATCCTGCTCGCCGACGAAGCCACCGATCAAGGTGCCGCAGACATCGCGATCGCGGGCCTGCTCGGAGGCCTAGGCCAGGCCCCCAGCGATGACGAGCGGCTCCCCCAGACCAAGACCGAAGGGCGTCAGCGGCTCGACGCATTGTTTGAGGACCCCCTCTGGCGCAGCATCGCCCCGTTCACCATCACCCGGGACTATACCCTCGCCATCGTCGCCATCACCGTCGATCCATGGCAGGACCAGACGCAGCTCACCGATCTTCGAGAGGCGCTGCAGGCCCTGGCCGACGATATCCAAGCCGCCGTGCCGGGCCACGACGTCGCGGCAGGCGGCGCCCCCCTGAACCGGGCCGCCATCATCGAACAGACGCCCGTGAACGTCGCCATCGCCACCGCGGGTACCGCTCTGGTCGTCGGCGCCGTCTTGGCCATCGCTTGGCGCAGGCGCGGCCTGGAGGGCATGAAGGTCGCCGGCCTCGGCGTGGCGCTCGTGCTGCTTGCAGCCACATGGCTCCTGGGGGCCATCCCCTTGCTGGATGCCTTCTACGAAGCCATGGGCACCGGCAACAACGCGGCATTGAACGACATGTTCCTGCTCGCCTTCGCCATCACCGTGGCCGTCGGCATCGACGACCTGGTGCACGTGGCGTCCCGGTTCTGGGAGGAGCGGGACAGGGGAGCGGACAAGGACACCGCGCTACGCGCCGCCCTTCGCCACGCCGGGCGTGCCATCACGGGTACCACGGCCACGACGTTCGTCGCCTTCGCGGTCCTGGCGGGCGTGTACTTCCTGCAATC
>JBFIDG010000015.1:0-23937 GCA_041581335.1 Thermoplasmatota archaeon
CGGGAAGTGGGTGAATTCCAAGGCGAGGCGTCGTTCGTCGGAGTCCAGTTCGGTGACGCGTTCGCGGACGTACGCGTTGCCTTTGAGGTCGCATTGGCGTTCCATGCCTACGTCCCCTTCGATGTCTGAGATGATGCGACTGGCGCGGATCCCCGAGTTCCAATCCGCGATGTTGCCGAAGTCTTGCAGGCGTTGCCAGGTGGCCTCTGCGTCGGGCGTCGGTTGGGTCATCTGGAACTGCATAGCAGACCACGTCCCGACGGGCCACATAATGGGTCCTGTTCGGGCCCATCCACCGTTGGCATGACGATCCCGGACAACGCGCAGTACGTGTTGACTGCCTGGGCCGGGTGGCTCGTGCTAGACCAGTCCGCCTTCGAGCGTGATGTCGATGTGGCTCAGCAAGCGCGAGATGGGGCAGCCTGCTTTGGCGGCGGCCAAGCCCTTGTCGACGGTGGCCTTGTCGGCGCCGGGCGCGGTGACCTTGCAGTCCAAGTGGATGCCGGTGACGCTCATGCCGGCCTCTTTCTTCTCGAAGCGCAGCGTCGCCTCCGTGGCGACCTTGTCGGGCGTGATGCCAAGTTTGCCGAGTTCAGCGGACGCGGCCATGGAGAAGCAGGAGGCGTGCGCGGCGGCGATGAGTTCTTCGGGGTTCGTCCCGACGGTGCCTTCTTCGAAGCGGCCGGAGAAATTGTAGGGCGTGTCCTTGAGGACGCCGCGTTCGGTGCTGACGTGACCTTGGCCTTCTTTGAGACTTCCTTTCCAGGCGGCGGATGCGCGGCGCAGTACCATGTCACGCGATAGGGGGCCGCGTGTATGAGGCTACGCCTCTCGTGCGTGCCAGAGGACGATGGCGGCCAGGGAGTTGTACGGGGACCACATGTGGCGGGCCTCCTCCTTCATCCACGGGGCCACCTCCGGTTCCGGGATGCCGTAGAACCGCTCGACGCTCAGTCGCACGCCGAGGTCTTCCCATGGGCAGATGTCGGGGCGCTGCATCTCGAAGATCAAGAACATCTTGGCGGACCAGACGCCGATGCCTTTGACGGCGGTGAGCGCCGCGATGGCGCTGGCGTCGCTCATGGCAGGCAGGGCGCCGAGGTCGAGGCGTCCGTCCAGGACGTGCTGGGCCAGGTCGAGGAGGTAGCTGGTTTTGGAGCGGCTGAGCCCTGCGCCGCGCAACGCATCCTCGCCGGCAGCGACCACGCCTTCGGGCGTGCCGCCGGTGGCCTCGACGAAGCGGCCCCAGATGCTGCGTCCGGCGGCCATGCTGATCTGTTGGTGGACGATGGCCTGCGCGAGGGCGGTGAAGCCCTCGTGCCGTTCGAAGACCTTGTCGGGGACGTAGTCGGCCGCGAGCTCGGCCAGGACAGGATCAGTGCTGGCCCAGTGGGCGATGGCAGCGGGGATCTGCGCCATCCAGGCGTCGGTCATGCAGCGACGAACCGCCGGAGACCATCGACGTCGTTGCGGGTGACGAGACCATCGATCTCCAGGCTGTGCAGGTGGCCGACGATCTCTGCCATGCCCATGAAGTAGTGGTTGTCCTGGGTGAGGCCGGGGAAGACCTGGGGGAACAATTGCCACGCGGTCTTGGGCCGATCAAGCAGGCCGATGATGCGTCTGCGGCGCTGGCGATGGCTGTCCATGTGGTGGTCCAGCACGGCGTCTGTGACCTGGAACGGGGCGCGGTGCCCCGGCAAGGCATGCATGCCGACGTAGCGACGCAACCCGTCGAGGGTCTGGACGTATTGGTGGTAGGCGCCTTTGTCGTCGTCTTTGAGTTCGACGGCGTTGCTGGTGATGCGTTCGAGCAGGGTGTCACCGGTGAGGATGCTGTCTTCGAGGACGTAGCAGGTGCTGCCCGGGGTGTGGCCCGGCGTGCGCAGGGCGGTGGCTTTCTGGTCGCCAAAGAGCAGCGAGGTGTTATCGGGGAGATCGGCTGCGATGGGGCAGTCTTCGAGGTAGGCGTCGATGTCGTCCGATTGGTCGCGGATGCGCCGCACGGTGTCGACGGGCATGCCATGGGCGTGCAGCGCGTGGGCGAAGGCGTCGTTGCGGACCTCTTCGTCGCGGCGGAAGGTCTCCACGAACGGCGCTTCTTCGCGGGGGGTGATGAGGGGGACGCCGAAGTCGTCACGCAGCATCAGGGCGTTGCCGGCGTGGTCGACGTGGCCGTGGCTCAGGTAGAGCTTGAGCCCGCGGGGGTCGACGTTGGCCTCCCGGATGGCCTTGACCAGTTGTGCATACACCATGCGGTCGCCGATGCCGCAATCGACAAGGGCCGGCTCGTCGCCCGGGAACAACCAGGCGTTGACCGTGCGCAATGGGAAGGGCACGGGGAGCTCGATGCGGACCGCCACGGGCGAGCTACAGGGGCGCCAAAGGAAAGCGTGGCGGTCGCGTCGAACTCAAGACCCCCCGACCAATCCCCGTCTATGGACGGGCCTATCCGCCAGGTCACTTTTCGCGTCGAGCACGACTGCCCCGTCGCCCGCCTCAGCCGCGACGTCGACGGCGAGTTGCTGGCCTGGAGTGGCCACCGCTTCGAGGTCGTGGCGTTCCGCGGCCGGGCCGGCGCCTGGCCCCAGTTCGCTGCCGCCGCGACGAAGCACCTCGACCCGACCCGGCTCGTCCGGACCCCCGACGGAGGGTTCGCGGTGTGGCATCCGGCCGTCGACCCGAACGCCAGCATCAGCCGCATCATCGAACGCCACGACATGATGTGGCAACAACCCCTGCGCATCAGTGGCGGCTGGGAGCATTACGACGCCATCAGCTTCGGCACCGGCGAACAGGCAGCCCTTGACGCGCTGCGGGCCCAACACCCCACCCAAGTGGCGAGGCGGCGCACCCTGCGCCCCGAAGAGGTCACGGCCGCGTTCTTCCTGAGCCTCCAGCCCGCCCTGCAGGCACCGACCCCGAAACAGGCCGAGGCGCTACTGGAGGCCCACAAGGCCGGCTACTACCAGACGCCGCGCAAGGTCACCACCGCCCAGGTGGCGGAGCGCCTGGACATCGGTCGCAGTGCCTTCGAAGAGCGGCTACGAGGCGGGGAGAACCGCCTGATGGCAGAGATACTTCCAGCGCTCGCCTGGCAGTCCGGGCCTGGGCGCTTATGAGCCCGGCCATCTTGGCCGCCTCGTGGACTTTGCCCTGTCGGACGAAGAACAGCTGATCCAGAAGACCGTGCGGGAGTTCTCCCGCGGCGCCGTCGCGGCCCGCGCCGAGGCCCTCGACAAGGAAGGCGGCTTCCCGACGGAGACCCTCAAGGAACTCGCGGCCCTTGGCATGCTCGGCCCGACGATCCCGGAGGAGTTCGGCGGCGTCAAGGTCACCAAGGTGGCCTTCAACGCCATGCTGGAAGAACTCGCTTGGGCATGCGCCAGCACCAGCGTCACGGTCGCGGTCCACACCAGCGTCGCCGCCACCCCCATCGTCAACTGGGGCAGCGACGCGGTCAAGCAGCGCTTCCTCCCGAAGCTCGCCAGCGGCGAATGGATCGGTTGCTTCGCCCTGACCGAGCCCGGCGCCGGCAGTGACGTCGCCGCCCTCGCCACCACCGCGGTCCGCGACGGAGACCACTACATCATCAACGGCGACAAGGTGTTCATCACCAACGGCAACCACGCCGGCAGCGCCATCGTCGCCGCCAAGACCGACCCCTCGGCCGGCCACCGTGGCCTGAGCCTCTTCGCGGTCGAGACCAGCACACCGGGCTTCAACAAGGACGGCGCCGAGGAGAAGCTTGGCCTACACGGCAGCGACACCGCCCGCATCAGCTTCACCGACATGCGCGTGCCCGCCGAGAACCTGCTAGGCAAGGAAGGGGACGGCTTCAAGCAGCTCATGGAGACCCTCAACGGCTCCCGCATCAGCATCGGCGCCCAAGCCGTGGGCATCGCCCAGCGGGCGTTCGACGAAGCCAAGGCGTACGCGCAGGAGCGCGTCCAGTTCGGCAAGCCCATCGCGGCCAACCAAGCCATCCAATGGAAACTCGCGGACATGGACGTCGCCATCGAAGCGGCCCGCCTCTTGTACATGAAGGCCGCTGCCGCCCAAGACGCCGGCAACCTGACCCCCGAGATGGGCAGCCGCGCCAAACTGTTTGCCAGCGAGACCGCCAGCTGGGTCACCAACCAAGCCGTGCAGATCCATGGCGGCAACGGCTACACCACGGACTACGTCGTCGAGCGCCTCATGCGCGATGCCAAGGTCACCGAGATCTACGAAGGGACGAGCGAGATCCAACGCCTCGTCATCGCCAAGCAAGCATTGGGCTGAGCCGGGACATCCCCACCAAAGCCCACACTTTCTTCATATGGGTACGACCATGGGCCGCCATCAGGTGACCGAAGATGGACGAACCCACCCCCGGTAAGGACCGCCTCAAGCTGCTCATCCAGCTCGTTCCTGGCTTCGTGCTCGTCGCCGGCCTGCTGCACATCGCGCTTGTGGAGGCGCACATGGCGCACGCCCGCGGCGCTGGCCTGTTCTTCCTCACGATCGGTATCCTGCAAGTGCTGTGGGCCTTCGCCTACATGCGCAGCCCCACGGCCACCATGCGTGTGCTGGGCCTGACCACGCTCACGTTGGCGCCCATCGCACTGTACATCATCACCCGCATCTGGCGCGCCCCGTGGGCGGACGGCCCCGAAGCGGTCGACATCCTCGGCCTCGCGACGCAGGTCATGCAGGCCGGCGCCGTCGCTGGGCTGGTCCTGGAATGGCACCGCGACACCCGCGCCGAGATGCCGTTCACCATCACCAACGAACAGGTCCGCGTTTTGGCCGCCGGCCTGTTGCTCGGCATCGCAGGCTACAGCGGCGCCATCATCGCCGAGAACGTCACCTGGCTCGGCTCGGCTGAAGCGGCCCACGGGCACGACGACCTCGGCCACGACGACGGCCACGGTGACCATGGGGCTGGCTTCGGCACCAGGGGCACGTCCCTGGTCGGCACCGTCGGCTACTACGGGCCCAAGGACGGCGCCGGCATCCTTGCCCATTGTGCCTCGATCGGGGAAGACCACCAAGACTGCTGGACCGAGATCCTCAAAGACCGCCTGCTCGCCTATGGCTCCGTCGACGCCTTCGACACCCTCGTCGACATCATGGCATTGAACGCCGATGCAAACCGCGACAGCCACGCCATCGCGCACGGCCTGGGCCGCTTCGCTTACCAAGCGTACGGTTACGACATCACACTGACCCTCGGCGAATGCTCGTACGAGGTCTTCCAGGGTTGCCTGCACGGCGCCTTGCAGTACTTCTTCGACGACGTCGCCGCCAAGGGTGGCAAGGTCGACCAAGCGACGATCCGCTCCACCTGCGCCGCCTCCAAGAGCGACTTCGAGATCTACGCCTGCCTGCACGGCGTCGGTCACGGCGTCATGCTGTTCACCAATTACAAGCTGCACGAAAGCCTGGACATGTGCGCCATGCTCGAAGGCTGGTTCGCCCAGCACTCCTGCTACGGTGGCGTCTACATGGAGAACATCGTGGGCTACGCGGACTCACTGAACCCGACCCACGCGGGCGGCCACCAAGGCCACGGCGGCCACACGGAACCGCCCACGTTCTGGGTCGACCCAGAAGTCCCGGCCTACCCCTGCAACGTCGTCAAGGACGTCTACAAGGACCCCTGCTGGCGCATGCAGACAAGCCTCATCCTGCGCTTCAACGGCGGCGACTTCGTCGCCGGCGCCAAGGCCTGCGAGGAATCCGGCGCCTACCGTCTGGCCTGCTACAACAGCCTAGGCCGCGACGCTGCCCCATACACCGGCCGCGACCCGTACCGCATGAGCCAACACTGCTCGTACGGCCAAGAAGACGCCCAGAAGGCCTGCGTCGAAGGCTTCACCGCTGGCGAGGTCCTGCAGGAGAACGACCCGGACGCCGGCCTCGCGTTGTGCGCCAAGCTCCCGGCCAAGCACCAAGAAGCGTGCTATCGAGAGACCGGCCAGCAGGCCAAGCGCATGCTCGCCGCGGCAGACCTGCCGGCGTTCTGTGGCCGCGTGCCTGAGGCGTACGCCGCGGCGTGCCGCGAAGGCGCTGAGATCTAGGCGGCCTGGCCACGCAAACCGTATAAGGCGGGAGACCGAGGTGCCGCTGTGCGCCTGGCCCTCGTCCTCGCGGTATTACTCGTCCCCCTCGCTTCAGCGCAGTGGCTGCTGGAAGACCCCGCAGGCGACGTGGAAGCGTCGAGCTACAACAATTCCTCCGGCGCCCCCGGCAATTGGCAAGCCGTAGACCTGTTGGCATTGGGCATCGTCGAAGAGCCCGAGGACCTGCTCTTCACGGTGGACATCGAAGGGCTGCCGGACTGCGAAGGCGGACAATGCATCAACGCCGGCGACCTGCGCACCTACTTCCAATACGGCGAGCTTGGATACTACGTCCAGCAAGGCGTCGATGCACTCGGCAACGCGTACGGGCAATTGCACAGTGTCACGCCTGGCGGCGTCGACGGCCCCGCCATCGCCACCAACCTCGGCGCCACCCTTGACATCCAGGACAGCAGCGTCACCGCCAAGGTGCCCCGCGACCTCATCGTCGACGAAGCCGGGACACCTCCGATCAAGGACCGCAGCATCACCCACATCCTGACCCGGAGCTACTCCCAATTCAGCTTCGGCGGCCCGGACGTCACCAACAGCGGCAGCGACGACATGCTCGTGATCCGCGACCAGATGGGCTTCGACGCGCCGGCCAACTTCACGTTCCAGTTCGGTGGCTCGACGTTCCAGGGCACGCTCCAAGCGCTAAGCCCAGCACCGTTCAGGGCCAGCAATGGCGGCGCCGCCACGTACCGCTATGACATCAACCTCCTGCACACGGGTGACGCTGAGACCACCCTCGACATCAAGGTCGAAGGACTGCCCCAGGGCTGGAGTTTCCAGCGCCCCAACGGCACCCTGACCGTCGGGCCGGCCACCCAGAAGGACTTCGCCGTCCTCATCCACACCCCATCCGGGCACCAGCACGGCGGCAGCGACGTCTTCCACATCGCCATCACCGATGCAGGCGACAAGGCGAACTGGGCCCGCGTCGAACTCGGGGTGCACTACCTGAGCGTCCCGCAACCCGCAGGCCACCACCCGACCCTCTGGTTGCATTCCCTCAGTGACGGCACCATCGCCACGGCCACGGCGTTGTTCGGCAACGATGGTGGGCGCATCTGGATGAACACCCTCGAAGAGGACCCTGGTGACGAACAGGTGCC
This sequence comes from Thermoplasmatota archaeon, assembly GCA_041581335.1. Lineage (GTDB taxonomy): Archaea > Thermoplasmatota > E2 > JACPAO01 > JAHFTW01 > JBFGSX01. The sequence continues at coordinate 7,226 of JBFIDG010000015.1, forward strand.
GATCGTCGGCCAGGAAGGCGTCGGCGGCTTCCAGGCCCAGACCACGAGGTGGTCCATCTGCATGATCCCGAACCTGCGCCTCGGCCTCGACATGGATCTGAGCCAGACCGGCAGACTGGAGGTCCCCATCGGCGGGACCGCCCCCCACACGGGCGTCCAATTGACGGGCCGCCTGCTGCACATCGCCGGCCCAGAGCCCCTTGATTTCTGCGACCCGAGTCTCTACAACCGCCGTGATCAAGCGGAGATCGCCAGGTTCGATGGCGGCGCGACGCAGGACATCCTCAACAACGTACAGTCGTTCACCTTGACCGCCACGCCGCTGCCCGCCGGCGACTACATCCCGTACGAACCGGGAGCCCAATTGGTCCTGGAACTGGAGGCCACCTTCACAGGCGGCGACCCCGGCCCCGGCGGCCTCGCCATCCACCCAGGCGGCCGCTTGGACCTGCCCCTGCTGGAATACTACGACGCCAGCCCACCCGGGCTCATCGGCGGCCAGATCGCCGGCAACGGGACCGACATCGGGACCTTCGAGGACGAACCGGCGGAAGCAAAGGAGTCCCCCGTGGGCTGGTTCCTGCTACCGCTGCTGCTGGCGATCTTGGCCAAACGTCGCAACTGATCGGCGACGCGGCCAGTGGGCACGGCTCGACCGCCGGCCTGAAGGCCGGCCTACTTGCGCAGGTACCAGGTGGTCTCGTTGCCACTCGTCTGGTGGCCGACGATGCCTTTGCCTTCCAAGACGTGGAGCTCATGCTCCATCGTCTTCTTGCTCTCATGGAGTTCCTTGGCCAGGAACGCCATGTCACGGCCGCTGGCGGGACCCGTGGCCCCTAAGCGGGCCATGCCCTGATAGACAGCCTGCAGTTCCTTGGGCAGGCTGGGCAGTCGATGGCTTCCTTCCGGGGGTGCGTTCATGTTGTCTTTCGGTTGGACCATGTGTCCTCACCAACCATGCATGTGGTCGCCTCTTGGCTTCAAACCATGCGGTGGGTGGTGCTTTGGGACTGACGGCCCCCGCAGCTCAGGACCGGGCCACGCGCCAGGCCGCAGGCTCGGCGGAGGTGGCCTCAGGCCCGGACTCCCATGGAGCCACCATGGCCCAGGGTTCTAGGTCGAAGACGATGACAGCCGTCGTGGTCGTGCCGGTCAATGGTTCGTTGCTGCCCTGCAGTTCCTTGACATGCCATAGATAGCTCCCGGCCGGCAGGCGGCCACTCCCCCAGTACCATCGGTATTCGCCACCGGCGGCACCGGCTTCGTCCACGACCTTGCCCGCGGCCGAGAGCACCGCATCATACCCGCCGTTGCCGGCGATGAAGACGCCGACGATGTTGTCTTCGTCCACGTCGAAGTAGAATTTCTCGCCGCGCACGACCAAGGCACTGCCGAGGTCCACGGTGGCGCCTTCTTGGCCTTCCGAGGGAAGCATGGTGCAGGCCAGGTCGCCGGCGGCCCGCACCCGGTACCAGAACGACTCGCTGCTCTGCAGCGTGACCTTGACCTCACTGCCTGCAGCTCGCCAAGCTTCTGCGCCGTCCAGGGCCACTACGATGGGCGCGGAGTGGCGCTCGTCCCAGCTCTTGGCCTCGAAGGGGAGCTGGCTCGTCATGGTGGTGGCCAGCGTGTCCACGCGCGCCTGGGCGTCCGTGCCCGCCGCGCTGAGGAGCAGACCGGGGACGCGCAGCGACCCGATGACCTGGGCGCGGTAGCTGGCAGTGTGGATGGCGAGGCACGGCCGAGGGGTCGGCTCCGCCATGGTCTGGCCGCCGGCCTGGAGGCCTTCACTGGTCGTCAGGTCAAGGGCGACGTTGCCCCGGATGGGGGCCCCCTCCCGGGTGATGACCTCGAGGCCCAACACGTCGCCGTCGAAATCCGAGAGATCGAAGTCAAGGCTCTTGGCTTGTTGGAACTCCGCCTCCAAGGTCGCGTCGTCAAAGCCGTCTTGCACCGGCTCGGTCCCGGGGCCTAGTAGCAGGCAGCCAGACAACAGCAGCGGCAGGAGCAGGACGAGCTTCATGCGTTCACGTAGGGCTGGGGGCTTTCGACGACGAGGTGGTGGTCGACGGGAAGGTCGAGCCAACCGCCGGCGAGTTCGATGCCGATGATGCCCCCGTCGCTGACGGGTTGCAGGCTGGGGCCGGGGCTACCGATGAGGTTGCCACTGGCGATCAAGACGATGCGGTTGCCTGCGTGGACGACGTCCATCTGCGGGAAGAAGCGCACCTCGACCTCTTGGCGCAAGCCGCTGATGTCCTCGCGGCCCTTGGCGAGGCTCTGCACGTGGTTCAGGCTCTGGGCGGCGAAGTTGAAGCTGCGCAGGTCGCCGTTGGGCAGCTCTTCGGCGAGGGTCAGCATCAGGGCCGCGCGTTGGCCTTCGGCCGTGACGTTGGCGTGGAAGACAGGCATGCCGCTGAGTGTCCAGTTCGCGGTCAGCGGCTCGGAGCGCCAGAGGACGCGGTCCGGTTCACTGGAACCCGGCAGGCTGACGGGCAGGCTGCTGCGGTCCACGAGGCCGCCGTTGGCATCGTGGTACGTGGCGGTGCCCTGTGCCTGCGCGGCGCCGTGGGTGCCGAGTTCGTTGTTGACGCCGAGCTGCAGGCGGTGCCACATGACGTCACCTGCGGGGAACGTGCGTTCGTGGTGCCAGACCCCGTCATCGTCTTGGATCTGCACCGGGGGTGCATCGAGGATGCCGGTGTCGACGCCCTTGAGGAACTGGTCGAACCAGGCGACCATGGTCTCACTCCACCAGTCGGCGCGGCAAGAGGCGCCGCGACCAGCGTCGTCGTTGAATTCACAGGTGCTGCCCGCACCGCTCGGGGACGGCCAGGCGTGGCCCCATTGCCCGAGCCAGATCTTGTACGGCACGCCGGTCTCTTGGATGGCGCTGATCCAGTCTTCCATGTTGTGGGGCTTGACGTTCCAGTCTTGCAGGCCGTGGATGTAGAACACACTGGCGCGTTCGGCGTTCTTGTCCCAGGAGTCCCGCAGTTCGGCGTGGAAGTCGCGTTCTTGCCAGTAGGCGTCCTTGTTGCCGTCGACGGTGCTGCTCGCGCCCCCTTCTTGGACGTCCACTTGGTCCGGGCACGCTTCGCCTGCGATGGCGCCGGGGACCTGCTGGGGCTGCGTGGGGCTGGTGCCGCCAAACGGCGGGGCCCCGACACCCACCAGCGCCCAGTAGTAGGCATTGAAGCCGAAGCCTTGGACATTGATCGGGACGCCGTTGACGAAGTTGTACTTGTAAAGGTCAGAGATGCCGCTGATGGGCACGACGGTCTTGAGCGCCGGCGGTGCTTCGACCCAGACATCCTGGGGCGTGGTGCCCGGGTAGGAGACGCCCATGAGGCCGACGTTGCCGTTGCTCCATTCTTGGCCCGCCAGATGTTCGATGACGGCGGAGGTGTCCTTGGCCTCCTCGGCGCCGCCTTGCGTGAAGCAGCCGCCGGAGTTGCCGGTACCGCGGACGCTGCTGACGCCGACGGCGTAGCCGCGGGAGACCAGTTCGGCGCCGACGCGGCCGAGGCTGGCAGGTTCGCCACCGCCGTAGTAAGGCGTGACCTCTAGGACCAACGGCACCGGTTCGTCGAGGACCGGGCGGATGATCCAGGTGTCAAGCTCCATCAGCTCCGTGATCGGGGTGCGGAAGTTCTCGGTCAATGTCGTGATGCCATCGATGACCTGGGAGACGTTGTGCAGGTAGGACCGGACAGGGGCCGTCGTCAGGGCGGAGATCTCATCGGGCACGTCTTCGGTCTGGACGGGCGTCGAGGCACAGCCGGACAGCACAAGCGCCATCACGGCAAGGATTGACCACTTCATCGACGGCGACGGGGCCAGATCCGGGATAAGGGTTGTTGCAGCGTCGCCGGATCGCCCCGAGTACGGGGCCCCTGAGGGACGCCATCCACGTGCAGCCCGCCGGAACCGTTGATCCCAACATCGTCCCGCCCCCGCCGCAACACAGAAACGTGGATTCGAACATCGTCCCAGGCGCCTCTTATGGTGCACGGGAGAGTGAGACCCATGGACCAATGGCTTCGATGGCTGACCGCAGTGGCCGTTTTCTTCATCGTCTTCACGGGATCGTTCGCCGTGGCCGGCGCACAGGCGGCCCAGGAAGCCCCGCCGGAGGACTCCCCTGCTTGGTTCGAGACCGCCCCGAGCCGCGTCGGTGACAAGGGACTGTACAAGACCGCGCTCGTCATCGTGAAGGATGGCCAGGGCGAGTACATTGACATGAACGCCCGCTACGCCTTCGAACGTCTGCCGGACGAGGTCATGCTGGGTGCCGACGGACGCCTCGTGGCGACCGAGAGTTTCGTGGCCGAATGGCGCACCGAATACTACGACATGGTCCTGCGCGACGTGCTTGACCTGCCTCCCGAACTGGATCTGCCCTCCGTGCCCGTCCTCGATTGCCTGCCACCGCCTCCGACGGGTGGCTCGGAGCAGGAGATGGAGGACTATCAGGATGCACTGGACGACTGCCTCGATGAGTACGACGACCGGATGGACGACTACCTGGACGAGGTCGATGACCGCGTCGACGCATACACGGAGAACATGGCCCAATGGGTCGGCCTTCTGGACGCTCCACAGCACATCGTCCGCGCCTCCGATTGGCACGTGACACACCACGCCGGCAACGACACCGTGGCGACCTCGTTCCTGACGAGCGCCAGCAAGCTGGGCTCCATCGAGTTCAAGCCCAGCCTGATCGGCCAACGGGCCCCCCACGAGGTCGATCTGCCTGCGTTGACCCTGACGGAACCGCTTCCGGTCCCCGGCCCATGCGGCTGGCGGACCAGCCTACAAGACGGCCCCCGGGACATGTGGGACCCGATCCTCGTGCACGGGGAATGCCCACCAGACATGGATCTGGGCTTCGCCGAAGTGGACCACGTCGAAGGCCCCATCGCGATGGTCGTCAGCGGCCAGGACACGGTCGACGGCCGCGAGACAGTGGTCTTCAGCATGGCCGGCGCGGAGGACAAGCTGCGCCTATGGTTCACCGAGGACACCGCCTACCCCCTCCGGGTCCTCACGAAGACCACGTCCGTGCCGAAAGCCATCGCCGACAGTCTGGGCAGCGGGTACCGGGCCCCCGCGTTCTATGTCCTGCACGAACTGGTGTCGTTCCAGGAAGGCGTCGACACGGCACCGATCACGGTCCCCTCGGCCCCCGCGGCCAAGGCGACGGACACCCCTTGGGGTCCCGATGCCAGTGCATTGGCCCACCCGTGGCCGTTGGCCGCCGCCGTGGCGGAGACCCGGGAGGACGTCGCGGACTGTGGCGACTGGCGGGACTGGCTCGCGGCGCACCCGGACGCCGTCGCGATCCGCGCCTCTTACAACGTGCTCGTGACGCCCGATCCCGAACATGATGACCCCGTCGTGGACGAGACCTGGCTGGTCCGTGCTTCGGATGGCGCGAGCGCCGTGAACATCGCCCTCCACCGCCACACGGAGACCACCGCCGACCTGCCCACCATGGCGGTCCGTGTCCCGGATACGTGGTGCGCCCAACCGGCGCCGGCATCTCTGACCGAGCCCCGCGGGCCGCTGGCCGACATCCCCGGCGCCATGGCGCGCCTGAACGGTCTTGGGGGTGCCGGGACCGATTACGGTTGGGAGGGCGGCGTCTTGCACATCGAGCAAGGCCCGTACGCGCCGACGCCGACGAAGACCTTCGAACGCCTTGCCGTCGACCAGCTCGGCGGGCTCGTGCAGTGGGCACGCACCGACTCCGGCTACCCCTCGCCGACGTTCGGGGACCCCCAGTGGAGGCCGGACGCCGAGGACGACTGGGCCATCCATCCAGCCGGCCAAGGGGCTTGGGTCATGCCCAGGGCCGCGACGGCCGCCGCATTGACCGGGGCCGCCGTCAGTGCCGGCGCGCTCGTCCTGATCATCCCTGCCCTGAAGGGGCTGTTCGGCATGCTGCCCATGTTCTCCCGCATCCGCAAGGAAGACCTTCTGGAGCATCCCGTGCGGGGCACCATCTACGACGCCATCCAGGCCGACCCCGGGATCCACTTCCAAGAACTGGTCCGCCGCGTCGGCAAGGGCCGCGGCACCATGGAGCACCACATCCGCAAGATGGTCGCGGCGGACCTCCTTGTCGAGAAGGCGAACAAGGGCTTCAACTGCTTCTTCCCCAAGGGCGAGGTCGACCGTCGCCTGATGGACGCAGCACCCCTGCTGAAGGGTGACGGAGGCCGCAACGTGCTCGCGGCGATCTGCGGCCAGCCAGGCATCGTCGCGTTGCAAGTGGCTGAGCACCTCGGCATGTCGACGAGCACCGTCAACTACCACGTCAAGCGCCTCACGGAAGCGGGGCTTGTCCAAGCTGAGCGGCAAGGACGCTTCGTGGTCCTGCAAGGGACCGGACTGGGTGCAGAGGCTTTGGGCCGCTTCGGCAGGACCTAGCCGACCTTGAGCGTCCAGGTCCCGTCCTTGTCCGTCGGGTGACCGATGTCGAAGTAGACCAATGTCTCGGGGCCGACGCTGCAACCCCAGCTCTTGCTGTAGCGGTTCTCCGGTGACGTGTCCCCGAAGCTGGTGCCGCAACCGCTGAGCTTGGAGCCGTCGGCCCGGTACGCCTTGACACTGACGGTGCCTGCTGCGGCCTTGCTGGCCGTGAAGCTGACGTCGACCGTCCCTGAGAGCTTCAGCGGCCCCACGCCGTTGTCGCCGGGCTCACTGAACGTGCCCGCGCGGTACTTGCCCACTTCTCCAGCCGGTTCCTCGATGCGCAGTAACCACGTGGAATCATCCGTGGCGAGGCCTACCTGGACGTCATACGTGCCAGCCGGGACGGCCATGTAGCGGACCGCCTTGTACGGGCCGGTCGTGGAGGCCGCCAAGGATGCCTCGACCTGCCCGTCTCGACTGAACTTGATACGGAACTGGGAATGGGTACCTGCGTCGTCGAAGTCGACGATGAGCCGGACGAGGCCACCACGCAGGGTCACTTGGGGGTCGATGTCCTCGTCGTTGAGATCGTGCCGGATCGTCGTGGCCGAGTCCTGGGGCGGCGGCACGGGGTCGCCGACGACCGGTTCCTTGGAGGGTGCAGAGGGCGTCGTCCCACCCGCAGTGGCAGACGTGCCGGAGCCGCCGCCGAAGATGCCGCCATCCAGGTCGCCGAGGACCTCGGCCTTCCCTCGTTCGAAGGCGACGCCGGTGAACCCGCCCGCCACGAAGGCGAAACCGATGAGGAGCACGATGCCGAAGGCGCGGACGCCTCCGGGCCAATGGGTGGGACTCAGTTTGCGCAGGTCGATGGTGATCTGCCAGGGATCCCGGGTCTTCTTCGGGCTGGCTGTCGCAGGGGCGTCGACCCGACCCTTCAGGCCGCAATGACCACACTTGACGATGTCCCCGGCCGCTTCGATGATGTTCGAGCAGCCCGGGCAGCGTACGCGTCGCACAGTGCTTGACCCGGTCTCCTGCTATTTAGGCAACGTGTGCAACCCGTTGAAATGCCGCGCTACGGGGCGACTGCCGCGGCCAGGTTGGATGGGGAGACCAAGCGCAGGACGACGGCCTGCGTCTGCAGGCTTTCTGCCCAGACCACTGCACAGCGTGCCCCGACTGGGACCATGCCTTCCCCGTCACCGGATGCGTCCGTCAACAAGGCGTTCCCCGCGACGGAACAGCTGTTGAGGAACGCTACGGCGCCCTGGCCATTGGCCTCCAGTCGGTACTGGTAGCCGTGGCGGACGTCGAACGAGAACACGGCGCAATCCGGACCGACGCCCGTGTACCACTGCACGCACCCAGCCCATCCTTCCTGCTGCACAAGCGGCGTCGTCGTCACAGAGGCCGTGAACACCTCATCATCAAGCCACTGCACGTCGTAGGTCTTGACGATCTCATGGGCCCCTTCCTGGTTGGAGGCGGTGAAGCGTGCCACGACCTCGCCGGCCACGGTGTATGTGTGACGGAGGGCTTCCGGCACCTCGGTACCCTCGGCGTCGATGGTGCCGTCGCCGTCGAAATCCACCGTCCAGTGTTCGGCATCATCGCTCTGCAGGCGGAACTCGAAGGGCAGTCCCGCGATGGGGGTCCCCATGGTGAACAGGACCATGCCGGGACCGCCTCCACTCGTTGAGGTGTCGTAGACGACGCTGCATCCAGACAACAAGACGATGAGGGCGACGAGCAACACGGCGCGCATGAGCCCCTGAGCCCCGCCGCCGATTGTTAAGATTGCTGGAGCCAACCTCTGTTGGCCCCCGCCGGCTCCCGTCCAAACCTTGACATAGCGCTCCTTCTGGTGGCCGTTTGAAGCCTATGGCGGTCCAGATCGAATCCACCCCCGAGTTCGTCCGCGAGACCTACCGCAAGATGCAGGAACGCATCACCGTGGTCCGCGAACGCCTTGGACGCCCCATGACCTTGGCCGAGAAGATCCTCTACGGTCACCTGGACGACCCGGCCGGCGCCGATCTGACCCGCGGCAAGGCGTACCTCGACCTGCGCCCCGACCGCATCACCATGCAGGACGCCACCGCCCAGATGGCCATGCTGCAGTTCCTGACCACCGGCAAGCCCACCACGGCCGTGCCCACCACGGTCCACGCAGACCACTTGATCGCGGCCCAGGATGGCGCCGTCGCCGACATGAAGGCGGCCAACACCACCAACGCCGAGGTCTACGAATTCCTGCGCACCGCCTGCGCCAAGACCGGCTCCGGCTTCTGGAAGCCGGGCGCCGGCATCATCCACCAGGTCGCCCTTGAGCAGTACGCATTCCCCGGCCAGATGCTCATCGGCACCGACAGCCACACCCCCAACGGTGGCGGCCTGTGCCAGTGGGCCTCCGGTGTCGGCGGCGCTGACGCCGTCGACGTCATGGCCGGCTTCCCCTGGGAGGTCCTGCACCCCAAGATCATCGGCGTCAAGCTGACCGGCAAGCTCAGTGGTTGGACGGCCCCCAAGGACGTCATCCTGAAGCTCTGCGGCATCCTGACCGTCAAGGGCGGCACCAACGCCGTCATCGAATTCTTCGGTGAAGGCTGCGAGAGCATCAGCGCCACCGGCAAGTGCACCATCACCAACATGGGTGCCGAGCACGGCGCCACCACCAGCGTGTTCCCCCACGATGAGCGCATGAACATCTACCTGCGCTCCACGGCCCGCGCCGAGCTGGCCGACATCGCGGACGAACACCACGACATGCTCGTGGCCGACCCCGAGGTCCTGGCCGACCCCGAGAAGTTCTACGACCAGGTCATCCACATCGACCTGGACACCCTTGAGCCCCACCTGGTGGGCCCCCACACCCCTGACCTGGCCCGCCCGGTCAGCGAGATGGCCGCGGCAGTCAAGAAGGAAGGCTACCCGGACAAGGTCAGCGCCAGCCTCATCGGCTCCTGCACCAACAGCAGCTACGAAGACATGGTGCGCACCGTCGAGGTCTCCGAGCAGGCCGCCGCCCACGGCGGCAAGGCCGTCACCCCGCTCCTGGTCACGCCAGGCAGTGAGCAGGTCCACTTGACCATCCAGCGCGATGGCATCATGGAGAAGCTCAACAACGCCGGCGCCACGGTCCTCGCCAACGCCTGCGGCCCCTGCATCGGCCAATGGAACCGCCCCGCCGAGGACAACGACGAGGTCAACACCATCGTCACCAGCTACAACCGCAACTTCCCCAAGCGCAACGACGGCTCCGCCAAGACCATGGCGTTCATCGGCAGTCCCGAGATCGTCATGGCGTACGCTCTGGCCGGTAGCCTCAGCTTCAACCCGATGACCGACCCGCTCGTCATCAACGGCAAAGAGGTCATGCTGGTCGCGCCGCCGCCGGCCCCCGAGGTCCCCGAAGGCGGCTTCGTGCCCGACCCCAACGGCTACCTCGCGCCCCCGGCCGACGCCACCAGCGTCAGCGTCGTCGTCGCCCCGGACAGCGAGCGCCTGCAACTGCTCGAGCCCTTCCCGGCCCGCGCCGCAGAGCAACTCCAGAAGATGCCCCTCCTTCTCAAGGCCAAGGGCAAGTGCACCACCGACCACATCAGCCAAGCTGGCCCCTGGCTCCGCTTCCGCGGCCACTTGGACAACATCAGCGACAACTGCTACATCGGCGCCAACAGCGACTTCAACGACCACGTCGGCGGCCGCGTCGACGAAGCCGATGGCAAGGTCAAACTGTACCCTGAGATCGCTCGCCGCTACAAGGCAGAGGGCGTCACATGGTGCGTCGTCGGTGACGAGAACTTCGGTGAAGGCAGCAGCCGCGAGCACGCCGCGATGGAACCCCGCCACCTCGGTTGCGGCATGATCATCACGCGCAGCTTCGCCCGCATCCACGAGACGAACCTGAAGAAGCAAGGCATCCTGCCTCTGAATTTCGTCGACCCCGCCGACTACACGAAGATCAAGGAAGGCGACCTGATCACGGCCGACGTGGCCTCCCTGGCCCCGGGCAAGAACGTCACCGTCACCCTGCACCACCTGGATGGCACGGAGGAGTCCTTCGAAGGACGCCACTCCATGTCCGACGACCAGATCAAGTGGTTCTGGGCTGGCAGCGCGCTCAACTTGCTGCGCAGCAGCAAGTAGCGCTGCCAGCTTCGCACAGGGGCTCGGCGCAGCCGAGTGCCAGTGCGGGGCCGACAGGTCGCGAAGCGAGCTGTCGTGCCGACGCCCCAGGACGGCGTGCAACGCAGCTATCATTCAGCCGGACGCGCCGCGGCATCGAATAACCAGAGTATCGCCCGCCCCTGAACGCCGCACCGCCGCACCAACCTCTTCTCCCTCTTCCGCCATCCTGCGGCATGACCGACGTCTTCGTCAATCTGGCCACGCGGGACCTGGCCGCTGCGTCGAAGTTCTACGCCGGCCTCGGATTCAAGCCCAACCCGGCCTTCACGAACGATGACGCGGCGAGCTTCACCATCGACGAAGGCCGTTACCTGCACCTCTTGACGCACGGGTTCTTCCAACAGTTCACGAAGCGTCCCATCACGGATGGCTCGACGGTAGAATGCACCGTGGCCATGGGTGCCCAGGACCGTGCCGCCGTGGACGCCATGGCCGAGAAGGTGCTGGCGCTGGGGGGCATCGAAGAGAACCCGGCACAGGATCTGGGCTTCATGTACGGCCGTTCGTTCCGCGATCTGGACGGGCACATCATCGAGTTCTTCTGGATGGACCCCGCCGAACTGCCGCCCAAGTAGGCTCAGTACCTGACGGCGTAGGCGTCGACGCGGAAGTCTAGGTCCACCGCGTGGATCTGACCATCCTCCGCGATGTAGGGGGCGATGTCGTAGTAGCTGCGGACCACGCCTGGTTCATACCATTCCAGCGTCTGGTCCGGCTCTTCCCACCACGTCGGCGTGATGGGGACTTCGAAGACCGCCCGACCCGGTTCGCGGATGTCTGCGTCGGGGTAGAGGAAGTACACCCAGTTGGCTGGGCTGAACTTGATGCTCAGCGCCGGCTCCTCTGTGGCCGGCGTCCAGGTCAGCTCGAGCCGGATCATGTCTGTCCCGGGTAGGACCGGGCTGCCATCGGGGGCGTCGAAGCCGGGGTAGCCGCCGCCCAAGCCCAGATCATTGTGCCCGGGCTGGTCCTGGTAGACGCCGGTCAGGGAGCCACTGAAGCTGTGGAACAGGTATTCCTTCCCGGACCATAGGGCGTCGATCTCGGTCTGGTTCCACGTGCGCGGCTGGGGCCATGGGCCTGCCTGTGGCGTGTAGGTGATGTCGAACGCGGTGCTGTCCATCATGTCCCAGTCGCTGTTCTGGAACAGGGCATGGTCGTGGTGGGGCTGCACGCGCAGGTGGACGGCGGGCGGCGCGCCGGTGTCGTTGCTGAGGAAGCGGAACCTCGCTTGATCCTCCACGTCGGTGACGACCTCGCCTTCCAGGAGTTCGTAATACGTGTGGACGCTGCCGCCTGGGGCGCCGTCAACGTATGTGACGGCACCTTGCCATGTGCCGGCCGCGCCCGGCGCCACCACGATGCGCAGGTCCTCTTCTGGGCCGACGGCATCGTAGGCAGTGCCGTCCGGGGCCGTGAGGACCACTTTCGTCACGACGACGTCTTGGCGGTTGGCGCTCAGCGTGAGCGCGTCGTTGGCGGGGCCGGAGCCGTACGCCTTGAACAGGACATGGTCGGCGTCCCCCGCCTCGAAGGAGACCGTGTGCGTCTCACCCAGGCCGACCGGCGCGGCCTGCCAGCCACTGGTCTCGATCAAGGAGCCCACCTGGACCGCCACGAGGGGCGCCTCGACCCAGCGCGGCCGGATGGTGAGGTTCCAGCCGAGCGCGTCCTGCTCCCAATCCGCCAGCCACATCTCGGTCATGCCGTAGTGGCAGTCCCCGCAGAAGCCCTCGTGCAGCACCACGTCCGACGACAGGTGCCACGAGCGTTCTTCCGTCTCGGGCGCCGGCAACTCTTCGTCCAACCAGAGACAGCCAGCCAGGGCGACGGCGATGACAAGGAGCAGGAGACGCACAGGATTCGACCTGGGCGTGGCGACTTAACGACTTCGGGGCCTGCTCTCTGGGCGCCCCCGCCCTTGAAGTAGCCTCAACGCCGTCGCCGCGCAATGGCTGAGCTAGAGACCAGCATCGTCACCGACGTCATCCTGCCGTTCGTCTTGGCGATCATGATGTTCGGGATGGGCATGGCCACGCCTGCCCGTCTGTTCAAGCAGGTCGCCGCCAGTCCGCGGGGCATGCTGCTAGGCCTTGCGGGCCAGCTCCTGGTGTTGCCGCTGCTGGCCATCGGCGTCGTCGTGGCGTTCCACCCTACGGGCATGGAGCGGGACATCGCCATCGGCCTCTTGCTGCTGGGCGCCTTGCCCGGCGGAGCCACGAGCAATGTCTTGGCACACCTGTGCCGGGGCGACACCGCCCTGTCCATCGTCCTCACCGCCATCACCAGCCTGGCGGCCCTGGTCTGGACACCCCTGGTGCTGCTGCTGTCGACACGCTGGTTGTACGGCGAAGCCATGCAGGTCACGCTGCCACTGGTCAAGGTCATGGGGCTGGTCTTGGTCGTCATCACGATCCCCGTACTGAGCGGCATCCTGGTCGCCAAGCGCTGGCCGGGCTTCGCCGCCCGCGTCGACCGGCCGTTCCGCTCGGCCGGCATCATCGTCCTCCTCGTGGTCGTGGCGGTCGCCATCTTCGAGAACCGCTCTGGCTTCTGGCACAAGGCCGCCATCACGGTCCCCGCCGCGTTGCTGCTGAACATCCTGGCCATGGGCGCAGGGTACCTGCTGGGCCGCTTCACGGACGGGGCACGCCGCCGCAGCCTCGTCATCGAAGTGGGCTTCCAGAACGGCACCTTCGGCATCCTCTTGGCGACGACCCAGCTAGACTCGGCCGGAGCGGCGCTGAGCCCGGCGTTCTATTCGCTGGTCATGTTCGCCACAGCAGGGTTGCTGGCCTGGAAGTGGGCTCGCGGCCCGCAACCTGCCGGCGCAGCTCATGCGACGGTGGCCGGTTAGACCGGGTCGGCGGCCGGCTCAGCGGCGGTGACGTCCTCGTAGGGGCCACCATCAAGGGTCTTACCGTCGAAGAACGCCATCAGACCGCGATGCAGGTCGTGCATCGCGATGAGCGTCAGGATCGCGACCAACAAGGCCCCCCAGCCTACGCCGGGGATGAACAGGAACGGCAGATACGCCAAGGTCAGGGCCGGCAATGCGACGGGAGATGCGATGGCGGGGCGGAAGCGGCCGATCTCAAGGAACAAGAACGCCGCCATGACGGTGGCGTAGGCCACCAACAAGATCTCGGCGCCGTTGGTCTGCCACACAGGAGTGCTCGTTGCGGGTGGGTCGCCGACACGGATGGGCGGGGAGACGGCCTCACCGCCATCCTGTTGGTAGGACGCAAAAGGGCCTGCGTCGCCGCCGGGGCTCGGCAGCCCCACCAACAACACAGCCGCGACCGTCAGCGCCAACAGCCCCACCATCGTCCAGTACGTCTTGTGGAAGAACGGGACGCCCCGCCTACGGTCAGCGGCGAGGAACATGCGGCGGAGGTAGTAGAACCAGAACACGCCGAGCGTCAGACCCGACAGCACAAGCACCACGAGGAAAGAACGGAACCCTGGATGCCCCGACGGTTGTTGGTCCACGACACCACGACCGGCGTCGCCCTTCTTGGTCATGCCGTAGCCGCCAATGTTTATGTCCCGCGGCGAGAGTGGAACCGCATGCGTGCCCTCTGGTTACTGGCCCTCGCACTCATGCTCGCTGGCTGCAGCGATGCTGCATCTCCTGGGGCCGAGGGACCTGCGGACGGACCGACCGCCAAAGAGGTCGCGACGAGCAGGACGACCGGGGCCATCAGCGGTGTCATCGTCGACCTGGCCGTCGTGCCCATTGCCGGTGCCGATGTCTCGATCGCCTCCCTCGGCATCAACGCCTCCACGGATGCCGACGGCAGCTTCGTGTTCTTGGACCTGGAGCCAGGCAACTACTTCCTGAATGTGGCGGCCGCCGGCTACAGTCCCGTGCAGGTCTCCGTCGCGGTCGAGGCAGGCCAAGTGGCCAAGCCGAGGGTCCAACTGGAACAGGTCACCGTCATCGAGGCGGTCCACTACACCCTGAAGCATGACGGATACATCCAGTTCTCCGGTGCCGTCTCTGGCCCCATCCTCAACATCATCCTGCAGGACCTCATGGGGGACAACCCCCTATGCCACTGCACCATGGCGTTCAGCACCGCCGAGGACGATATGCGCACCTTGGTGGTCGAGGCGATCTGGACGGACAGCTTCACGTCCCCGACCGGCCCCTCTGACCTCTACCTTGAGGTGTTCCCGGAAGACCTGGACGACGGCACCTCCGACATCAAGGGCGGCTTCCTCACGTCGCCGATCTTCAGGCACTACCAGGTGGAAGAGTGGGGTGAGGACGAGAACAACGTCGAGTGGCAGGCCCGCCTCAGCGGTGGCGGGTACTCGGTCCAGTACGACCAATCGTACGAGCTCTTCGTGACCGTCTTCAGCAACCTTCCAGCCCCGGCGGACTGGTCGTTCATCCAAGGCGACCGGTAGCTGGACCGATGGGCCCAAGGCCCGCGCCCCATCACCTAAGTACGAGCCCAGGTGTGAACCCGTCAATGGCCATCAAAGAAGGTGACACCGTCGCCGTCCATTACACCGGCAAGCTGCCCGACGGGCAGGTCTTCGACACCTCCGAGGGTCGCGATCCGCTCGAGTTCACGGTCGGCGCCGGTCAGCTCATCGCTGGCTTCGACAATGCCGTGCGCGGCAAAGAGGTCGGCGAGAAGACCACCGTCGAGATCCCCCCGGAAGAGGGCTACGGCCACGCCGACCCAGAGCGCATCCAGACCATCCCCCGCGAGATGCTGGACGCCGATGGACTTGAGGAAGGCCAGGTCCTCGGCCTCCAGACGCCCGACGGCCAGGCCCTCCAGGCGACCGTCCAGGCCGTGACCGAGGAGACCGTCACGCTGGACTTCAACCACTTCCTGGCCGGCAAGACGCTGACCTTCGACATCGAAGTCGTCCGCGCCTAGGCCCGCCATCCGGGGTCAGACCACGGTCTTGGCCCGCCTTTTCCCCCTCTTCGACTTCGTGCCGGCCACGCACCGGCGTCGCCTGGATTGCTTGCATGCAAATCGCCGACAACGTGGAAGAACCAACGTCCGTGCCAGCAAGTACATTAACCGAGGCCGTAGGATGAAGGGTGTGCCCCGCTGGGCCCTCTGCATCGTCACCCTCCTGCTGCTGGCCGGTTGTACGACCAAGGAGCCGACGGCCCCTGCAGAGGACAGTGACAACGCCTCCACCCTTGGCCGGATCTCTGGCGCCACCGTGACGCCTGACATCCGACCCATCAACGGCGTCGCCGTGTCGATGATGCCGGGCAACTTCGAGACGGAGAGCAACCTGTTCGGCGGCTTCACGTTCAGCAACATCCCCCCGGGGACGTACGAACTGACGGCGACGCACAAGGATTTCCTGAGCGCCAACCAGACCGTCGTCGTGGTGCCTGGCCAGACCATCAAGCCCCGCCTTGTCCTCAAGACGGACGAACCTCCCGTGCCGCAACACGTCACGGACACGTTCCCTGGCTTCATCCCGCTCCATACCGGGCCCGCGGAAGAAACGACCAGCGAGGCGCAGCGGCAGGCTGGTCTCGGCAACTGCACCTGCGTCTTCGACATCGAGCCTCGGCAGATGATGGAGACCATGGTCATCGAGGCGACCTGGACGGACAGCGTGGCCCCTGCACAGCCCACGAAGTTCCGTTGGACGCTGACCATCGACGACAACCGGACCTTCAACGGCGCCGGCGCCCATCCCCTGCTCGTACACCTCAATGCCGCCGACGTGGGGGGCTGGCAGAACGCCACCTCCATGGTGCTCACATTGGCCCCCGACGAGATCTGGCCGGCGTTCGAACAGGACTTCACCCTCTACGTGACGATCTTCCAGGTGACGCCGGCGCCCCCCGACTGGTCGTTTCTAGACGGCGACGCGTAGGGCGGACCTTTTGAGGCACTCCCCGCTGGACCGTTCGTGAAACTGGTCGCGTTCGATCTGGAGACAACGGGGATCGACCCTGACAAGGACAAGATCCTCGAGTTCTGCTTCATCGAACTCGATGCCGATCTCAAGGAGCAGGCCCGTTGGACGCGCCTCGTGAATCCTGGCATGAAGATCCCCGCCGAGAGCATGGCGATCCACGGCATCACCGACGAGATGGTCGC
>JBFIDG010000016.1:0-23747 GCA_041581335.1 Thermoplasmatota archaeon
ATGGAAGGACGTCGGCACCGCGCTGCCTGCCGAGGACGCCATCTCCTACTACATCGACGCCGTACTGAAGCAGGTCGACGTCGCCGCCATCAAAGCCGCCAAGCTGAAGGTCGTCCTGGACCCCGGCGGCGGCGCTGGCTGCGTCACTGCACCGGTGCTGATGGAGAAGCTCGGCGTCGAGGTCGTGCGCCTGAGCTGCGAGCTCGATGGCGCGTTCTCGGACCGCCCCAGCGAGCCGACGCCCCAGAACAGCGCCGCCTGCATCGCGGCCGTCAAGGAACACGGCGCCGACCTTGGCATGCTCCAGGACGGGGACGCGGACCGCGCGGTCTTCATCGACGAAGAAGGCGGCTACGTGTGGGGCGACCAGAGCCTCGCGCTTGGTGCGCTGTGGGAGATGAAACGCCACCCCAAGGGCAGCATCATGTGCACGGCGGTCAGCAGCAGTAGCTGTGTCCAGGACGCCGTCGATCAGGCCGGTGGCCAGCTCGAATGGACCGTCGTCGGCAGCCCCGTCGTCGCCCGTGAGATGCTGCGTCTCGGCGCGGTGTTCGGCGGCGAAGACAACGGCGGCTTGATGTTCACACGGCACCAAGTGTGCCGCGACGGCCTGATGGCGATGGCGTTCATGCTCGAACTCATCGCCACCACCAAGCGTCCGTTCAGCGACCTCGTCGCAGACATCCCGCGCTACTCGCTCGTGAAGGAGAAGCTCCCGGTCCCGGAGAGCGCCAAGGAGGACGTGCTTGCGGCCTTCCGCGACGCCGCGGCCGCCGAAGACGGCATCGACCGCGTCGATGACCGCGACGGCGTCAAAGCCTACCTGGCCGACGGCTGGGTACTGGTGCGCCCGAGCGGCACGGAGCCGATCTTCCGCGTCCAAGGCGAAGCCAAGGACATGGATACGGCCACGGCGTTGGTGGGGCGTTTCAAAGCGCTCTTGGAGACCTGCATCGGGCAGGTCGCGCAGACCGCCTAGGCCGGCCAATCGGCCACGAAGGCCGGATCCGCGAGCACGTCCAACAGCAGGGCCTGCATGTTGTCCATCATGGCAGCGCTGAGCTTGTCTGGCGTGTCGCCGCTGGTGTGCCAATACGGCGGGAAGTAGCTCCCCTCACGGTCATAGTCGATGATGTCCACCGCGGGGACTCCGTCTTCGATGAACGGGATGTGGTCATCGGTGACGCCACGCTCAGTGTCGACGAAGTTGTCCCCGAGGCCGTGGGCTGCGGCCTTGGACCAGATCAGATCGACGAGCGCAGGGTCCGCGCCCACGCTGTTGCTCTCACGCGGGAACCTTGCTGCGGCGTCACCCACCATGTCCAGCAGGATGAGCCGGTCCGCGTCGAGGGTCTTGGTGCGGCTGAAGTGCAGGCTTCCCGCGAGGGGGTGGCAGTCATCGAATCCGTCTTCGCCGTCGAAGAACACGATGGCGACGTCGAAGGGGAAGGAGAGGTCCTGCGCGGCGATGGTGCGCTGCATGGCCAGCAGGACGCCCATGCCGCTGGCGCCGTCGTTGGCGGCCGGGACGCGGCCACCATCATAGGCGTCCTCCTTGGCGTCCCAATGCGCGGCGAGGATCAGGAGCTTGTCGCCGCCTTCCTTGAACGCCCACAGGTTGTCGAAGGAGAATGCCGGAAGGGCCTCCTTGTCTTCGCTGCCGCACCGGTCAGCCCAGAAGCCCGCGGCGCCTTTGTCGGCGATCGCCATGTAGTCGGCGCCGGTGAAGGTCGAGCGCCCGAGCGACCAGCCGTCGACCGTGAGGGCTTGCTGGAGCCAGTCCGCGGTGCAGTCGTGGCCCAGGTCTTCGACGCCTCGCGGTCGCAGGACACCGGGGGCTTCGTAGACGATGGCCTCCACCCAGGGCATGGCTTGCCGGGGCTGCGCCGGTTCCGCGAAGTGTTGCGGGGTACAGGTGACCGGGCCCGGATCCACAGGGCTGGGCTCGACGGGGCCGCTCTCGGAGGGTCCGGAGCCCATGCAGCCCGCCGTCAGGACGACGAGCGCAAGGACCCAAGCCCTCATGCGGTGGCTCCGCGGGGCCGGCGCTGCCAGAACGCCACCGTCCCCAGGGCAAGGGCGACGAAGACCACGATGTTGGCCAGCCAGGCGAGGATCGTCGAGCCAGTCAACGCCAAGGTCCCGTAACCGACGATGGCCACGCTCGCCACGGCCAGAGCGTACGGGAGCTGGGTGCGGACGTGGTCGATATGGTCGGCCTGGGCCGCCATGCTGCTCATGACGGTCGTGTCACTGATGGGACTGCAGTGGTCGCCGAAGACCGCGCCTCCGACGCTGGCCGCCAAGGCGGGCCCGAGCCAGGCTTCGCCGCCGGTGGCGAAGGCGACCGGCAATGCGATTGGGATCATGATGGCGAAGGTGCCGAAGCTGGTGCCCGTCGCGAAGGCGATGACACTGCCCAGGATGAACGCGATGAGCGGCACTGCCGCCGGCGCCAGGGACGAGCCGAGCTGGCCGGCGATCCAGCCCCCTAGCCCGATGCCGCTGACGGCGTTGCCGATGCCCCAGGCAAGGGCGAGGATGACGATGGCCGGCGTCATGGCCTTGGCGCCGTCGATGCAGCGCTCCGTGAAGTCGTCCTGCTTCATGCCCTGGAAAGCGTAGAACATCATGGCGAACAGCAGCGTCAGGAAGCTGCTGATGGCGAGGCTCAGCTCCGGCGTGGGGTTCTGTTGGATGGCCTCACCCATGCCGATGCGCGGGAAGCCGCCAAGGACCGCCAGCGCGACGACGGTGGAGACGATCAAGAAAGCCACCGGGGCGACCAGGTTGCGCGCCAGTGGACGTAGGCTGGGCTTGATGGCGTCCAGTTCCTGGCTCATCAAAGGGCGTGCACCGTCACGCAGCAGTTTGCCCGTGGCCATGGCGCGGCGCTCGGCGCGGGCCATCGGGCCCCAGTCCGTGCCGCTGGCGGCGATGAACAACACAAAGGCGACCGTGAGGATGGCGTAGAAGTTGAACGGGATGCCTGCGAGGAAGATCCCGAAGGATCCGGTCTCCGTGGTGAAGCCGCCGGCGTTGCGGGTGCTGCTGATCTCGCCGATGATGTAGCCGGCCCAAGTGCTGATGGGCACGAGGATGACCATCGGGGCCGCTGTGGAGTCGATGAGGTAGCTCAGCTTCTCGCGGCTGATCTTCAGGTCGTCCGTCACGGGGCGGAAGATGCTGCCCGCAGCGATGACGTGGAAGTAGTCGTCGATGGCCAGGAACATGCCGCCGATGGACGCGAACACCATGCCGCCGCGGCGTCCGGCTCCGAGCTTGAGGAAGAAGTCGCCGAACCCCTGGACACCTCCGGCCCGCTGCATCAACGCGACGAGCGCCCCAAGGAACACGGTGAAGGCGATGACCGCGGGGTGCCCGATGTAGAAGCCGCCGGAGGCGTCGACGCCGGCGATCCCTTCGACGAGCCACGTGACCATCTGGAAAAACCCGCCCGCGACGGCGGCGAACGGGACGAGCACAGCGTGCGTGCCGCCATCCACGGCGTTGGCCCCGGCGACCATGATGCCTGCGGCGAAGATGCCCAAGAGCAGGCTCTGGAACACTTTGCGGGTGGCCATGGCAAAAGCGATGGCCAGCAGGGGTGGGATGATACCGAAGATGCCGAAGTCGGCCACAGGCTTCCATTTCGCCCTCGTCTTAGGGGTTTGCCCTCTGGCGCTCTCGCGGTGGGCAGACCCGACGCGAACGCGCCTTGTACAGGAATGGGCATGCGCGCCTGTCATGGGCATCGACCTGGGCGACGTCGTCGTGAAGCATCCGACCACCCTCGACGCCTGGAAGGGCAAGCGCGTCGCGTTCGATGCGTGGAACATCCTGTACCAGTTCCTCAGCAACATCCGCCAGCCTGATGGCACGCCCCTGAAGGACCGCCAAGGGAACATCACCAGCCACTTGGCCGGCGTCCTGTACAGGACAAGCAATCTCGTCGAGGCCGGGATCAAGCCGGTCTTCGTGTTCGACGGCAAGCCCCACTTCCTGAAGCGTGAGACCCTCGCGGCGCGCTCGGCGCGGCGCGAGTCTGCAACCGGAGACTACGAAGAAGCGCTGGCCGCGGGAGACATGGAGCGGGCATACAGCAAGGCCCAGCAGACCAGCCGCATGACCCCGACCATGGCCGGTGAGGCGATGCAGCTGTTGACCGCGCTCGGCATCCCCGTCGTGCAGGCCCCCAGCGAGGGTGAGGCACAGGCGGCGTGGATGTGCGCCGCAGGCCACGTGGACGCGATGGCATCCCAGGACTTCGACGCGTTGCTGTTCGGCACGCCGGTGCTGCTGCGCAACCTGACGTTGAGCGGTCGCCGGAAACTACCCGGCAAGCAGGTCTGGGTCGAGGTCACACCGGAGCGCATCGACTTGGCGGAGAGCCTCGCGGGCATGGGCATGGCACGGGAACGCCTCATCGATGCGGCGCTCCTCGTGGGCACCGACTTCCATCCCGGCATCAAAGGCATCGGCGCCAAGAAGGCGCTGCAGATCCTTCGCAAAGAAGGCGACCTGGAATCGCTGCTGGAGCGCCTGTCGGCCGACCCGGGCTCCGCGAGCTCAGCGGTCGAGCGCGCCATCCTGGAACAACATGAGGCGCTGGTCGAACGGGAGACCGTGCGCCACATCTTCCAGGAGCCTCCGCACACGGAGGATTTCGATCTGACGTCCGGCCGGGTCGACCGGGGCCAGGTGATGGACATCATGGTCAAGCAGCATGATTTCAGTGAGGACCGGGTCGAGGGTGCGCTGCGACGCTTCGATGCCGGCGCCTCGAAGGCCAGCCAGCAGTCGCTCTTCGACTTCTGACCAAGCGTTCAAGTGGGTCGCGGCCGCATGACGGCTGTGCGCGCCCTGTCCGTGGTAGTGCTGCTGATCCTCGCCGGTTGCACCACGATGCCCTTCGACCGCCCCTATACGCCGCCACCCAACGACGTGCCTGCACCCCCGCCAGGGGACGTCACGCCCGTCGAGTTCATCGAGCCGGCCAAGGGGCTGCCCCAGGTCGAGGTCCGTGGCAAGGTCCTCGACCGCCAAGGGCGCCCGGTCCCCGGCGCATTGCTGTGGGTGGAAGGCGCAGACCTACGCCAGCCGATCAACAACATCGACCAATACCTTGAGCGCCGGGCCGAGACCTTGGTGCGCAGTGGCGCTGACGGCGGGTATCGGTTCGTCCTCGACGAGGGGTTCTATCACCTCACCGCCTCGGCGCCCGGCTTCCATCTGCACCGCTTCCAACCCGCATTGAACAAGGCCATGGTGGAGCAGGACGTGGTGCTGAGGCGCGACGACATCACCCTCGTCGGCCACCGCGGGGCCCATTACTACGCGCCAGAGAACACGGAGGCGAGCTTTGTGAAATCCAAGTGGCTAGGGATCGACGTCGTCGAAGTCGACATCCGCGTGAGCCGAGACGGCGTACTGGTGGTCATGCATGACCGCGATCTGGTCCGGACCACCGGGCACAGCGGCGATGTCCACGAGACACTCTATGCAAAGATCCGCACGCTGGATGCGGGCCGCTGGTTCGGGGCAGACTTCGCCGGCCAGAAGGTACCGACCCTGGACGACGCCTTCGCATGGGCCGAGAGCTATGGCGTGGGCCTGGTCTTGGACATCAAAGCCCCTGTCGACAACCAGACGGCCATGTGGATGACCTGGGACGGCACATTGGACGCCATCGAGCGCTGGGGCTTCGAGGACCGCGCCGTCTTCGCCACGTTCAACGCCGACGGGGTCCGCCACTGTGCCAAACGCGTCCACATCCAATGTGCTTGGATGACCAATGAGGAATCCAAGCAACGCACCGTCGTGCGTGAGGGACAAGAGATGGGTGCCGACATGCTGATGCTCCGCCGCACGATGCCGGACGCACTGCTGATGGCGCAGGCGGCCGACGCGGGTATCACGATCCACGCATGGGCCCTCAACGACCCGGCCGAATGGAACCGCATGCTGGCGCTGGGGCTGAAATGGTGGGGCACAGACCGGCCCGGGTACATCCTGGACCATATCAACCGCCATTGATGTGCCTCTGGCCCCGGGGGCCCGATGCGGCGCCGGCCACAGGCCCGAAACAGCGGGCGGGGGCCGCCGTTTGGTCGGCCAAGCTTATCCTAGAGCCGGGCCGATGGTGGCCCGTGCCATCCCGATTCATCCCGGTGCGAAGGCAGGAGATGCTGCCCGCGTTGCAGAAGACCGGCGACCCGGCCTTCGCCCGCGCCGCGGAGGTCCTCCACCATGTGCTCCGCTTCGACGGCGAGCGCCGCGCCGAGGCCGTCCGGGAGGCCTATGCTGGCTTCGACCCGGACCCCCTGGTCCCTTCGGTGGGCGGCGACGTGGACGGCTTCCTGAAAGCGGCGGATGAGATCCTGGAGGAAGCGAACTTCAGGAAGGTCTCCCGAGAAGAGCTGCAGGCGGCCTTCGACGAGAAGAGCCTGTTCCCTCTCCGCTCCGTCGTGGATCTGGCCGAGTACGATATTCTGCGCATCTACCGGCGGGGCATCAGCCACCGCGTGGAGCGCATCCGGAGCATGGCGACGCTGTGGCGGTGGAAGCCGCGGGAACTGATCCTGTACGACCGGTTGGTCCTGATCCTGCGCCTGCGGCCAGAGGCATTGGCCGGCAAACGGACAGGCCGCATGGAAGGCATGGAACCGGGCAAGATCTACCTGAAGTCGTTCAAGAACATCCCGACCGCAGACATCGAGATGGTGCTGCCCAACGCCCGCCTACGACTACGCGGCATCGACCGCCTGCTCGTCGGCGGCCCCATGGTGGCCGGCATCGGCTGGACGTTGTTCCAGAGCATCGGGATCTTCGTGGCCGTCGCCACGGGTGCCTTCGCCCTGACATTGAGCGATCCGCGGCTCAAGGCCATCGGTGGTGTGCTGCTCGTGTTGGCGGGCTACTTGTGGAAGACCCATGGCAAGATCAAGAACACCCGCCTCCGGTACCTGAAGACCCTCAGCACAGGCCTGTATTTCCGTAACCTCGCCAACAATGGAGCGGTGTTGGAACAGGTCTTGCGCATGGCGGCCGAGGAAGAAGAGAAAGAGGCGTTGCTGGCGTTCGCGCTCTTGCAGGGCAAGCCCATGACCGCAAAGGCGCTGGACGCCGAGGCCGAGGCATGGATCCGCGCCCGGACGGGCCATGCGACCGACTTCGACGTGGCCGACGGGCTGTCGTGCCTGGATGCCCTGGGGCTGGCCACCAAGAAGCGCACCAAGTGGCATGCCGTCCATGCCGAGGAAGCAGTGCGTTTGCTGGATGAGCGCTGGGACGCGGCGTTCTAGCCGAGCGCGTAGACCGGGTGGTCTGCGGTGGGCGTGAACGTGTACATGCCCATGTAGACGTCGGCCGCGTACAGATGGCCTTCGGGGCCGCGCTCCACGTCCATGTAGGTCGGCGCGTCGAGTGTCAGGCCTAGGCCGCACAGGGTCGACTCGATGGTCTGGTGCACAGGGTCCTGGGCGACGGTCTGCGTGCCTTCTGCGTAGACCGCGTAGGCGATCTCGGCGGGGTCCGCGCGCAGATCAGGGTGGCGGAAATCCAGCTGCCACAGGCCGCCGTGGTAGGTGCTGATGGTCAGGATGCCGTCTTCGTGGAAGCGCGGGTTGTGCAGGCTGAAACTGGTGCCGATCGCGGTGTGGTTGCCGGGGTTGGCCCAGGTGCCGATCCATTCGAGGTCGAAGGCGGTGCCGGCGAAGTCGCGCATCGGGGTGCCGTCGAGGATCCACATGGGGCTGACGTGGTCGAGCCAGTCCTCGCTGCTCAGGATGACGATGATCTGGTCGTCGAAGAAGCCGACGTCGGCGGTGTGGAAGTAGTACTCGGGGCCCAGGTCGCGGTCGGGAAGGTTCCACTGGCCGATGAGGACCGGGTTGAAGGGGTCGGTGACGTTGTGGATCGTCATGCCACCGCCGCCATTGGCGGTCAGGGCCCAGACGTCGCCCCAGGGCGTGTCGCGCAGGTACAGGTCGTGATTGACGGTGATGCTGGCCCCGGTGTTGATGAGTTTCGCACCGGTCTGCTCGTCGGGCGCGATCTCGTAGATGTCTCCCTGGATGAACACGAAGTTGCGGTCGTTGATCTCGTGCACCGCGATGCTGTGGGCGCCACCGGCCCCGAAGTTGCCAGGGTTGCCACGGCCGACGCCGCCTACGGTGAGGACGTCGGCGATGGTGGGGAGGCTCTTGTCACGGGTGTCGAAGAGGTAGACGCCGATGGGGACCGGGTTGACCTGGCCGAGGCAGGTGACCGGTTCGGTGCCCATGACGACGTAGTTGCCGTCCTGGGTCGCTTCCATGCTGCGGTCGCCGCCGACGGCGCCAGGGATGTTGACCCGGCCGACGAGGTTCGGGACCGCGGGGTCAGCGAGGTCCCAGATGGCGAGGCCGCCGTTGATGGCGACGGTGTTGGCGCCGTAGACCGCGCCGAACAGGTGGCCGGCTTGCAGGTCGAGGGCGTGGACGCCGGCGATCTGGGCCTGGTTCTGCATGAGCGGGTCGCGGGCCGTGAAGTCGTAGTTCCAGAGGAACTTGTGCTGGGCGACGCTGGTGTGGTCGTGGCCTGCGCCTTCCGGCATGGGGTCTTCGGGCAGCGCGTAGCGCTTGGCGGGTTCCATCGGGGGCGACGGGGGCGTCGTGCCTTCGCCGTCGGGTTGGCTGTCCAGGCATCCCGCGAAGAGGACCGTCGCGATCATCATGGCGGCTAGCGCGCGCTACATAGGGCGCCTTGACAGGCCGACCGGCATAACGGTTGCGTCGATGTCCTACATCGCATCAGGTGCGGGTAGGCCCAGGGCCTCGAGGCCGCGCCGCAGTGCTTCCTTGGCCGAGCGCATGCACCAGAGGCGCATCTCACGCATCTGCGGGTCTTCGCAGTCCAGGACAGGGTGGTCGCGGTAGTATTCGTTGAAGCTGCCGGCGAGATCCAACACGAAGTTGCAGAACTTGTGCGGCGCGTCGCTGCCGGCGGCCTCTTCGAGCGCCGGCACGAACTGGGCGAGCTTCATGGCGAGGCGGATCTCGCCGTCCCCGATCTTGTCGCCGTGGAACGTCGCATTGATGCCCTCGGCGCGGCGCATGAGGCTCGCGGCGCGGGCGTGGGCGTACATGAGGTACGGGGCGCCACCTTCGAAGTCGAGGGCCTCTTCCCAGCGGAACGCGATGGGTTTCTCGGCTTGGACGCGGGCGATGTTGAAGCGGATGGCGGCGATGCCGACCTGTTCGGCGATCTGCTTGAGTTGGTCTTCGGCGAGTTCGTCTCCGCGGCGCTCCTTGACGGCATCGTAGGCCCGGGAGACCGCTTCGTCCAGGAGGTCGTCGAGGAAGACGACGCGGTTGGCGCGGGTGCTCATCTTGCCCTCGGGCAAGCTGACGAATGAATAGAAGACCACGTGGGGTCGCGGGTGGCCAAGTTCTTCGAGGGCGACACTGACCTGCAGGCTCTGCAGGCGGTGGTCTTCACCCAGGACGTTGATGAGGTAGCCCTGGTCGCCGTGGGATTCGACCTGTTCGGCCTTCCACTTGTGGTATGCGACGTCGCGGGTCGCGTAGACACTGGTCTGGTCCTTGCGGGTGAAGAAGAACTTCGTGGACTTGTTGCCCTTCAGTTCGGCCTCCATGTCGAGGTAGTTGGCGCCGTCCTCTTCCTGGTTCCAGCGCGGGCTGTGCTTGAGGCGCTCGATGGTCTGTTCGACGTCGCCGCCGACGACCAGGTCTGATTCGTCCTTGATGGAGTCGTAGCTGACGCCGAGGCGGTCCAGGCTCTGACGCATGCCTTCGAAGCACGCCTCGTAGACGGTGCGGACGTCTGCCACCAGTTCCGGCGGCGCCGTCTCCAGCGTCGCGACGAGCTGCTTGATCTCTTCGGCGACGACGGGGTCCTTTTCGCGGACCTCGTTGGCGGCCTGGTAGTAGCGCACCAGATCGTGGTCCGGCTTGTCACGGGCCGCAGGCGGCAGCTGGTCAGCGGGGATGTTCTTCTTGCCGTAGTAGAGCTGGGCGACCTGGCGACCCAGGTTGTCCATGTAGTACTGGGTCTCGACGTCGCGGCCAGCGGCGCGCAGCAGGCGGGCGAGGGTATCGCCAAGGATCGGGTTACGGGCGCGTCCCACGTGCAGGGGCCCATTGGGGTTGGCACTGGTGTGCTCCAAGAGGATCTTGCCAGGCTTGGGCGGTGCGGTCAGGGCAGCTTCAGGGTCGGCAAGGATCGCGGTCGCGAGGCGTCGGCGGTCCATGAAGACGTTCACGTACGGGCCCACTGCGCGGACCTCGGCGATCCAGTCGCCGGGCGTGATGGCGGCGGCCAGGTCGGCGGCGATTGCGGGGGGCGCTTTCCGAAGCGCCTTGGCCAGCAAGAAGCAAGGGATGCCGGCGTCGCCCATGTTGGTGTCCGGCGGCGTCTCCAGGGGGAGCGTCGCTTCGACACCCCACGCTTCTAGGGTCGCCGTCACGGCAGTCGTCAGCTGGGCGCGGAAAGCGCTCAGGGGGTCCACGAAGAGGCGGACAGAGGCCCCGTGTATCAGCGTAACGAAGACCTGGCGGCATCGCGTGCTTTAGAAGGGCCAGGTCGGTGGCAGTGCGTGGAAGAGGTCACGCTCACCGTCCAGGGGACCGCAGTGCACGGCGAGTGGCACGCCCCCAAGAAGGTGAAGCGCGCAGCGATCCTCATCCACGGCTTCAATTCCGACCTGCGGGAACTCGGCGAACTGCCCTCGTATCTGGCGGCCCACGACATCGGCGCTCTGGCCCTGGATCTACGCGGCCACGGACGCTCGCAGGGGGAGCGCGGAAAGATCGACCTGGAGCGCGCCATGGATGACGTCGAGGCCGCCGTGGCTTGGGTGCGGGAACGCATCGGCCGCAAGCCCCTCGCGTTGGTCGGCCACAGCCTCGGCGGCGCATTGACCCTGGGCATCGCGGCCAGGCGGGACCACTTCGACGCCCTCGTCGTCGCGCATCCGGTCAACTGTATCATGGACGAACTCGGCGCGGTGGAACGCGCTGCGTACCACGTCATCGGACGCCGGGCCCAGCGCCGCATCAGTCGGGGCAAGCCCACAGGCCACCTGCCCCGCCGCCCCAGTTACGTGGACGGCTACGTCGACCGCGCCTTGGCGCGCCAAGCGCAGGCCGAGGACTACCTGCAGCGGCATGTCTGTATGGGCAACTACGCCTTCGCTAGTACCATGTGCGCGGCGGATTGGGGCGCGCACACGAAGGTGCCCACGCTCGCGATCCATAGTCCTTGGGACAACACCGTCAAGCCAGCCCACACGCTGGAGGTCATCCGCGCCATCCCGGGGGTCCAGACCCTGGACCACGACGGGGGGCATGCCTGCTTCCGCGACCTCGACCGGGGGCGCGTGATGGAAGGGGTCGCCCAGTTCTTGGAGGACCATCTGTGAAGGGGTACGCGTTCTTCGATTTCGACAACACCATCATCCATGGCGATGCCGGACCGATGTTCGGTGCCTGGATGTTCCGCAAGCGGCGCGCCCACGTGGAGAAGAAGCACCGCAGGCCCATCGCCGCAGCCCGCAAGACGGCCATGTGGGCACGGGTGCTGCCGTTCGTCGGCTGGATGAGCGTCCAGTCCGGCCTCTACAAGGTGGGCGCCGTGCGGCGCAGCACCGTCGTCCTGAACGCATACCGGGGCCTCAAGGGCGTGCCCGTGGCACCCCTCGACAGTCTGCTGGAGGAGTTCGCTCAGGAGCACATCCCGGCCATGATCTACCCGCACATCGTCAAGGAGATGGAGCGCCACATCGCAGAAGGCCGCGAGTGCGTCATCATCACCACCGGCATGGAGATCCTGGTGAGCAAATGCATGGATTTCCTGCCAGAAGGCGTCCAGCTCATCGGCTGCCGCCTCGACCAGAAGCGCGGCCGCTTGACCGGGAAGGTCGTCAGTGGCCCGCTCTACGGAGCGGACAAGGCCAACATCATGCTGGCGTTCTGCCAAGGCTCCGACGTGGACCCGGCCGATTGCTGGGCGTACTCGGACCACTACTCGGACAAGCACATGATGGAGGCCGTCGGGCACGGGGTGTGCGTCAATCCGCGTAGCCGCCTGCGCAGCCTCGCGAAGAAGAACGGCTGGCAAGTGCTTGACCTGCCGGATCCGTCGAAGTAGGCGAAGGAAGAAGGGGAAAAGGAAGCCGACCGCTTGCTTAGGCGGTGGTCTTGCGGATGCTCATGAAGTACATCACGAGCAGCAGGACGACGAGCATGCCCAGGTACATCAGGTTGCTACCCGCGGTGAGGCTCTCGCTGCTGCCGTGGGCGCCGAAGATCATGCCAAACAGCATGGGGACGCTGAGCCAGGTGTTCATGCGGCTGGCGAAGACGGCCTTCTTGACCAGGGGCGCGTTCTGCTTCTGCATGGCGGACTTGTCGCCCTTGCCGGCTGCGATGTCCTTGTTGTTCTTCAGGATGATCTGCTGGGCGGGCCAGATGATGAACCAGACATTGTAGGCCATGATGGTACCGAACAGCACACCCATGGCGATCATCAGGCCGGCGAATCCTTGCCCGAAGAAGTAGTCCATGGAGTTCCCGGTGGAGGCGGCGAACGTCTCCATCTTGGAGCCGATCAACAGCAGACCGAAGATGAAGGTGAAGGCGGCGCCCCAGCGGAACCAGAACAGCGTCTTCATCGTGATGTGGAGGCTGGCTTTTTCGGCCATGTCCACGGTGAACGGCTTCTTGAGGTTGAACTTCAACAGGGGCAGGTTGACCAGGTTGAAGAAGTACAGAAGGCCGATCCAGATGATGCCGGCGAGAACGTGGAAGTAGCGATACAGCGTCTCATGGTCAGCAAGTGCCATGGATGGCGGCAAGGGACCTGAACTTAAAGGGAGCGCGCAGAATAAAACGGCTGGAGAACGCGCCCGGCGCACGTGTGTCCGACGGTGGGCCGGGTCAGCCCCGGGCGGCCCGGGAAAGCCCGCCCGGTAGAGGTCCCAGGCGCCGTTCGATGAACGCCATGCGGTCCTGACCCCAGTAATGCTCCACGGTCTGCCCGTCGTCGAGGGTCATGAACGGGACGCCGGGGGCGCCGTCCTGGTAAGCTTGGGCGGTGGCATCGATGAGCGCTTGTTTGTACGCCTGTTCGCCGACCACCTCTGCTCCTTTTGGTAGTCCGACCGCTTTGGCGAGGTCTGCAAGGACGCGCACGTCACTGATGTCCTGACCCTCCTGGAAATAGGCCAGGAAGACCGCCTCGCGCCAGGCGTCGGCGCGGCCGACCCTGTCGGCGTAGAACTGCATCCGGAGCGCTTCGATGCTGCGCACGGGCATGGCGCCCGCAAGCCCCTCGGCCGGGGGCGCGAAGGGGACGCCCACGTCGGCTGCCACGCGGCGCAGGTCCTCGACCAGGTACCTGGATTGGTTGGGGAGCGTCATGTTGGGGGCGCTGCCGTCCATGCGGAGGATGTGGGCCGCACTCACTGGGATCCATTCGATGTCGGCCGCCGCGTAGCGCTCCGGGTGCAGGCGGACCCGTTGCCAGGCGATATAGGCGTAGGGGCTACCGAAGTCGTAGTGGATGCGGAGACGCACATGGCGGCATCGCCTTGCAGATTTTAGGTGTCTGGGAACACCACCTGCAATGTTCCCGTCCACAAAGGCCCTATCTCGTGGTGGAACACCGGATAGGCGACGGCCACGCCTTCTTCGAGCTCTTTGACCGCGTGGTGGACGGCCTCCATGAAGGGCCCAGGGCTTTCTTCGGCTTCGACCAGGAAGCCGCGCGGGAGGCGTTGCACGCGCACTCCGTGCAGGCCGTCGAGGCCGATGCGGAGGTTCTTCTCCAGAGTCTTGCCCAGGTCTCCGGAGAGCCAGGCTGCGTAACGGACGGGAACGAGGATACGGGCATCCATGCGACCAAGAACGCCCGGCGCGGGAAGACCGCTGCCGCAGGGCAAGTGGATTCGGACGGGCCGAGGCCTGTGCGACGGGCCAGGGCCCTACGGGGCCTTCAGCGCACGACGGCGTGTCCGTGGTCACCGCGGCGGGCCCCGTCAGGGAGCCGGATGTCGTACTGTAGGTACGCGATGCCCATGCTGTAGGTGAAGGCGGCGCCGACGGCGGTGTCCTCGACGGTCCAAGTGCCGACGGGGTCGTTGGTCTCGAAGAAACTGACCTGCATGCCGCTGCCGATCAGTTCGGTGGTCCACGCGTCGCCTTCGGGGTTGACGTGGCGCAGTTTGACGTAGCCAGGCGACGGCCCCAAGGTGCCGACGAAGTGCATCATGGTCATGCGGTTGAAGTCGCCCTCGACCTCGAGCTGTCGCTCGCGCACGTCGTGGCTCGCCGAGGCCGGCCCGAAGGCACCGTGATCGATGGCGGTCTCGGCGCCGTCGGGGACCGTGACCCAGCCCTCGAAGCCGTAGCCGTGCTCGACCACTTCCCATACGCCGAGTGCTGACTCCATGCGGACGATGTCGTGTTGCCGAGCGTCGTAATCCAGGACCATCTCGAGGCCGGCTAGACCGAGGGCCTCCGTGACCGGGCGCTCGGGGTCATCGGCGTCGGCGGGCAGGAAGCGGATGGTCGCGGTGTATGTGTCGACGGCGTCCACGACGGCAGTGTACGGCGTCGCGGCGAAGTGGGTCTCCCACGTGGCCCCTTCGACGAGCGGGAACCGGACCGGCTCGAAACGCATGTTGTGCGTGTCGTACGACAGGTCAAGGTTGACGTCGCCGAAGCTGGGGCTGTGGAAACTGACCGCTTCTTTGAGCCAGCCGTCGTGCGGCATCCCAAGGATGTAGCCATCCTTCGTGGCGTTGGCGACCACGCGGACCACTTCCACGAGTTCCGAGATGCCGAACGACGTGTATTGGATGCGCCACCATTCGCCTTCGGCGAGCCGCGGGGCCGCAGCGGTGGTGGCGTTCAGGTCAGGCTGTGCGGCTGGGCCGGTGGCGACGTGGCCGTACGTGGTGTCCGGGCGTGGGCCCAGATCCTCGGTTGGCGGCGAAGCGTCAACGTCGACGCCGGCCGACGTGCAACCGGCGAGGAGGAGGGCCAAGAGCCACACGGAGCGCATACGCTTTCCAGCTCCGCTGCTGCAATAAATCATCGCCTGGACGCGGCTGCCGACGGCTGCGCAGTCGCCTTACAGCTTCTTCTCTTGGTACTTGACGATGGACTCGAACACAGCGCGTCCATCGCCCACGTCGTGACCAAGGCCCGCGTCGAGACCGGTGCGGGTCCAGTCGGGGTGGCCGCGGCGGTAGAACACGCGCTCCGGGTGGGGCATCATCCCGAAGACCGTGCCGTCGGGGTTGCAGATGCCACTGATGGCATGCGCGGCGCCGTTCGGGTTCCAGGGGTAGCTCGGATTGTCGTTGCCCTCGGGGTCGGTGTAGGTGAAGACGATCTGGTCGTTGTCCGCCAGTTTCGCGTAGTCCGCTTCCGAGGCCATCAGGAACTTGCCTTCGGCGTGGCTGGTGATCACCGTGCGGACATCACCCTTGGGGATGTCGCCGGTGAACTTGCACAGGCCGTTGTTGACGTGGCGCAGCAGGCTCGTGCGGCACTCGTAGTGACCGGAGTCGTTGAGGTGCAGCGCGGCGGTCGGGATGTCTGTGAACGCGGTCTTGCGGTCCGTGTTGGGCAAGAGGCCGGTCTCGACGAGGATCTGGAAGCCGTTGCAGATGCCCAGGATGGGCTTGCCGGCGTCCACGAAGGTCGCCAGTTCGTCGCCCAAGCGGGCCTTCATGCGGGCGGCCAGGATGGCGCCGGCGCGGACGTAGTCGCCTGCGCTGAAGCCACCGGCGACCCAGAGGCCGTCGTAGTCGTTGAGGTTGCGACGCTCGTGGTCTGCCACGTCATCGCCGAGGAGCTGCTTCAGGTGGACGGCTTCCGCTTGGACGCCGAGTTCCTGCATGCAGTGGACCGATTCGTCTTCCGAGTTGGTGCCCTCGATGCGGAGGACCGCCCACTTGATGTCTTTCCGGTTCATGCCGACCCTCCCTTGGCCGCAGCGGGGTGTGGATCGCTTCGCTGGGAGCCCATCAGTTTGGGCATCGCTTCGGCCCACGCCTTGCGGCATTGGGCGGCGTCGGCCTGCAGTTTGTGCTTGCCATCGCGGATGGTGAGGGTCTGACCTTCGGTGACGGTGCCGATGCAGAAGATCGGGAAGCCCTCGAACAGGTCTTCGAAGTCGTCTGCATCCTCAAGGGGCACTTCCACGAGCCAGCGGGAGTTGGACTCGGAGAACAACTTGATGTCGAAGCGCAGGTCGTCCAGGTCTCCGAGGTCGACTTCGGCGCCGAATCCGCCGGCGAAACACATCTCGGCCAGGGCGACCGCGAGGCCACCTTCGCTGCAGTCGTGCGCCGCGCGGACGAGGCCGCCTTCGATGGCGTCCACGAGCGCATCGGCGC
This sequence comes from Thermoplasmatota archaeon, assembly GCA_041581335.1. Classification (GTDB taxonomy): domain Archaea; phylum Thermoplasmatota; class E2; order JACPAO01; family JAHFTW01; genus JBFGSX01. The sequence goes on from JBFIDG010000016.1 coordinate 16,409, forward strand.
GGCCGCGCAGTTCCATGACGTCGGATTGAGGCACGATGCCGCCTTCGACGCCCAGGTGCTGCAAGTAGACGCTGCCACCGAGCTCATCTTTGGTCTCGCCGACGAGGTAGAGCACGTTGCCCGCCTCCTTCAGATCAAGAGTGGTGGCGTACTGGAAGTGGTCCAGGATGCCGACGCCCATGATGGTCGGGGTCGGGGGGATGCTGCGGGTGGGGCCTTCGTTGTAGAGGCTGACGTTGCCGCTGCTGAAGGGGATCTCCAAGCCGCGCGCCATGTCGCCGAGGCCGCGGGCGGCTTCGTCGAGTTCCCACATGCGTTCCGGCTTCTGGGGGTTGCCGAAGTTGAGGTTGTCGCAGACGCTGCTGACGCGGGCGCCGACGGCGGCCAGGTTGCGGATGGTCTCGTCGATGGCGCTGGCCGCGCCCCAGTAAGGGTCGCGTTCCATGTAGCGGGGGTTGACGTCGCTGCTCAAGGCGAGGGCCTTGTCGGAGTCGTGGACCGGCTTGATGACTGCGGCGTCCCCGGGGCCTTCACTGCCGATGACGCCTTGCAGCGGCTTCAGGACCGTGTTGGCGCGGACCTCGTGGTCGTATTGGCGGATGACCCATTCCTTGCTCATGATGGCCGGGTGGGCCATGAGGGAAAGGAGGGTGCCGTTGAGGTCCTTGGGGGCGTCGAACTTGACGAGCTGGCGGGGGATCTCGCGGGGGGTCATGGGGCGGTCGTAGACCGGGCCACCCGTGCTGAATTCGAGCGCAAGTTCGAGGACGGTCTCGCCGTGGAACTTGACGCGGTTGACCTGGTCCTCGATGACGCGGCCGACGGCGACGGCGGGGACGTCCCACTTCTTGGCGATGGCCAAGATGCGGTCGACGTTCTCCGGCTTGCAGGTCACCATCATGCGTTCTTGCGATTCGCTGACCCAGATCTCCCAGGGCGCCATCCCTTGGACCTTGGTGGGGACCTGGTCGAGGTCGATCTCGCAGCCGAAGCCGGCGTCGTAGGCGAGTTCGCCAGCGACGCAGCTGAGGCCGCCGCCACCGTAGTCCTTGCAACCCGTGGCGAGGCCCTCTTCGAGGACTTCCAGGGTCACGTGGATGAGCGGTTCTTTGAGGATGGCGTCGCCCACTTGGACGGCGCTGCGGCTGGCGTCTTCGGATTCCTCGGAGAGCTCCTCGGAAGCGAAGGCGACGCCGTGGATGCCGTCGCGACCGGCAGCGTTGCCGATGTGCACGAAGACGTCACCGGGTCCGCCGGCCTTGGAGTGCATGAGTTTGTCCTTGCGCACGATGCCCACGCAGCCGACGTTGACCAGGCAGTTGCCGGTGTAGCCGGGGTGGAACGTGATGCCGCCGGCGACCGTCGGGATGCCGACGCGGTTGCCGTAGTCGCGGATGCCGCTGACGACGCCGTCGAGCAGGAAGCGGGGGTGCTTCGTACCGGAGGGCAGTTTGTCGTGAGGCGTGTCAAGGGGACCGAAGAAGAGCGGGTCGACGAGAGCGACCGGCTGGGCACCCATGCAGACGACGTCCCGGATGATGCCGCCGACGCCGGTCGCGGCGCCACCGTAAGGTTCGATGGCGCTGGGGTGGTTGTGGGATTCGAGGCCCACCGCGTAGTAGTGGTCGTCGTCGAATTCGACGATGCCGGCGTCTTCACGGGCTGCGATCTTGTCTTCGCAGATGCCGTAGACGTGACGCTTGAGGACCGGTTTGCTGGACTTGTAGCAGCAGTGCTCCGACCAGGCCTGGCCGAGCGCCTCGAGCTCCACGTCGGTCGGGTCGTTGTTGCCGGTGCGGCCAAGGAAGTGGTCGCGGGCGGCTTGCATCTCTTGCAGGCTGAGGCCGATGCTCATGGCTTCACTGCACGCAAGCAGTTCCTCGTCGCTCATGTCGCGCAGTCGGAACCGGCGAAGGGGGAAGTTGACGTCGACTTTGTCGACCTTGGATTCCCAGGAGGCGATTGTGGCGGCTTCGGTCATTCTTCTTCGCCCCCACTCGGCGCCGCGCCGGCGGCCTCTTGCCTGGCCAGCTTCTCACGCAGATAGGCCCCCATGCGCTTTGCTTCCAGGCGCTGGGCGTACGGGCTCTTGCGCCCACGGCGGGTGCGCTCGGCGCCACCGGTCATCATGGTGAGGTCGACGGCGCGGGCATCCGGGTTGTGCGTACGAAGCTTGTTCGCGGGGTGCGTCATGCTTGGATCTCCACGGAGTAGTCGTGGATGACCGGGTTGGTGAGCAACCGGCGGCACATGCGGTCCACTTGGACCTGTGCCTCGGCAGCCGATAGGTCGCCGAGTTCGATCTCCCAGATACGGGTGGTGTGGACTTTCTGGACAGAATCGAAGCCGAGCAAGTGCAGGGCCTTCGTGGTGTTCTGACCTTCTGGGTCGCTGATGCCGGATTTTAGATGGACGATGACCTGAGCCTTGGTCAAGGAGATTCCCCCAGTTGCGGCGAGGGGTGCGCCGTATAAAGTCGATGGGTGGGGGCCGGCGAGGCCGAGGCCGGCACAACTCACGCATCTTAAGCCCAGAAGCCGAGACGTGACCCGCAAATCCTTTCAACGCTCAACGAGGCTCGTCGTTCATGCGCTTCCTGGCTCTCCTGGCCTTGACCATCATCGCCCTGTCCGGCTGCGGCGGAGTCCCGACGGAACAGACGTTCACCGTGCCCGACGACGCACCCGCCACCACCGACGCCCACACCGGCGACGGCTACGATCTACGCGTCTATGTCAAGGACGAGAACGGCACCCCGGTCCGGGGGGCGGCCGTCGTCCTGTTCAGCATGAAGGACGCCTTCGGCGGCACTGTCGAAGCCAGCGCCTCGGCCGGCGAAGAAGGCGCCCGCACCGTCGCCTTCTGGGAAGCCGAATTCACTCAATACGACACCGTGGCGGGCCTGCGCACCAACCAGGACGGCTGGGCCGAAGCCGACCTGAAGCCCAACAGCCAGATCCACGTCGCGGCCGGCGATGCCGACGGCCTGACCACCGAGGTCCGGACCAACGTGGCCCTCGGCGGCGGTGGCCAGAGCGGCTCCATCCACATCACCCTCTACCCCGAGACCATCACCTACTCCTACAACGTCAACTTCGGCAACCACGCAGGCACCGGCGGCGTCATGGCAGGCCAGCGCGAAGCGTACGAGATCGCGTTCAGCGACGATGGCCAATCCGCCAAGGCCTACCGCAACCGCATCTACGACCTGGAAGCGACCGCCACCTGGACCAACGGCCTTCAGCAAGGTGCCGACCTGCACATCGGCATCGGGGACGCCAGCAGCACCCGCTGGACGGGCGCCGACAAGCAGCAATACGTCAACGATGGCACCCACACGGAGACCGTCAAGGTCACGAGCGTTGATCTGGACGACAACCGGGCCGACCTGGCGGCGGCCGGCTACCACGCCTACATCATCACCGATTGGGTCAGCCTCGGCTTCAGCGGCGTCGACGTCACCATTGACGTCACCGCGACGCTGAAGGGCAGCAATATCCGGATCCAGAGCTAGTCCACGCGTCACCGCGCCCGTGCGCCGCCCCGCGACCATAAGCCAGAAGTAAGCCGCCCCTGCGTCCGCATTGTGCGACTGTTGTCCCTCCTCGCCGTGTCGGCCCTGCTGCTTGCCGGCTGCGCCAGCGATGCCCCCACCGAACCGACCCCCGATGACGACGGCCTGAGCCTGACGGCGACCAAGGACACCGGCATCATCCGCGGCGTCGTGGTCAACCCCAGCATCGTGCCCATCGCAGACGTCACCGTCCGCATCGCCGCGGAGGGCCTCGAGACCACGACCAACGAGAACGGCGCCTTCGGGTTCGAAGCGCTCGAGCCGGGCGTCTACTTCGTCGAGGCGTCCCGGGCCGGCTACGGCACCGTGCAATCGTCTGCAACGGTCGTCGCCGGCGTCGAACGCCCCCCGGCCATCAGCATCGTGCTCAGCGAGGACCCATCCCAGCTCCCGACGGTCGTGGAACTGAAGTGGGACGGCTACATGGTATGCGGCCTGAGCGTCATCGCATTGTGCGGCGTCGCGGACGACTTCACCGAAGACAATTTCATCACCACCCACGAGGTCGATGCGCCCGGCGTCGCCTACCTGCAAAGCGAGATGCTCTGGGACAGCACCCAAGCGGTCAGCCCCAACATGTGGCTGTGGCAGGAAGCGACCGGCGACGGCGGCTGCAGCTTCGACAACCCCCAAGGCCCCAGCCCGATCGTCATCAACACGACGTACGGCGACTACGGCAAGTACGGGGACAAGGCGTGCTTCGACACCCTGGGCAACACCACGGACGTCCGGCTCCGCGTGTTCAGTGGCAGCATCGACGGCACCCGACCCCCCATCAACGACGGCTGCTACCCGCTCGTCATCACCGAGCTATGCAGTGGCTTGGGCGCCACCGCCGAGCAGGAATTCACCGTCTTCACGCACATCTTCTACGGCTTCAAGCCGTTCGAAGGGTGGCAATTCAGCGTCGATGGCAGCCCAGGGCCGGCCTGAACACCGACGCGGCCGGCAATGGCTATATATCATACCCTTGTCGGCCGCCTTTGTCTAGGAGACTGACCCATGGCACTCTGGCAAGGTAATTCCCGTCGCAAACCCACTGGTGGCCGCCTCATCCGCGCCGCTGGAAAACGCCGCAGCGAAATCGCTCGTGAGGCCATCGACGCCCACGTCGGCGAACACCGGCAAAAACTGGTCCGCACCAAGGGCGCGAACCAGAAGATCAAGATCCTCTCCACGGAAGCCATCAACGTCACCGACGCCAAGACCGGCAAGACGACGAAGGCTGTCCTGACCAACGTCGTCGAGAACGCGGCGAACATCCACTACGTGCGCCGTAACATCCTCACGAAGGGCGCCATCGTCGAGACCAGCGCCGGCAAGGCCCGTGTCACGAGCCGCCCCGGCCAAAACGGGGCCCTGAACGGCGTCCTCGTCGCGTAACATGGTCAAGCGCGGTGACGACCAGGTCGTCCTGTGGCCGCGTTATTTCAACCAGCGGTTGAGCCGCGCCGAGGGCCGCCGAGTGCCCAAGGCCCTCGCGGTGCGGGAACCGGAAGCCAAGTGGATCGAGAGCGCCGCTAAGAAGGCAGGCTTCGAGGCCACGTTGCAGGAGAACGCGAAAGATCCCCGTGTGCCCTACAAGGTAGCGGGTCGCGTGCTCGTCAAGAAGACCCAGGCCAAGGAAGCCACCATCCAAGCGGTGGCGGCCATCATGGCTGAAGGGTCGTCGGAAGCCCACAAGCGCTAAGACCGCGCCTGGGTCGCATCGATCCATGCGCACACTCTTCGTCATTGCCCTCATGGCAGCGACGGCACTGGCGGGCTGCACGGGTTCCCCGCCCACGCCTGATCTCGTCGATACGGACCCCGTCTCGATCATTGACAACGTCTTGGTCACCGGGCCACTGGGGCTCCTTGACCAGTCGGCATGGAACGAGACGTTCCCCGTCATGGAGTTGCTGACCATCACGGACCGCACCAGTGGCGAGCCCACCGTGGGCGTCACCCGCACGGGCAGCATCTGGTACGCCTCGATCGACTTCGATGTGGACGTCGCTGGCGCCAGCCGCCTGCCCAGCACCGTCTTCTACCGCAGCCAGGACGGCGGCGAGACCTGGGTGGACAAGAGCCCCCAGATGGGTGGCGTCAAGACCCACCCCACCACCGGCGACCCCTACGTCTACGTGGACCCCACGACCGGCCGCGTCTTCGCGCTCGACATGGGCCCCAACGTGGCCTGCAACCAGGTCTCGTGGAGCGATGACGACGGCGAGTCCTGGATCACGCGCCCCCTGGCGTGCCCATTCCCGGTCGCTGACCACCCGACGCTGTTTGCCGGCCCTGCCACGGCGTTCACCAACACCGCCCTGTACCCCAACATGCTGTACCTGTGCAGCAACCAGGTCGTGCAGGCGAAGTGCGCCTACAGCCCTGATGGCGGCTTCACCTGGGGCGAGACCGGCCTCATCTACGAAGGCGTCCGCCCCGGCGCCAACGAAGGCGCGTTCCCGCAGATCTGCAGTGGCTTCACCAGCCACGGCCACGCCTCGTGGGCCGATGGCACCGTCTACGTGCCGCGCTCCTGGTGCGGCGAGCCCTACATGGCGGTCAGCCGCGATGGCGGCCTGACGTACTCGCGCCAGTCCCTGAGCACGGACCCGATCCACCGCACCGACTCCGGCGTCCACGACGTCATGGTGACCACCGACTCCGCGGGCACCGCCTACGCGTTCTGGATCGGCGGCGAAGGCACCGCCGCGTACCTCAGCGTGAGCCGCGACGCAGGCCGCACGTGGGAGACGCCGATCAACGTCACCAGCCCCGGCGTGACCATGGCGCTCTTGCCCGGCATCGTCGCCGGCGACGCGGGCCGCATCTCGTTCATGTACATCGGTACCGAAGTCGACGGCGGCTTGCTGGCCCGCGAGGACGACCGCATCACGAACGCCACGTGGAACGCCTACGTCGGCTTCAGTGTCAACGCCGATGGGGAGAGCCCGGTCTTCGCCCACACCACGGTCAACGACAAGTCGCAGCCCATCAAGCGCGGGGACTGCTACGACCGCTGCCGCGCCCAGGACCCCGGCGACAACGGCGGCGGCCTGTACGATTTCCTGGATATCGAGATGGACCCGATGACCGGCCAGGTCTGGTTGGCCCTCGTCGACATCTGCACCGGCGAATGCGACCTCCCCGATGCGACCCACGAGACCCCCGAGATCGCCATGGGCGCCGTGGGCCGCATGGTCGATGGCCCCAAACTGCTGCTCGAGCCGATGAAGGAGCGCACGCCGCTCATCCAATTGCTCTAGGCCAGCGATTTTTCTCTTCCCCTTCTCCCCCCTTGATACTTTGGCCGACCCCTGGCCCAATGCCTTCTTGTGAGGGCCCTGCGTGGGCGATCCGTTGGCCACCTTCTGCCCGTCCTGCAAAGGCATCATGCGTCCCCGCCAAGGGGTCTTGGAGTGCCTCCACTGCAGCGACCGCGGCAAGGCCCGCACCGTGATGTCCCGGGGCAAACGCATCGACCTCGCGATGGGACAATCGACCCTGATGGGCCAGCGTTCCGCCAAGGCCGTCGGCGTCGACCCGCCACTGCAACCCAAGGCACCGGAATGGCAGCCGAGCCCCAGCGCCGGCGAGCCAGACCCGATGCTCGGGCTGTTCCCGTTTGATGAGATCCGGGCCGGCCAGAAGCGCTTCGCCCGGGACGTCACCATGGCGGTCCAAGGCGGCAAGCATCTTGTGGCCGAAGCCCCGACGGGCATCGGCAAGACCGCCGCCAGCCTCGCCCCGGCCCTCGCAGACGCCATCGCGCATGAC
>JBFIDG010000017.1:0-22390 GCA_041581335.1 Thermoplasmatota archaeon
CGCTTGATTACGCGGCTGCTGCCGATACGGACAGTTTTGCTGCGACCGCGATCCGTGATGCGGATGGTAGTTTCAGTGCGAGCAATCCTGTGATGACGAGTGGTGATCTGGTCCGGATCGATATTGATCTGGATGCTACTGTTGGTATCAATATGGAGTTCGCTCCGCGTGCTGATGTGAGTCTGAACATGATTCCTGAAGTGGGTAACAGTGTTCCTGTGGGTTTCTCGACGCCGAACTCTTACGGCACGAAGCTCGTCATGGAACTCATCTGAGCCCGTAGTGATCTCTCGTCCCTTCTTTCTCCTTATGGCGAGGCACCGGTTCGACTCCGGTCCTTGTCGGGCGTCAGGCACCCGCCCCGCAAGTGCGGTCCGCCGACCCTTGTCGGCCGCCGCGCCGGAGGGTCGCGCCGAGCGTCCATGAGCAGGCAGGAAACACAGGTGAACTCCATGGGACCACGGCGCACGCAGATCGATGACGAAGAAGCCCAGGTGGGTATTGGCACGATGATCGTGTTCATTGCCACTGTCCTGGTCGCCGCCATTGCGGCCGGCGTCCTCATCTCGACCAGCAGTGATCTGCAGGAGAAGTCGACCCGGACCGGCAAAGAGGCGACCGAACAGGTATCCAGCAACATCAACGTCGAGTCGGTCGTCGGCAGCCGCGCCGCTACGACCAACGACCTGCAGGACCTTGACCTGTTCGTGGTCCTGGCGCCGGGTGCGTCGAACATTGACGTGAGCCAGCTCCAGATCCAGCTGAGTGATGGCAGCACGCTGGTCACCCTGTCGTTCAATGCCGCTGCCGCGTCGGCCACCGAATTCGATGCCACGGCCATCCGCGACGCGGACAGCAGCTTCAGCGACGCGAACCCAGTCATGACTTCGGGGGACCTTGTGCGCATCGACATCGACGCAGATGCTGCGCTCGGCGCCGAAATCCCCACACGGTCTGACGTCAGCATCACGATCATCCCTGAGGCCGGCAACAGTGTGCCTGTCGGATTCCGAACGCCGAACTCGTACGGAACCCGGTTGGTCATGGAATTGCTGTGAGGCCCACAGGGGCCCGCCGGGCCCACCCTCGGTCCGACCCGCCCCGACCCTCGCGATGAGGTCGAACCATGCGCCCGAAACGACGCCGCAGCCGCCCCAAAGGCTCGAAGCCCGGGCCGCCACCGGCAGGTGGGTCGCGTCCAGTGTCGCCCGCGGCCAGCGAGCGCGGTCAACCCGTGGTCGCGCCATCGCCGCCCCCTGAGCCGTCGCTGCCCCCCGAACCCCTGCCCGACCCCCGGGTCGGCGAGTTGCAGGACCAGGTCACCCAATTGACCCAGCGGCTCGAAGGCCTGGCGAAGCCGGAAGGAGGCAACGTCGACGAGCGGTTCGAGGGGATGGAAGAACGGATGAAGTCCTTGCTCCAGTTGTCAGAGATCTTGTCGGTCCGGTACAATCCGTTCTTGGAAGAAGAAGAACCGGCGCTCTACGACGACCATTCGCCGGAGCAGTTCTTGCCAGAATCACCCGGCACTGCCGGCCCCGGTTCGCGGCCCCCTACGGCCCGCAAGCGCGTCAAGTCCCCCCACCCCGAGCCGCGCGTCCCAGAGGGTGCCGAGGTCGTGCCGATGGAACCAGACCCCGATGTGCCCATGGGGCCGGCCAACGTGGCGCATGCCGACGATGTGGATGCGGCGATGGCGTGGCTGGGTCCGCCCGAGGCGCCCGTCGTGGAGGCGATCGTGGAGCTTGACGATGAGGTGTCAGGGCCATCGCCTGCCCCGGTCGAGGAGGCCGCAGTGCCACGCCCGCCCCCCGTCTCGGCGACGCTTCCCCCGGCTGTCTCGTCGCCCGATAAGCATGACGACGCCCCCCGCCTCGACACGCCGCCGCGACCCGCGACGGAGCGCCCGGCTTGGCCCGCCCATGCCGGTACGGCGGCAGCCCCACGCGGCGTCCCGCCAGGGCCCACGCCGGTGAACGCCGCACGCCCCGCGCCGCCCCGTTCTGCGTATTTTGCCCTGTGCTGGTTCGAACGCCTTGCGGCCGCCGGCGACCCGTCTGAGATCCACCTGTTCCTGGACCATTACGAACGTCTTGGATGGATCCCTGAGGGCGACCGCGCCTGGATGCGCCAACTGGCGTTGGGCATTGCACCGCCGCGGGAAGATCTGTCCTGGGACGACCTCGGGCTGACGGGCCCTGACCTGGCCAGGCTGCACCGCGACCACCTGCGCTTGCTTGAGAAGCTGTTCCGGACCGGGTTGGCAGAGGACAGTCCCGAAGCATGGGAACGCCAGGCGGACCATCTACTGGGAGGTCGCTGATGGGTTTCGCACCGGTGGCGGCCGTGGCCATCCTCTTCATCGCGGGGCTAGCAAGCTTCGTCGGATACAACGCCCATGCAGATGCCGCCTCAGACGATGTTCGGCGCGCCGAAGCGGAGGCGAGGTCTCGGTCGATGGCCCGGGACGATTCGCGGATGGAACTCATCAGCACGGCCTACAGCCCGGGGCAGGACACGCTCACGCTGACGATCCGGAACACAGGCTCATCGACGATCGACGCGGCGGGCATCGAGGTCATGCTTGACGGCGTGCGTCGCACCCAAGACATCACGTGGATCCGCCAGAGTGGCGACGATCGGCGCTACTGGCCACCTCTCGTCGACGCGAGCATACGGCTGGACAACGTCGCCTCCGAGCCGGGGCGCTTCGCCCTCTTCACGGAGACCGGTGCGGCACTCTACGGGGTGGTCTGATGGCCAGTGGCGTCGCCGCCGAGTCCATCCTCTTCATCGGGGCCATCATCGCGGCGACCGCCGTCGCGGGTGTCCTCACGGGTGTCACCCAGGTCGTCTCGAACGATGTCCGTTCCCAGGGCGAACTGCGCGCCGACGCGTTGCGAAGTGACATCACCATCATCAACGACCCGGCCGCAGTGGCCGCATCGCCAGCACTGATCCTGTACCTGAAGAACACGGGCAGCACCAGCCTGCATGCCCCGGACACCAGCATCATCGTGGATGGCGCCCTCGCCACCACGGTGTCCTACGACGTCTTGGGGAGTGCCGACGATGAGGCCTGGCCGCCCGGCTCCGTCGTCCAGGCGACCGTGACCGTCAGCTTGGGCAGTGGCGACCATCGGGTCCGCGCCATCAACGGCCCGGGTGCGACCGCACAGTTCACGTGGAGCGACTGACATGAAGGCACTCGACTTCTCGATCGACCGCGACGACCTGTGCGAACGCCTTGGCGGCGGCATCCCGCCCGGCAGCCTCGTCGTCCTCGAGGGCAAGTTCGGCGCAGGAAAGAGCATCATCAGCCAGCGCGTCACCTACGGGCTGATGCAGCATGATGTGAGCCTCACGTATGTCAGCACGGAGCTCACCACGGCGGGCTTCCTCCACCAGATGGACTCCCTCAAGTATGACCTGCAGAAGGTCCTGATGGACGAGCGGCTGGTCTTCATCCCGATCCACCCGCTGCTCGGTGCCCGCGCGCCGCGGGACGAACTCCTGAGCCGCATCGCCAAGGCGCGGCGCATGTACGAGAAGGACGTCATCATCTTCGACACGTTCAGCAAGTTCTTGTCGGACCACCTTCGCGCCAAGGGAGGTGGTTTTGCCGCGACCGAACAGATCGAAGGCGTGCTCTATCTCTTCAAACGCCTCACCTCCATCGGGAAGACGATCATCTTGACCTTCGAGGAAGGGCAGGTCCCTCCTGAGATCGCTTCGACGTTCAAGGAGGCGGCCGACATCTACTTGCAGATCGCCATGGAGACCACGGGTGCCACAACGTCCCGACAGATCGTGGTCCATCGGATGAGTCGCGCAGCGGGCCGATTCGGCGAGGTCATCGGGTTCCGCGTGGAACCGGGCCTAGGGATCGTCATCGAGATCAAGTCGGTGGTGTGAGCCTTGGAAGCGAACGTCTTCGATTACGAGAACGAGGCCCCCAGTGTCGAGGACATCAAGGCGCGGTTCCCGCACGTCCGCGAATACTTGGACAAGCTGGCTGCCACGGGGGCGCCCATGCCGGAATGGAAGCCGGTCCTCGGTCGTGATGTCAAGAACGCCCACCCGTTCAACTTCCTCTACCCTGTAGGCGACCCCATCTTCATCCACGTCGTCGAAGACGGCGAGGGGCTGTTTCCTAAGTACATCGCACTGCAACCTCAGCTGACGAAAGACCAGATGCCGCTGTACGAGGCGCTGCGGCACCACGCGTTCGTCCATGCCCCGCAGGTGTTGACGCCGGACACGGAGGAGGAGTACGGGGTCGCGATCGACCCTCTCATCGAGAAGGCCTTCGCATCCGCTCGCAAGGACAAGGCGTTCAAGGGCGTCGACCTGGACGCCTTGCGCGACACGATGCGGTTCCTGTTGTATCGCGACGTGGTGGAGCACGGCCCCATCGAGCCCATCATGCACGACCCATGGATCGAGGACATCCATAGCCTCGGCCTCAAGCCCCTGCACGTCGTGCACAAGATCTTCGACATGGTCGAGACCAATCTTCGCTTCGAGACCATCAAGGAGCTCGATGCATGGCTCGAGACCATGGGGGAGCGCATGGGTCGCCCCGTCAGCGCCAGCAGTCCCATCGTCGACGGCGCCCTGCCCAACGGGTCACGCATCAACATCGTCTACAGCGACGAGATCAGCAAGGGTGGCAGCAGCTGGACCGTCCGCAAGTTCAGCGACACCCCCATCTCATGCACCCAGATCGCCGCCTGGGGCTCGTTCAGTCCACAGATCGCAGCGTACCTGTGGTTGTGCCTCGAATATGGTATGTCGGTGTTCGTGGCCGGCGAGACCGCCAGTGGCAAGACGACCACCACCAACAGCATCTTGCCGTTCATCAAACCCAAATCCAAGATCATGACCGCGGAGGACACCCCAGAGGTCCTTCCGCCCCATGACAACTGGGCCCAGCTCATCACCCGAGACCGCGGCGAAGGCAGCGAGTCTTCCGTGACGATGTATGATCTGTTGAAGGCAGGTCTCCGGTCCCGGCCGAACTACATCATCGTCGGTGAGATCCGCGGCGCAGAAGGCGCCGTCGCCTTCCAGGCCATGCAGACCGGGCACCCGACGATGGCGACGTTCCATGCCAGCAGCGTGGCCAAGCTCATCCAACGTTTCACCAGCGACCCGATCTCGGTGCCGCTGCCGTTCATGCCGAACCTCAACGTCGTGCTGATCCAGATGGCGGTGTATGTGCATGGCAAGATGCTGCGGCGCGTCCTGGCGGTCGAGGAGATCGAGGGCTACAGCAAGCGCACGAATACCGCGGTCACCCGGCAGATCTTCGGCTGGGATTCCGTCAAGGACAAATTCATGTTCGGCGGCCGCAACAACAGCCACGTCCTCGAGAACCTGGTCGCTCCCAAGATCGGGCTGGAGGACAGCCGTGACGTCTACAAGATCCTCGACAAGCGCACCTGGATCATTGAGGAGCTGATCCGCCGCAAGAGCTTCGATTATTACGACATGCGGGACCTGTTCTTCAATTACGCCGAACAACGCGACCCTTCCTTGCCGTTCGCGCTGCCGCCAGAGTTCAGGGGGTTGCCGGCATGAGCGAGCCGTCCCTTGCCCACGACGTCGATGCAAGCCACGCCGCCCCGGCACCTGGCAAGAGGCCCGATCACGTGGTGGCCTACTTGGCGAAGTACAAGGCCGAGAGCGGCAAGGAGCCCATCTTCGTCGACGGCCTCGAGGCCGACGATGATTTTGCTGAGATCGATCTGGTCTATCCGTTGGGCGACGGTCTGTACGTCCATCTGCATCCGGTCGGCCGCACCGTCGTGTACACGGTCCTGCAACCGGAGCTGGATGCCGAAGAAGAGGTGCAGCTGGAAGCGGTCCGCAAGATCATCTTCCAGTCCGCCCTCTACCGCCCGCCGCCGGCCGACCAAGCGGAGCTTGAGAGCAATCTCATGGAGCTCTTTGAGAAGGTCGTGGCCTCCGGCGAGGTAGAGATCCAGGAGCGCAGCAAGGATGCCATGCGTTACCGGCTCATCCGCGACGTCGCCCGCTACGGCCCATTGGAGCCCTTCCTGCTCGACCCCTATCTGGAGGACATCCAGGGCGTGGGCACAGACACGATCCACGTGATCCACAAGTATTTCGACATGATCCCGACGAACATCCGGTTCCCGGACCTGGAGTTCGTCGATGCCTACATCCGCAACCTCAGCGAACGCATCGGGCGGCCGGTCAGCGACTCTCGCCCCATCGTGGATGCCACGCTGCACGACGGATCGCGCATCAACATCATCTACTCCGAGGACGTCAGCAAGAAGGGTCCCGCGTTCAGCATCCGGCGCGTCCACGCCGACCCCATCAGCATCACCCAGCTCATCAGCTGGAAGACCCTGACGCCGGAACTGGCGGCATATGTCTGGCTCTGCCTGGAGAATGGCATGAGCCTGTTCGTCTGCGGCGAGGCTGCCTGCGGCAAGTCGGCGACGCTCAATGCCTTGATGGGTTTCATCGACGCGCGCTCCAAGATCTACACGGCCGAAGACACGCCGGAGGTGCGGCCGCCACACCCTGTCTGGCAGCGTCTCCTGACCCGCGAGACAGGGCCTGAAGACGCGCGTGTCACGATGTTCCACCTGCTCAAGGCGGCCTTGCGTAGCCGTCCCAACTACATCGTCGTCGGCGAGATCCGCGGCGCTGAAGGCAACGTCGCGTTCCAGGCCATGCAGACCGGCCACCCCACCGTCGGGACGTTCCATGCCACGGACAAGGTGAAGATGATCCAGCGGTTGAGTTCGCCTCCCATCGATGTGCCGTTGTCGTTCATGGACAACCTCAACGTCGCCATCTTCCAACAGGCCATCTACCGCGGCGGCCGCCTCATCAGACGTGTCACCGCCGTCGACGAGATCCAGGGCTATTCCGAGCGGGATGCCGGCGTCATCACGCTGCCCGTCTTCACTTACAACGGCAACAAGGACAAGCACACCTTCAAAGGAAACAACAACTCGTACATCCTGGAGACCAAGATCGCTGAGCAGCACGGCTACGAAGACCCGGCCGTCATCTACGAAGTGTTGCGTTACCGGGCCGCCGTCCTGCAAGGCATGGTGGACCACAAGATCTTCCGCTTCGACGACGTGAACCAATTGCTCATCGCGTTCCGCGACCGCGGCGAGAAGGCGCTGCCGTTCAAGGTCACCGCCAAGCGTCCCTCGGTGGAGGAGCATTGATGGACGACGGCTTCGTGGCCACGTACTTGGCGCGCTTCAAGACCCTCAACATCGAGCCGCGCCAATACGTCATCAAACGCGTCATCCCGGTCTCGATCCTCGCCATCGTGGGCTCGGTGGTCATGTTCTTCATCGCCCGCCTAGGGGGATTCCCCGCCTGGAGTTTCGTCGTCATCCCCGCGGCCATCATCGGCCTGGCAGGCTTCGGCCTCTATGTGACGCCGATCTCCATGGTCGACAAGAAGCGCATGGAGATCGAGAACGCGCTGCCCTTTTTTATGACCCACATGGGTGTGCTGAGCACCTCCAACATGCCCCGGACAGAGGTCATCCGCATCTTGGCTGGCCGCGAGGAGTACAAATCCCTCGCCGTGGACCTGAGGCGCATCCACAGCCTCGTCGTGGATTGGAAGATGGCACTCCCAGAGGCTTGCCGCTTCGTCAGCCAATCCACTCCTAGTCAGATCTTTGGCGACTTCCTCGAACGCCTCGCGCATGCCATGGAGACCGGTCAGGACATGGACATCTTCATGCAGGGCGAGCAAGGAGTCGTGATGAAGGAATATGCGACCATCTACGAGACCGCCATCTACAACGTCGAGGCGTGGAAGGACATCTACATGTCCAGCATCATGAGCGGTGCCTTCCTGGCGATCTTCGCCATCATCACGCCGATCCTGACGGGCGCCAATCCGCAGAACCTGCTCATCGGTACCCTTGGTTTCATCCTGTTCATGGAGATCATGCTCACCTTCGTCCTGCGCATGCGCACGCCGGCCGATCGGTTGTGGCACCGCACCTCGATCGTGACGCAATCGCAGACACGGCTCAAGCGCTTCGTGTTGATCGCATCCGCCGCCTCGGCGCTGCTCTTCCTGGCCGGCATGTTGTCGCCGTTGCCCACGGCGGCGGCGTATGCCATCGCCGTTGTGCCGCTCCTGGTCCCAGGCCGCCTCGCGGCCAAGATGGAGGACGAGGTCAAGCGCCGGGAGGACAACTACGCCGCCTTCGTGCGCAGCATGGGTGCGAGCCTGGCGAGCAAAGGCGGCAGCTTGCGTGAGATCCTCAGTAGCGTCAAGACCCACAACTTCGGACCGCTCACCAACATCGTCGAGCGGCTGTACGCACGCCTGACCTGGCGCATCGACGACGCCAAGGCCTGGAAGTACTTCGCCGCCGAATCCGGCAGCCAACTCGTCGATGCCTTCACGGACATGTTCATCGAAGGCATCAAGGCCGGCGGTAAGGCCGACCGCGTCGGCTCCATCATCAGCGAGAACGTCGTCCGCATCCTCAACCTCCGCAAAGCCCGCTACTCGACCGCGGGTACCTTCCGCGGCACCCTGTACGGTCTGACCGGCTCCATGGCGTTCGTCCTGTTCTTGGGGGTCGGCATCCTGGGCACCCTCGGCGACCTGTTCGCCATCACCGGCAGCGCCGGGGTCGACCTGGAATCCCAGGTCCAGGCGGTCGACATCAATTTCGACTTCAACATCGTCCTCGTCGGCGACCTCGTCGTCACCTTGTTGGTCATCCATGGCGGCCTGGCGGCGCTGATGTTCAAGATGGTGGACGGGGGCTCGTTCCAGGCAGGCCTGCAGATGGCGGTCATCATGACCTGGCTCGCGGTCGCACTGTCTGCGGCCAGTGCCTGGCTGCTGCCCAAGGTCTTCAACGTCGCCAGCTGACCAACACCGAGTGCACAAGCGCTAAGATAGTGGACCCTCGTCGAAGCGCTATGCGCGCATTGACCATCGCTCTCACCGTCGGCCTACTGGCCGTCACCCTGGCCGGATGTGCCAGTGATCCGACCGACCCCGACGGCGCCGGGGCACCCGTCAGCAAGGACCTCAACGTCCTGCCGACCCTGCCCGGCTTCCAAGGCCTGCCGGTCAACCTGACTCCCGTCTTCACGCTCCCCAAGCTCATCGACACGGTCCGCGCCGGTGGCGAACCCGTCATCGCCCAGACCCTCGAAGGCACCCTCCTGGCGTCCGCCCACCCGGGCTGGACCCACTACCACCCCAGCGACGACCCCACCCACCCTGGCGTCGAACTGCTGCGCCCCGCCACCGCCCAGAGCTACCTCTGGCGCAGCACCGACGGCGGCGAGACCTGGGTCCACATCGGCCTCCCCACAAGCGAAGAAGGCCCTCGCAGCACCGGCTTCGGTGTCAGCGACCCCGAATTCACGGTCATGGACGACAACACGGTCTGCTACACCGACCTCCTGGCCCTCGCCAGCAGCAGCGTCGTGTGCAGCACCGATGACGGCTTGACGTGGCTCCCGGGCAACGTCATCGCCTCCGGCGGCGTCAACGACCGCCAATGGCTAGCCTCCTACGGTGACGAGCTGTACTTCACTGCCAACTACTTCGTAGATCACCACATCCGCGCCTCCAAGGACCGCGGCCTGACCTGGGAAGACCGGGGCAACGTGCCCTGCAGCCAGGACCTGGTCGCCAACCGCGCCAACGGCCACCTCATCGTCGCCTGCGGCGCCGGCATCGCGGTCAGCGAGGACGCCGGCTGGACGTGGGAGCGCCGCAGTGTCCCGGACACCGACGCCAACAATGTCACCATCCCCCGCGGCGGACAGCGCATCATGGCGGAACCCGCCATCGACAGCGCCGGCAACACGTGGGTCACCTGGACCGCTGGCGAGAGCCAGCTCTTCGTCGGCGGCACCCCCGACGAAGGCAAGACCTGGCCTTGGATCATCGAGGTCACCCCCCACTTCAACCTGTACAGCCAGACCACGACCCTGAACGGCACAGACTTCCCCCCAAGCGGCACCTACGACCGCAACAAGGGCGCCAATGGTAGCTACATCTGGCCGTGGATCAGCGCCGGCAGCGACGGCCGCGTCGCGGTGACCTGGATCGGCGGCTTCAGCCAGACCCCCAGCAACACGTACAACGACCCGTGGTTCCTGTTCACGGCGTACGTCCTGGATGCCTCGACCGCCTCCCCGGCCGTCTACGTCAGCCACCTGACACCCACGCCCATCCACCACGGCCCGATCTGCCAGAGCGGCACGACCTGCCAGGTCACGAGCGTCACCGGCAACGACAGCGGCGACCGCCGCCTGGGCGATTTCTTCGAGACCACCATCGACAGCGACGGCTACCTGCACGCCGTCGTGAGCGACACGTACACCCAGAGTGCCGACGTCGTCAGCCACGCCACGTACATCCGTCAGACCGGCGGCATCCAGCTGATCAACGACGAAGACCGCGCTGCCGGCTGGCGTGCCACCCAGGGCTGAGACCTAAATGGCGGCCCTCCGTGGCGCAGCCATGAAGGGGCTGGCGTTCATCGCCGCGCTACTGACATTCAGCCTCGCTGGCTGCTTCGGCTCTGCGGAACCTCCGGCGGATGCGGTCACTGACACCGACGAGGCGCTGCCCGGCCTGACGCTCAGCGCCTGGACCGAGATGCGCGGCGGCCGCATCCGCATGCTCGCCATCGTCCACAACGACGGCCCCGAGACCTACGACATCCGGATCGGCTGCGGCGAGCCGTGGCGAAGCACCCTCATCAGCCCCCTGGGACAGCAGATCAACTTCCGCGAAGTCCTGGAAGAACCCTCCTGCCCCACTTACTGGGACGTCTTCCGCCCCAACACCGACCTGGAAGCGCTCTATTCCTGGAACTTCCGCGACCATGACGTGGAGGCCAGCACCAGCAAGCCGGTGCCCGACGGCATCTATGATTGGGTGCTGCAGTTCACCCTGCGTGACCGGGACGAGGTGTTGGAGACCCATGTGCCGATCCGTGTCGGCTCCACCGAAGGCCCCCTGGCCGGTTTCAGCATGCAGCTGCGCACGGGGACCATCCCCGGGGGCCACGGCGTCAACGTCACGGTCCACAACGGTGGCAGTGCCGACCCGGTCTTCTGGACCGGCTGCGGCATGGAATGGGATGTGCGCATCCTCGACGCCGGCGGCGTCCCGGTCCCACAGGAGCCCATGGCACAATGCGAAGGCTTCCGGGAGACCGCGTTCCCCGCTGGGCACACCGAGTACGCGGAGTTCTTCTGGAACGGCCAGATCTGGGACGGCGAAGAGAACCACCCCGCGCCCGCCGGCCAGTACCAGTGGGAGGTCACCTTCGGCCTCCAAGGCACCGCTCCCGGCCAAGGCCCCACTCTCGTCGAGACCGCCAGATTCACTGTCTGAGCGCTCGTTCCTGGCCGACGCTTCAAGACGCCTCCCCCGGTCTGCGCCCCATGGCGTCCTCGGTGCCAGCCGTCTTGCGTCTGCTTGCGACGCCGGCCCACGTGGACATCCTCGCCGTGCTCGAAGAGGGCCCGTCCTATCCCCGCGCCATCGCCGAGCGCCTGGGTCGGTCCGAAGGCCGGGTGCAGAAGTGCCTCCACGACCTAGCGGAAGCCGGCCTCGTGGGCAGCGCCTGGCGGCACACGGACCGGACGTTCAAGGAATACCGCCTCACCGCCACGAGTGTGCGCGTCGCCCTGCGCCGCGGGGTCCAAGCGCACGTGCTGCGCTGAGCGACCGGTGCCGGGTGATCTTGGCAGGCGCAGGTCGGGCGTGGGACGTGTCTCAAGCCCCGTCGGGACCGCTTTTTGCCCCCGGCTGACCGATAACGCCTTGGGATGGAAGCGTTTAGGCGTCCCATGCTCAGCGCTCGACGCTGGGCACACGGTGATTTCAATGACCAACAAACTGAGTGGAAAAAGTGGAAGCAGCCAACCCATGAAGGCCCCGGCCGGCAAGCCGATGACGCCCTCCGCCGCCAGCGGCAAGCCCGCGACCCCCGTCGCCGGCAAACCCGCCAGCCCCTCCTCCGCCGGCAAGAACGCGCCCGCCGCGGGCGCCAAGAAGCCTTCCAAGTAAGTCCGCCATAGGACCCTCATCCGACTCCCCGCATGACGCCCCGGCGGCCCGGCGTCATGCCCCCCTCGCAGGCATCGCGAACGGCGTGGTGTCAGGGCCGCTTCTTCGTCTCCTTTGCTCGCGCATCCGCGGGCACTTCCCTTTGGCCCGCGCGCCGGGCTTTGCCTGCTCCCCATCGTACGGCGCGTCCCATGTGGTGGGCGGTCGCGATGCCGACCGAGCAAGGGGCTATGGTGGCCACGCGCTACGTCGACGCGGTCCTTATGACCACGATGAATCCGCTCCAGAACATGCCCAGCGAACTACAGTCCGAAGTCAAGGAGGCGTTCGGCATCGTGCCGTCCTTCCTGCGCGCCCTGCAACCTGGCCAACAACGCCTCATGTGGTCCATGATGCGCGACTTCGAGATGAGCTCCGAGACCGTCCTCGACGGCAAGACGAAGCAACTCATCGGCCTCGCGGTCGCATCCCAGATCCCGTGCGAGTACTGCGTCACCTTCCACACAGAAGGGGCCCGCATGGACGGGGCCAGTGAGGCCGAGATCCAGGAGGCCATCTTCATGGCGGCCACGACGCGCCTTGGCAGCACTGTGCTCAACGGCGTCCAGGTGGACAAGGCCACGTTCCAGAAGGAACTGAAGCAGATGCTCGAGTTCGCCAGCCAGCACAGCGGCACACCGACCGGACACCACGCCGCGCCGGCGGGGCGGGTCTCGTCCAAGAGCCGCGCTCCTGCGACGAAGGCGTCGCCCAAGAAGGCAAAGATCAGCGTCTCCGGTCGCTGAGCGAGGGTCGTGGCGGCCGGGGCTCAGCGCATCGCTTGGAACATCATGCCGAACGGGCCGACCGAGTCCTGGCCGCCGTCCACCACCAGGCAACTGCCGGTGACGTAGTCGGCCGCTTCGCTTGCCAGGTAGAGGCAGGCGCCGGCGATGTCGTCGGCGTCGCCCATGCGCCCAAGGGGCGTGCCTTTGATGACTGCGTCCGCCAGGCCTAGGTCTTCGCCCAGACGCTTCATGCCTTCCGTGCCGCCGATGGGGCCGGGGCTCACCGCATTGACACGTACGCTGGGCGCCCACTCGACGGCGAGGCTCTTGGTGAGGTTCAGCACGGCCGCCTTGGCTGCGCCGCTGTGGCTGACTCCCGGCGCACCCGTCCAAGCGTAGCCGGCCACGATGTTGATGATGCAGGGACTGCCGCCAGAGGCTTGGCGGCCGAGCATCGGTTCGCCAAAGACACGGGTCGCATGGACCGTTCCCCCCACGACGATGTCCTGGACGCTCTGCCAGGCATTGTGGCTCATGGCGCTGAACGGCGTCGGGAAGTTGCCCGCTGCGGCATTGATGAGGACGTCCACGGGACCGACCTCATCGGCGATCCTCTTGAGCGCCTCCGGGTCCCGCACGTCGGCGCTTCCCCAGCCCGCTTGGCCTCCGGCCTCGGCGATCTTTGCGCACGCTTTGGCCAGGCGCTCCTCATTTCGGCTCACAATGGTGATGCGGGCACCGTGGGCGGCGAACGCCTGGGCGATGCCGAAACCGATCCCGGTGGCGCCACCAGTGATGAGGACGTGTTTTCCGGCGTAAAGATCGTCGCGAAAGACGGACACAGGAGGGCAAAACAGCCCCCTGGTAAGACCGCTTCGTCCCGCCGTGCCATCTTTATGCTTGAAGTCATACAGCCGGTCG
This sequence comes from Thermoplasmatota archaeon, assembly GCA_041581335.1. Lineage (GTDB taxonomy): Archaea > Thermoplasmatota > E2 > JACPAO01 > JAHFTW01 > JBFGSX01. The sequence continues at coordinate 13,768 of JBFIDG010000017.1, forward strand.
TTGGCGCGACTCAATCCGGCTCAGCACAGACTGTTGCAGCGACATATCGAGCGTGCCATCGACACGTTGGAAGAGGCTGACAGGCTTCTTGGAGGCGTCATCAACGACGTCATCTCGGACGCCATCGCCAAGGTCCAGCACGTCTTGGACAGCACCGACACCGAAGCGGTGCCGATGGTCAGTTTCCCCATCAAGGAACTGCCCACGACGCTCGTGCCCTACCTGGACAACCCGTTCGCGCAAGGCCTGGTGTTCAACCTGTTCTGCATGGAGAAGGACCTGAGCCATACCAAGGCGCAACGGCTCTGGGAAGGTGGCAATGCCGCCGTCGCATCACGCAATCTCGTCTTCCTGCCCCCTGTGTACGGGGAACTGTGGGATGCGGGCATGCTGGACAAGACCCGCATCGCGGCCATCGCCAACCGCAACCTGACCAACGAAGCGTACCTTGAGCTGGCGGACATGGTCCGGACGCGGCGCAAGGAGGACGTGGATGGCCGCCTGCTCAAGATGCCCGCCACCTCCTTGAAGGTCGGACGCCGTGGCCCTGAGCAGGCGCTCGAGGCGGCGGACGAGCACGGCTGGACGAAGCGCTTCGAGAAGGTCGAGATCGCCGCCGACCTGGTCAAGGAGGCCGCCGAAGAAGAGGTCGAGGAAGAGAAGAAGGAGTCCAACGCCGACCAGGCGCTGCGCCACCTTCGCGCCGGCCTGAGCGGCGCAAAGATCAGTCCGGAGGTCGTCGAGAACCTCCGCATGAGCCCCGACCCCCACGCGCTCGTCGACAAGTTCCTCGTCGCCCACCGGAAGACCGGTGACGCCGATCCTGACGAACTCACCAAGACCCTGTTCTATGCCCACGCCGGCCCTATGACGAAACTCGTGGCCGATGACAAGCTCCTGCTGCGCCATTTCCGTCCCGTCAAGACGCAGAAACGTGGCCAGCTCTTCTACCGCCTGCTGGAGGTCATCGAGGAGATCCTGCTCGAGAAACAGCATCTGCCCGACCTGACCGCCCGCGGCATCAGTGACCGGGACGCGACCGAGGCCGTCCGGAGGGTCGTCAACGACCTCAACAGCGATCCGAACCGATACCTCATCATCCCGGACGAATGGCTCGGTGAGGTCACGCGCCGCCACATGTACTTCGGCAGCCGCACCCGCAAGGAAGGGGCGGCGTTCAAGTGGTTCCGAAAGATCGGGACCGACTACTTCCTGGGGTCCCACAAGACCGCGGAAGAAGTGGACGAGAAGGACGCGCGGCGTGCGGCCAAAGCGGCAGCCGCGCAGGAATGAATCCCTGCCTGCCGTCCATGAAGGTCGGCCAGCTGGTGCCGATCGGCACGCGTGCTGCGCCCGGGCCGGCACGACCCGGCTGCGTCGCGGCGCAGTGACCCGCCTGTAGGGTGCCTAGGGTCACGCCGAGGCCCCCGTGGCGGTCAGAACGGTGCCGGGTCGCCGCGGGCGAAGGACCACTCTTGCGGCAGCGGCAGGACATAGCTCACGGTCCGGTACACGGTGAAGGGCTGCTCCACCGTCACCGCGGCCAGGTCGTCGTCCGAGGTCCAGACGAACACGGTGATCGGGGTCTCCGGCGTGATGCCTGCGTTGGCCAACGCCACGTCTGGCGCCGTGAAGTAGCCGCCGCCCTGGTCACCGTCATCGGTCCGCATCACCAGCGGGCTGTGGCCGACCTTGTCATCGAGGCTGTGCTCGTAGCCGCAGATCGGGTCACAGACGAAGTGGGTCGCCATGATGGCGGTGAAGCCGCCGGTCTGGACACCGTTGCCTACGGTCAATGTGGCGTCCCAGACGATCTCGCCTTGGATGGTCTGGGGCAGTGGGCCTTCGGCGTAGAACGTCACGAACGGCTTGTTGTTGGCCTGGCCGCCGATGCGGCCGACGCCGGGGACGCCCGCACCTTCGCCGCATTCTTCTGCGATGACGCCGCCCACGTTACTGCTGCAGGCCAGAAAGCCGTCGAAGACCGCGGTCTCGATGAACGGCGTGGCCTGGATGACGCGGGTCAGTTGCACCCGCAGCGTCTCCGCTCCGCCCTGGGCGGGCACGATGCCCGTCACCTGCACCGTATCGTACAGGGGTGCCGTGACAGTGATGGCGTAGGTGCCGGGCTCTAGCTCGTCGAACTGGAAGCGGCCGGAGGCATCTGTCGAGGCTGTCAGGCCCAGCGAGGGCAGGCTGGCGGTCGCGTCGGGGATGGGGATGATGGCGTCGTCGACGACGACGCCCAGCAGTTGCCCGGCCTGGGGGAGGAAGCCACAGTCGCCGCCCGTCGGCCCGCCCTCAGGGCAGGTGCCGGGGGACTCCGGCGTCTGGGCGCACCCGGCGAGCAGGCTGAGCATCACGACGGCCGCGGTCCAACGCATGGGCGGGGACCCGGTCTCTCGCGAGTTAAGGGTTTGTGCGGCGATGCCACACCAAGAACAAAAGAAGGAGAGGAGAAGGGGGTCGCGGGGACCTTAGAACGGCGCGGGGTCGCTGTTGACGAAGCTCCATCCTTCCGGCATCGGTAGGACGTAGCTCTGCGTCACGAAGACCGTGAAACGCTGCTCCAGCAGGACCCCCGTCTCGTCGGACGCGGCCCAGGTGAAGGTGCTGAACGCGGTGTCCTGATCGAAGCCCTTCTCGGCGAAGTTGGCGTCGTTGCGGAGGTACATCGGGCTCTTGCTGTTCTTGCGGTCGACGGCGTGGGACCAGCCGCAGACGGGGTCGCAGCTGAAGTCCGTGTAGATGCCCATGTTGAAGCCGCCGCCTTGGCCGCCGGCGCCGAGGGTCAGGCTGGGCTCCCAGACCGCCTCGACGATGAGGCTCTGGCCGTTCGGGCCGTCAAGGAAGAAGTCGACCTGGGCCCGGTTGTCCGGGTTACCGCCGACGCGTCCGACGCCGGGGATGCCGACGCCTTCGCCGCATTCCTCGGAGAGGGCGATCACGACGTTGGCCGAGCAGAAGATGTAGCCATCGTACTTCGTGGTGGAGAATGCCGGCTCTTGGTCTGTCAGCTTGGTGATCTGGATCTTGACGGCGTCAGGGTTGGAGACGCCAGCGACGACCTGCGTCGTGGCCTGGACCTTGTCGTAGAGCTGCTTGGTGGCTTCCATGGAGTAGAATCCGGGCTGGAGGTCGTTGAAGATGAAGCCGCCCTTGTCGTCCGTGGTGGTCGTGGCGCCGGTCTCCTTCAGGGTGACCGTGGCGTCCGGAACGGGGACGATGGAGGCGTCGACGACGACGCCGCGGATACCGCCCGTGGTCGCCGTGGCCGTCACTTCGCCGGGCCCGTCGGGCTCGGTGGACGTGACTGAGGCGTTGTCAGCACAGCCAGCAAGAGTGACCGCGATGAGGACGAGCGCAAGGAATCCGGCGTTCCGGAATCGACCCAACATAGCTTGGACGTGGTGGTCACGATGATAAGCATTGCGTGGCAGGGGGTGCTCACGCTCATACGACGTGGTGCCGGTCGCTGGGGCAGGGTGCGGTTGTGGCGGGTGCCGGGCGATGTTCGACCGTCGCCGGGCGTGCTCTATGCGGTGAACGGGTCCGTGTCGCCGTTGACGTAGGACCACGTCTCGGGAAGAGGCAGGAGGTAGCTGGTGGTCTGGAAGACCTTGAACGGTTGCTCCAGGAGGACGCCGCTCTCTTCCGACGAGGCCCAGGTGAAGGTGCTGAAGACGGTCTCCTCGGTGAAGCCGGCGTCGGCGAAGGACGGGATGTCGCCTGCCATGCCCTGGCCGCTGGATTCGCCGTCGTCACTTCGCAGGATCAGCGGGCTGTTGCCGTTCTTGCGGTCGATCTGTTTGTCCCAACCGCAGCTCGGGTTGCAGAGGAAGTCGGTGTAGATGCCCATGTTGAAGGCGCCCGTGACTCCGATGGCAATGCTCGGGTCCCAGACCACTTCGGCCATCATGGTCTTGGCGTCGGCGCTTTCGATGTAGAAATCGATCTGGGCGACGTTGTTCTCGTTGCCGCCGACGCGGCCGACGCCATCGACACCGACCCCTTCGCCGCACTCCTCGGACAACAGGTACGTGACCTCTGGGACGACAACATTGATGGAGCAGAACAGGTAGCCGTCGTAGACGTTGGTGACCGCCCGGGGGGTCTGGTCGGTGAGGCGTGTCAGTTGGATCTTGACCGCGTCAGGGTCGGAGACCGCGGCGACCACCTGCGTCGTGACCTGGACCTGGTCGTAGAGGGGCTTGGTCGCTTCGAGGGTGTAGAGTCCTGGGGTCAGGTCGTTGAAGATGAACATGCCCTTGTCATCGGTGTCCAGGGCGGCACCGGTCTCCTTGATGGTGACCTTCGCGGCGGCGATCGGGGTGATGGACTGGTCGACGACGACGCCACGGATGCCGCCCGTGGTCTTCGTGGCCTTGACCTGGCCTGGGCCATCCGGTTCTACTTCGGTGGCCGGGGCACTGTCAGAGCAGCCGGCGAGGCTGACGACGACGAGCAGGGCGGCGAGCAATCCGGCGTTGCGGAAACGACGATCCATGCTCTCGAGCCGGTCGCTGCCGACTTAAGCATGGGGGCCGCATCGTGAAACAATCCGGCGCTCCACGGGCGGCCGCGACAAAATGGAGGGGAAGAGGAAGAGGGACGCGCGAGGCGCCTAGGCTGCGACCTTGACCTTGCCGTTGGACTTGACGCCGAGGCAGCAGGTCTCCAGGAGCAGACGGGCGACCACGTAGGGGTCAGCGTTGGCGCTGGGGCGGCGGTCTTCGAGGTAACCGAAGCCTTCCTGCGCGGTCTGCAGCGGGATGCGGATGCTGGCGCCGCGGTCGCTGACGCCCCAGGAGAACTTGTCGATGCTCTGGGTCTCGTGCAGGCCGGTCAGGCGCTCCTGGTTGTGGGCACCGTAGTTGGCGATGTGGTGGGCGTGGCGGGGAGCCAATGCTTCACAAGCGGCCTCGATGACCTTCATGCCGCCCGGGGCGCGCATGGCCTTGGTGCTGAAGTTGGTGTGCATGCCGGCGCCGTTCCAGTCGCCCTTGACGGGCTTGGGGTGGACGGTGGCGGTGACGCCGAAGTCTTCGCCGATGCGGTAGAGGAGCCAGCGGGCGATCCACGTCATGTCGGTGGCGTCGAGGGCGCTCTTGCCCATGATCTGGAATTCCCACTGGCCGGGCATGACTTCGGCGTTGATGCCGGTGATGCCGAGGCCGGCAGCGGCGCAGGCTTCCATGTGGGCTTCGACGATGTCGCGGCCGAACACTTCGTCAGCACCGACACCGCAGTAGTATGGGCCTTGGGGGGCAGGGAAGCCGTTGTCGGGCCAGCCGAGGGGCTTCATGCCGTCGAACAGGGTGTATTCCTGCTCGATGCCGAACCAGGGCTCTTCGCCGGCCGTCTGGTCGACGACGGTGCGGAGCTGGGCGCGGGTGTTGGTGGGGTGGGGCGTGACGCCGTCGGCCATGAAGACCTCGGCGACGACCAGGATGTGCGGCATGCCGCGGATGGGGTCCGGGAAGAACGCCATCGGCTTGAGGTGGCAGTCGGAGCGGTCGCCCGGCGCTTGGCCGGTGCTGGAGCCGTCGAAGCTCCAGTCGGGCAACTGACTGACGTCGGTCACTTCGTCGGCGTTGATGACCTTGGTCTTGCTGCGAAGCTTTTGCGTGGGCTTGTGCCCATCCATCCAGATGTATTCTGCGAAGACAGCCATGTGGGGTTCCCCATTTGCCCCCTCAACTGTCCTGGCACATAAGGATTCACTTGCATCGGAAAACCACCCAAAAACGGTGCGAAATAGCCGCCAAAGAAACCCGAATGAATCAAATGCATCGTATCTGTGCCATCGCACGTGGCCAATGAAACGCCCGTTCCAATCGGCGCCGTCGATGAAATCGACGCGCTTCTCCTGCGCGCCCTCGTCAAGGACGGCCGGCTGAGCCATCGCGACCTCGCCAACGCCGCCGGCGTCAGCGCCGCCACGGTCAATCGCCGCGTGCGGCGGCTCGAAGACGACGGCATCCTCCGCGGCGTCAGCGCCCTCGTCGACTCCGAAGCCGTCGGCTGGGGCCTGACGGTCATCGTCGGCCTGCGCATTGAAAAAGGCCACCTGCGCACCGTCCAGGAGAAGATCGCCGAAGACACCCGCGTCTTCGGCGTCTACGACGTCACCGGCGAATGGGACGGTATCGTCATGGCCCGCTGCGTCGACCGCAGAGACCTCGATGACCTGGCCAAGACCACATTGAGCAGTCCGCACATCCAACGGACCAACACCATGGTCGTGTTGAAGACCGTCCACGAAGACGCCGTCGTCCGGTTGCCGGGCACCTGACAGGTTTTTCCACCAGGCCCCCCTCGAGGCAATTACGGTCCGTGGCTATCGAAACCGTCTATTGGCAAGGCGCCGCCTTACTGGCGCTACTGGCGATGTCCGCCTTCTTCTCCATGTCGGAGACGGCGCTGGTCGGCGCGGACCGCCTCGAGATCCGTCACCGCCGTGATTCGGGTGACGCCAAAGCGAAGCGCCTGGAAGCGCTCCTGGAGCACCCTGAGAAGCTGCTGACGACGATCCTGCTCGGCAACAACCTCGTCAACATCGCGGCCACCGCCCTCGCCACGGTCATCGCGGTGACCCGGTACGGCCAGAACACGGGCGTCGCCGTCGCCACGATCGGCATGACCGTCGTGGTGCTGATCTTCGCCGAGATCACCCCCAAGAGCCTCGCCGTCCGACGCAGCCTGCCCATCGCGCTCGCACTAGGAGCCCCGTTGGCTCTCGTGCAGGCGGTCCTGTACCCGTTCGTCGTCCTGCTGTCCGGCATCAGCCGGGGCATCCTGGCACTGGTCGGCATCAAGAGCGACGTCAATGCCCCGTTCATCACCCAGGCCCAGATCGAGAGCCTGGTCCGCATGGGCGCCCAAGAAGGCGAAGTGGAACGCTTCGAGGAACGGGTCATCACGGAGGTCTTCGACTTCACCGAGACCGATGTCCAGCTCATCATGACGCCCCGGGAGAAGGTCCGGTACGTCGAGAAATCGTTCAGCATGCGCCAAGCCCTGGAACTCTCCGCCGGCACCGGCCACAGCCGCATGCCGGTCGTGGATGGCAGCTTCGACCACGTGCTCGGCTTCGTCCACGTCAAGGACCTGCTTCGCTACACCGACCAGGAACTCGAAGACGACCCCGTCACCGATGTCCTGCGCGGCGTCCTGTTCGTACAACACGACACGCCGAGCCACGAAGTCCTGGTGCGCATGCAGCGCGAACACAAGCTGATGGCCATCATCCAGGATGACAACGGCAACAACATCGGAATCGCCACCGCCGAAGACCTCCTCGAAGAACTCGTCGGAGAGATCACCGATGAATTCGACCTCGGCGCGCGCGGGTTCATTTCGCGTTAAAGCGCGATGATCTGCGGCGCGCCCCATTTCTGCAGGGACCAGTAGAAGGGGTTCGCTGCGGGGTCCCGGACAAAGTCACGGGGGCCGACGATGATCAAGAGGTCTTGTGCCCGCGTCAGGCTGACATTGAGGCGGCGGTGGTCCTCGTGGGGCTTGGCCGGTGACATCGTGGTCAGGTCGAAGACGATGACGCGTCGCTCGTTGCCCTGGAACGCATCGACGGTGCTCGCCGTGATACGACTCAGGGCGGCCGCGAACTTGTGGCGCGGGATGCTCTCGCGCCAGATGTCACATTGGGCGCGGAAGGGACTGATGTATCCGACCTCTTCAGGGGGGATGCCGCCTTTGACGATCTCCAGCACGATCTTCTGGCTGAGCTCCATCTGGCTGGGGTTGACTCGGCTGGTGCCTCGGCGCTCGGCGCGGTTGCCTTCAAGTCGGCTGGTGTCGACCCAGAGGACGTCCTTCTCGATGGCCTGCCCCAGTAGCTTGGCGGGGCGTGGTCCGCTGCCCCGCTGGTCGGCGACGATGCCGCCGTACACGGCCTCGTTGCTCCATTGGTAGATGTCTGGGGCGCAGCGGAACTGCTCGTCCAGCATGACGCTCAGGTCGGGGCGGAGCATCTGCAGCATCTCGAAGTGGCTGCGTTTGTAATGCTGGTCATTGCGGAACGACCAGGCCCGGACGATGGGTGGGAGCTGCATGGGGTCACCGACGAGGACCATCTTCTTGGCGGCGGCGTGGGCGACGGCGAGCTTGGGGTAGCTGTTCATGCCGGCTTCGTCGACGATGACCCAGTCGAAGCGGCGGATCTCTTGGTCCATCTTCTCCGCGAAGACCATGGCGCAGGCCAGCGCGTCGAGGGTCATGCCGACGATCTTGCGTTCGCGGTAAATGGATTCGAAGAGCGGGACCGAATCCTCGTCTTCGGGGTCCATGTGGTAGGAGCCGATCTTGGCGTTGAACGCCAGCAGATCCACGGAGACCGCTTGGCTGTCGCCTAGGCGGACCATGTGTTCGGCCAGTTTGCGGTCGGCCTTGACGGCCTTGCGCATGGCGTTGTCGATGGCCACGTGGGTGTGGCTGGTGACCAACACGGTCTCGCCGCGGCGCACGGCCTCGCTGATGATGCGGGCGATGACGGTGGTCTTGCCGGTGCCGGGCGGCCCTTGGATCAAGAGGACGCCCCGGTCCTTCAGGGCCAGGGCCTTCTGCACGGCCTGGGCTTGGCTGGGGCGCAGCTTGCGTGGATCCA
>JBFIDG010000018.1:0-22328 GCA_041581335.1 Thermoplasmatota archaeon
CGGCTCTAACGAGCCGACTTCGCGACGCGTTCCAGCTCGTCCTTCTTGCCAACGGCGAAGGACGTCGCATCACCCTTGGCTGCCTTGATGATCTCATCAGCGAGGCAGTGGGAGGCAGGCTTGGTGCTCTTGTGGGAGCCGGCCAGACCGCCCTTGGCGATGTTGCGGACAGCGATGTCGAGGCGGCGCTGGGGAGCGACGTCGACGGCCTTGGGGACATTGATGCCACCGTAGCGCAGGCGGGTCACTTCTTCGCGGGGAGCGGAGTGTTCGATCGCCTGCACGTAGATCTGCAGCGGGTTGTCCTTGGTCTTCTCGGCGACACGGGCGAACGCGTCTTCGACGACGGCGTACGCCTTGCCTTTCTTGCCTTGGTAGACGCCGCCGCGCATGCAGGCGTTGATCAAGCGTTCGACGACGTTCGTCTTCTGCTTGGCAAAGCGCTTGTTGGCATGGCGGGCGCTGCTGTGGGGCAAGCCGACAAGGTCGAGCTTGATGTAGCGGGCGAGACCGGGGTCACGGACCTCGATGCCGTTGCCCTCGTACAGGCCGAACAGCGGCGTGGCCGGGAGTTCGATGACGGGGGCCGCGGGCGCGGTCTCTTCAGCGGCGATGTCCGCCAGCTGGTCTTCTGTCTGGACAGTTTCTTCGGACATGGGGATCACCGCATCGGCTTCTCGATCTTGCCCTTCACGAGCATGTCAAGAGATGTGTTGTTGACCTTGATGACCTTGTAGCGGACACCGGGGATGTCACCGTACGAGCGACCCATGCGGCCACCAATACCTTCGACAAGCACTTCGTCGTGTTCGTCGATGTAGTTGATGGCGCCGTCACCGACCGCGAAGGCGGTGATCTGGCGGCCGTTACGGATCAGCTGAACCTTGACACACTTGCGAATGGCCGAGTTGGGCTGCTTTGCTTCGATGCCGACTTTCTCAATCACGATACCGCGGGCTTGAGGGATTCCACCAAGAGGGTCGGACTTCTCCTTCAAGCGCAGAGCACGGCGCTTGTAGTAGCGGTCCGACCAGCGGAATTTCTGCCGGTCGTTTTTGAGCTTCCGGGCTGCGTTGATGCCGGTTGCCATGAAATGTCCTCTAGGTCACGTCGTTCACCGCCTACAGAAGCAGGCGTGCACGAAATCCGCCGACATGGGTTCCATATATGACCATTGTGGCCCCCGGAGGGGGGTCCAGGGCGACGCCCACAGGGGGTGATCGCGACGGAGGCATCCAGAGCCCCGCAAACGGCCACCTGGGGCGACCCGCACCGGCCGAGGCCAGGCGTCAAGGAAAGAGAGTGGAAGGAGAGGAGGAGGGTGCTGCGTCAGCTTCAGCTGATGGTGGCGACGGCGACGTTCAGCTTGGTGTTGGCCACGTGGATGTGGACACCGGCGTACTTGTCGAGGCTCATGGCGGCCTTGAAGGTGGTCTCGCCGTTGGTGACGGTGAACTTCTCTTCGTGGGTCAGGACGCCGTCGGCGTCGGCCGTGATGAGCCAGGCTTCGTAGGTGTAGTTGCCCAGGCCGGCCACGGTCAGGGTCAGATCGCGACCGCTGAAGCTACCGGTGAAGGAGGCACCGAGAAGGCCGGCGTCGAACTCGAAGGCGGCGCCCGAGGAGAGGGCGGCGCTGGCGACGAGGATGTCGTCGAGGTACAAGACGACGCTGTCGAACTTGTTGGCCTTGTTGCAGGCCTCGCTGTCCTTGGAGGCAGAGCAGTCGGCGGTGTTGTCGAACATCGCGGTGCCCATCCAGGCGCCGTCCATCTGGTGGACGTTGTCAAGGACGGAGATGTCTTCTTGGGCGCCGCTGGCCATGCTGTAGAACTTGACCGAGTAGGTCTTGCCCTGGGGGTCGGGCAGGTTGGTGAAGTTGACGTCCATGACGGTGTAGGGGCGCTGGCAGCGCTGGATCTGCGCCGGGACGTTGGGGTCGTCCTGGGAGCACTCAGCGAGGGTGCCTTCCGTCTGGGGGTAGGGATTGTTGAAGTCCTTCGAGTCGAAGGTGGCGACGGCGCCGGTCATGACGAGGGCGTTGCCGGTGGAGCTGAATTCGCCCTTCGGGGGTTCGTCGGTGCAGCCTGCGAAGGCGACGGCTAGGATGGAAACGGCCACCAATAGGGTTGTGCGCATGGTCTCGACCGCTCCATTCAGGGGAACTGATAAAGGCATTGTGTCCGCATAAAACCCGGTTTTGCCCACGGCACAAGCGATAAGTGGCAGACGCCATGGAAGACGATATGGATGTGACGATGTACACGACGACGTGGTGCCCTTACTGCGTGCGTGCCAAGTCTCTGCTGGCCCGAAAAGGTGCCCAGGTGAAGGAGATCAACATCGAAGAAGTGGACGGTGCCCGCGACGAGATGGTGCACCGCAGCGGCCGCATGACGGTGCCACAGATCTTCATCGGCGACAAGCACGTCGGTGGCTGCGATGATCTGTACGCTCTCGAGTCCCAGGGCGGCCTCGACGCGCTCCTGAACTGATCATACCAAGGGTTCACCATGAGGCTCAATGGCCTTCGCGTGGACCTTGAGGCATGGACAAAGTCCCTGCACGACCCCGCCAGCAACCTGACCCCACGCCCGCCAGCGACAGCCACCGCCGCAGCGGACCCGTGCCCCGCAAGGTCCGCGCCCGACGACCACACCGCACGGAAGGGGGCCCGGATGACTATCTCTACTGGTGACCGGACCGTTGCGGCGGTTCGCCAATGGCGCCACGACCCCCGGATGCCGATGGAGAGAGCATGAACGGGAGCTACTTCGGCCGCATCGAATTCTACGGCGGCCGCTACATCATCACAGTGCCGCAGCACCTCATCGATGACCAGGAACTGCACGCCGGCGACCTCGTCGACGTCCGTGTCGAGAGCCTGTCCGTCAAGGCCTAAGTGACGCCGGCCGCGGGCTCGACGAGCCCATGCTTGCGGCGGAACGACTGGATGGTGTTCTCCATGAGGACCGCGATGGTCATCGGCCCGACGCCACCCGGCACCGGGGTGACCCAGGCCGCCTTGTCCCATACTTCGGGCAAGTGGTCGCCGTGCAGGTTGCCGCCTGCGTCGCGGCACATGGAGACGTCCACGACGACGGCGCCTGCTTTGATGTCGTCGGCGCCGAGGCGACGGTGACCACCGGTGCCGGTGACGACGATGTCTGCGCGCTGGGTGTGCGCCGCGGTGTCGCGGGTGTCCTTGTGGCAGACGGTCACGGTGGCATCGCGGTTGATCAGGAGCGCCGCGAGGGGCTTGCCGACGATGTTGCTGTGGTTGATGATGACCACCTCGGCCCCGACCAGGGGGATCTGGGCGTCGTCAAGGAGTTGCAGGATGCCTTTCGGAGTGCATGGCGCCAGGGACGCGTCTCCGATGAGGGCGTGCCCGACGGATTCCGGGTGGAAGGCGTCCACGTCCTTGTAAGGCACGATGGCGCGCAGGACGCGGCCCTTGTCGATGTGCTCGGGCAGCGGGATCTGCACGAGGATGCCGTTGACGTTGGCGTCGCGGTTGAGTTTCTCGATGAGCCCCACCAGCTCGTCCTCGCTGGCCGTCGCCGGCAGGCGGTGCACGCGGCTTTCGATGCCGATGCGCTGGCACGCCTTCTCTTTGTGGCCGACGTAGATCTGCGACGCCGGGTCCCCGCCGACCAAGATGACCGCCAGGCAGGGTGCCTTGCCGAAGCGCTCCTGGAGGGCCTTCACTTCGAGCTTGCGCTCCGATTCGAGGCGTTTTGCAAGGGCGCGACCGTCGAGGCGCTGGGCAGGCACATGGCGGGCGACGAGGCCGTCATAAAAAACGCACGCGGAGGCCAGAACTTAGCCGGTGGCGAAACCTTCGAGCGTGATGGTCACCGGCCGGTCCAGCCGCGGCGACGCGCCGGGCGTGTTCGGGAGGCCTCGTTCGGAGAGACGGATGACCGCCTGATCTGGGGAGACGCTGAAGGCGGTGGTCTCGATGACGATGGGCGGCGTGGTCGCGTCGTCGACGACGCCATCCACTTCCAGCGACATACCCGCCGTTGGGCCTCCGCCCCAGTCCGCGGTCACACGAAGGCCCTGACCCGGCACTAGCCAGAAGACGCCGAAGGCCTCGAACAAGGGGCAATCAAAGTGAAGGCCGCTGAGCAGTTCGGTCGCATTGGTGGCGATGGCCCCCGTGCAGGCGGCGATCGGTTGGCGTTCCGGCGACGGCAGTTGGCGTCCATCGCCCGCAGCCCACGCGACGGCCGCCGCCAAGTCGCCATGGGTGACACCTTGGCAGGAACTGTAGACCAGCATCCACTCGAACGGCGCGTCATCGAAATCTTCGATGATCTTCGCAGGGAAGCATGAGTGGTGGGTGTACCAGCGCTGCGTGGCGGCATGTGCGGGAGGCTCACCCTTGCGGAGGATCTCGGATTCGATAGACCACTTGCCAGCGGGCACGATCGTGCCGGCCCAATCGATATCCTCGACCACATGCACCGACTGCTGGGTCGCCTCGAGCGGCCCCCACAGGTGCGTTGTGCCGTCTTCATTCTGCGATTCGCTACGGCCCACGCATTTGCTGGCCGTGACGTATGGCCACCCCAGGGTGCATCCGGGTCCGAACCACGTCGTGCGGTCGCGGTCGCGCATCACGGCGACAGACCCGTCCGGATCGGTCCACATGGAGGCCACCTCTGCGGCCGTGGCATTCCCGATGCGACGATCCCATCGCTGTAGACCCGATTCGTCCTGCACAAGCCGCACGCCCAGGGTCAAGTCTGTGCCGGCCATGCGGTAGGAAGCGTGGTCTCCGGCGATGAAGGGCAAGACGACGCTGGGTGCCTCGAGCACCGGCGTCGTTGCGCAGCCTGCACCCAGAATCACGAGAACAAAGCACGCAGCTCGGACGAACACGACCCATCACGCGCCTGACGCTATAAAACGAAAGCATCAACGCCGGCTCCTCGCACAAGCCATCACCTCCGGGGCGCGCGACGCACTGCCCCGAGCCCGACCACGCACGCCGCCGACCAGACGGTCCCAGCCGCCAGAACACAGAGCCTGCCCTCTGGCGGCTTCGGTTCAACGACTTGACCAGCCATCTTTTACGACCGCCGATCAGGTCTCGACCATGCGCCTTCTTGCACTGATGAGCATCCTCGTCGCCATCCTCCTCGCCGGCTGCGCAAGCCCGGATGCCCAGGTCGACGAACCACCGGCCGCGGACCAGCCGTCGACGCCGGCACCCCCCGCCACGCAGCTTCCTGAGAACTTCACCAAAGACATCACGGTGCTCGGGGGCTTCGAAGCCATCGGAGAGGCAGCACAACGGAGCTGCTCGCTGCAACCGTGGTGCTTCGGCTACGGATTCGTGGCAGACCGGGCGGTGGCCGTCGACGCCGTGCTGGAATGGGGTCTCCCAGCCACGGACTTCGACCTCTACCTCCTCCACGACGGGACCGAGATCGCCCGCAGCGCCACGCACACGCCCGGAGTCAAGGAGACCCTGGCCACCACATTGGGACCTGGGAGCTATGAGATCGTCGTCGTCCCGTACGCGGTCATCCGCGACGATGCCGTGCTGGACGTGACGTTCGCAGCCGGAGAGGTTTCATAGACGAAAGGGGAAACTCCACCACGTGCGCGACACTGTCTGCTTCGACCTCGACGGGACGCTCCTTGAACCAGGCGGCAGCATCCGCAAGAGCATCGAGCACGCCGTAGGCCTGGAAGGGCTGGCTGGCTTCGCCCCCGGCGAGGTCCTCATCGGCATGCCGCTACGGGACATCCTGCGGACCCGGACCAAAGACGTGGCCACCATCGACCGGATGGTCGAGGCGTTCCGCTCCTTCTACATCGCCGAGGCGTGGCAGTACGCCACGTGGTTCCCCGGCATCAAGGACATGCTTGGCGAATGCCGGAGCGCCGGCCTGCAGACCGCCATCGTCACCACAAAAGGCGAAGACGAGGCCGAGCACTTGATGCGCAAACTGGATGCATCGCACTATTTCGACGCCATCATCGGCGACGACGACGTCCGTGCCTTGAAGCCCGACCCTGCCCCCGTCATCGCGGCATGCGGGCGCCTTGGACGACACCCCCGTGACGCCATCATGGTCGGCGACACCTGCTTCGACGTCGACGCCGGCCGCGCCGCGGGCTGCCACACCATCGGCGTGCGCTGGGGCTCCGGGTGGAATTGGGGTGCCGCGCCGGACAAGGCCCACGAACTCGTGGACGACGCGTCGGGGCTCTGGCGTTCGATCGCCGCTTGGCACAAGGCCTGAGGCGGCTACTCTGGCGGCTTGGATGTCCCGTGCGAGGCCGGATCTGCCGGCGCGTCCGCCCCGGTAGGCGCCTCAGCCGCCGGAGGCGCCGCGGCTTCATCGCGCGGCACCATCACGGGCCTGACCTCTTCCTGGGCCACGACGGCGAAGCCTTCGGCCTCGGGGGTTTCGTCTTTGCCGGCGCGAGGGCCGAGGATCAGGAACGCCAGGAACGTGCCGATGACCAGCGCGGTGCCCATGCTGAGCCAGACGTTGACATCCTGGTCCTGGCTACGCGCCAGGAGTGCCCCGGCGCCGCCAAGGATGGCCGCCAGGAGGGCCGTCACCGCCACAAAAAGGGCGGGCCGGATCATGGTCTCAATACTTCCAGAGAAGACGGGCCAATAGGACGAGCAGGCCGACGACGCCCGCGAGCACCAGAACGGCGGCGGGGGCGATCTTGACTGCGCTCTTCTCTTCGGCATCGAAGTACCGGATCAGACCGGCCGCCGACTGGATGCCTGGGCCTTGGCTCTTCTTTGCCATCGATGCCTTCGACACGCATCCCATTCTTAGCCGCTTCGGCAGCCGTCGGGTGCCACCGAGACCGCCGAAACGCCCCGACGCATGCCGATGTGACGGCCCCCTCGTCGCCGGCATCCTGTGGCTTTCATGCCGAACGTTCTTTGTGGACCAGGGCAGGTCGGACGACGTGGAGTTGGAAGGGCTGATCCAGCCTGAGTGGCCGCCGCTGCAGCATATCCGTCGCGGCTGGAACGCCTTGAGCTTGGCCGAGCGCGACGAAGTGCGCGGCCGCGTGGACGCCGTGCTGGCCAAACATCGCTTCGGCGAGGGCTGCCAGGCGGATGCGTTGCAGCACTTCTTCGCGTTCCTGGCCCAGGTGGAGACCATCGCGATCGAGATTCCCTTGCGCTTCATGGCCGTGGCCCCGGAACCGGTCCGACCGCTGCTGCGGCGCCAGTTGGTGGACGAGGTGTTCCATTCGACACTGTTTGCCCGCTTGGCGCACGAGTTGGCGGCCCCCGCGGCACGACCCGGCCCACCCCTGGCCTCGGCCGAGCGCTTGCTGGACCGCATCCGCAAGGAGGAGGACCTGTCCATCAGTGCGACGCTGCTGAACCTCGTCGCCGAGGGCTGGATCGAGAACCTGTTCAAGCACGCGCTGAAGTGGGGCGTCGCCGACGCCGTCTTCGAGGCGGTCCTGGCGGATGAATCGCGCCACGTCCACGAAGCGGAACAGTACCTGACCGACCTGGACGCTACCAAGGCGGCCGGAGCGGTGCACGCCCTCGAGCAGGGCCTCATGGAGGTCAGCGCCGAAGCGAGCGTCGGGCTGAGCATGCTCGATCTGGCCGGCGACGCCGGCTACCGCGCCCTTGTACAGGACCTGTGGAACGGCCACCGAGAACACCTGGCGATGGCCGGCCTGGAGCCATCGAAAGGGTGGCAGGAGATCGAAGACCTGGCCCAGGCCATCACCCAGAACGCGCCCGAGGCGTCCGAGCGCCCGACCGTCGAAGCCGACACCCCGTGGCGAAAGGCGGCCCGACGGGTCTGGGACACCCCCCGGGACCCCACGATGCAGGGCGACCTGGATGTGCCTGTGGGACATATCCCGAAGCGCTTCCTCACCCCCGTCATGATCGCGGCCGCGGGCCGAGCGTGGGCCAAGAACCCCCGCCTCAACCGCATCGTGCAACGAGACCGCGTCCATCGCTTACCTCAGGTCAACGTCGGCGTCCGCGTGCTGGTGGCCGATGACGAATTGGCAACGGTGGTCATCACGCACGCCGACCAGCGCAGCGTCAATGACATCCGCCGCATGCTCATGGACGGAGTGAAGCAGCTCGAGGCGGCCCGCGAGCATCGCATCGCCAGCGGCGCCCCGCCTGCAGAGCCGGTTCCGGACGACATCATGGCCATGGCCCCCGTGACGGCCGAGAGTTTCAGTGTCGCCATCAGCAACCCCGGCAAGTTCGGCCTGGTCGCCGGCGCCGGCAGCTTCAGTGGCGCCATCGCACCCAGCACCGACATCAGCGTCGGGCAACGCCGCCGCTTGCCCATCTGGAAGGGCATCGGCTACGTGCCCGCGTGGCACGTCAACATGGGCTGCTTGCAGGACCACCGCCTGTTCGACGGCAAGGAGGCCGGGGTCGCCATGAACGGCCTGCGCGAGGCGCTTTCGAAGAAGGCCGTGAAAGAGATCCTGCGCCGCCCAGACACCCTCGACGACATGGCGGCCGAACCCGATTACAGCAATTTCATGCAGATGATGCCCGCCAGCCTGCGTGCCCTGCCCTCCGTGGGCATCGTGAAGTGGTGGCCAGTGGTCTTGGGAGGCGCGGGCCTTGCGGCCGCTGGTATCGGGGGCTTCTTCCTGTACGCACACCTGACGGCCGCGGCCGCCATGGCCGCCGCCGCGGCAGGCGAGGATGGGCAGCAGCAACAGCAGCAGGTGACCATCGTGGAGGGCTCCGTCGATGACGAGGGCAACATCATCGAAGGCGAGGGGGTCGTCATCGACCCGCTGCTGGACGACGGGCGACCACGTTGCCGAGCCATCAAGGCGGACGGCGCGCAGTGCACGCTGGCTGCCAAGGACGGCCGACGCTGCGGTAGGCACGCCGAGCCGCAGGGCGACGAGATGCCTGCCTGGGCGGAGGAGCCCGAGGGATTGGAAGCGACCGTTGCCGATGGCCGCCCACGCTGCCAGGCGTTGAAGGTGGATGGCGAGCAGTGCAAGCTCATCGCCAAGGAAGGCGGTCGATGCGGACGCCACCCAAGCACTGGACAAGCGCCATCAGACCCCGCGCCGGCCGACCACACAGTCGAGGGCTTCGATGCCGCGGTCGCCGACGGCCGTCCGCGCTGCCAGGCCACGAAGCTCGATGGCGAGCAGTGCCGACTCGTGGCCAAGGACGGCGGCCTCTGCGGACGGCACACCCCAAAGGACTGAGCCCCGCGGACCGTGCAGAGGTCCCATGCAGATGCCCCTTGGCCCGGACGCCGAGCCATGGGCACTGTGGATTTCGGCCGACGGTACACGCCAAGGCCCGTCCGGATCCACCCACGGCTCTGAGAAGCCTTCAAGGGGCGGCGATGGTCTGCGCCGCGCATGAAGCGTGTTCTAGGGCTCATCGTCGCCCTGCTCATGATCGTCCCGCCCGTGGCTGCCCAGCAGACCACCGATGTCCCCTGTGCCACCAACGCGGCCACGTCCGCGGTCGACGAAGGCCAGTACCGCTTCTTCTGCGAACCCATGGACTCGACGTTCTTCATCCAGTTCGAGCAGTTCCAACAGGGCCTCGCATACTTGGAGGAGAACTACGACGACTACGTCAACGTCAAGGTCATCGGCGAGACCATCGGCGGCCTGCCGGTGTACTTCGTCGAGGTGACGAACGAGCAGTCCCTCAAGACACGCGATGAGAAGCTGCAGATCGGTTACTCTGCCAGCATCCACGCCAACGAGGCCGCTGGCCGCGAAGGCATGGCCCGCGTCATCGAGGACCTCGCCGCCGGTATCGGCCCGCATGGCGCCCAACTCCAACCCCTGCTGGACGACATCATCGTCAATGTCTGGTTCCCGAACGCCGACAGCTGGGCCGCGGGGGACTACTTCTGCAGCACCTGCATCGGCGGACTCCACTCCCCGGCAGATGGCGTTGGCTTCCAGCGCGCCAACGCTGGCGGCGTCGATCTGAACCGCGAATTCCCCAACCCTGGCCTCATCCACAAGGACCACACGCCCATGTCGGAGCCCGAGAGCCAAGCGGTCGTCAAGGAACTGCGCTTCAGCGGCGAACACTCCAGCCTGGTGGCCGGTACGGATCTGCACGGCATGCTCAGCAGCGAGAACATGATGCGCATGATCATCCCGAACCAGGACTACGACTTCCGTCGCATGGTCCTGTCCGTGGACCAGCTGTTGACCATCGAGGAAGGCGTCGACAACGACCCGGCATTCCGCGAATGGAAAGAAGCCGGCGGCATGGTCGGCATGCTCGCAGACCAAGGCATTGGGCAACCCGGCGTCCCGATCGTCGGCGGCGGCGCCCTGCCCGCCAAGCCCCTACAATGGGGCGCTCGATGGGACATGATCGGCTACACGGACACCGGCTTCACCAGCGACTACCTGATGCTCAGCCCCCGCAGCCCCACCGGCGGCATGGGTGCAGTCGGCACCATCACCGAGTTCGCGTACAGCCACATGGTCCCGGACAACCACTACGTCGACAAGCTCACCGACATGCATGTCGCAGGCGTCCGCCACATCGTCAAGGCACAGATGGAGATGGCGGGACGTCTCGACACGCCTGTGTTGGCCGGCACCGGCCCTGTGGGCTACGCGTTCACCGACGCGGTCACGGTCAGCTCCAAGGATGACGACGCCCGCTACGTGGTGGGCCACCCATTCAACCGCAGCGACGAATCCACCTGGTTCGACTTTGACCAAGTCGAGTACGAAGTGAGCAACCTGAATTTCTGGCGTGACCTTGGACGCTTCAGCCAGGACCCGGTCACCCCGGTCCCCGTCGACGGCGACACAGCCCTAGACCTTGCGCGCTTCGAACACTTCGTCATCACCGACGCCGTGTACCAGCACATGAACGATATCCAACTCGACGAAGTCATGGCATGGGTCGACGCCGGAGGCCACCTCTTCGTGACGGATGCCGCCCTACACACCCTCAAGCGCGTCGGCCTCGTCAACGATGTCACGAAACTCGATGTCTACCTCGGCCACACGGACGTACAAGACTGGGCACACACGCTTGTCAAGGACGTCACATGGGACGCGCGAGTCACGGGCGAAGGCCCCGCTATCGGCATTGACGTCGGCAACCACTACCCGAACTACGTCCTGGCCGACGTCCCCTCAGGCACCCAGATCGTCGGCACCACCAACGGCCAGGCAAGCCTCGGACGCATCATGCACGGCGAAGGCAGCATCGACTTCCTCGGCGGCGCGCTACCCATGCCTCGCCAAGCCACCGGCAACAACGCAGACCACCGTTACGGCCTCGCCGACTACTCGGTCTCCGCGTTCACGTACTGGATCGTCATGAACAGCCTCGGCGGCCACATCGAATGGCTCCCCATCGATGAGCCGTTCGTGCCATACTACGACTTCGACCCACTCAACGCCGCCGTCGCTCCGGAGCCTACGCCGGGACCTGATGTCAAGGGCACCCCGGGACTTCCGCTCGTGGCGCTGCTCGGCGCGATCGCGGTCGCCATCGCCGTGCGCCGGCACTGATCCGTTCAGCAGGGGAGCGTGATGGAGAACACCGAGCCCTTGCCCGGCTCGCTTGCGCAGGCCACACGGCCTCCATGGGTCTCCACGACGCGTTTCACGGTCGCCAGCCCGAGCCCGGTCCCTGGCCTATTGCGGGCCCCACGCACGAGGGGCTCCCAGATCTGCTTGGCCACAGCCTCGTCAAAGCCGATGCCGTTGTCATGGAACGAGTACGTCACGCGGCCATCGGCCTGCGACGCCGCGATCTCGACCACGGCGTCTTTTGATCGAGCATACGTGCATGCGTTCTGGATGAGATTGACGACCGCTGTGCTGAGCAACGTAGGGTCTCCGCGGCAGGGTGGGAGCCTGGCCACATGGAACGAAGGCGCGGCACCTGCGAAAGCCTCGCGGGCCAGATCGATGGTCTCGAGCACCATGGAGTGCATGTCCACTTCTTCATGCTCGAGTGCGGCGCGGCCGCTGGAGGCGAAGGCCAACAACTTGGTCGTCATCTTGTCCAGGTCCTTGGCCCGGTCGATGATCATGTGCAGACAACGCTGTGCCTCGACACCAGAGATGTCCCCAGACGTCCTGCGCAAGATCTCTGCCAGCCCGCTGATGGACCGGATGGGGGCGCGCACGTCATGTGCCAGCGTGTTGGCGAAGGCCTCCCATGCGTGGGTCTGCTGGTCCAATCGGTTCGCTTGGTCGCGGAAGTCCGTGACGTCCCTGGCGATGCAGTAGAAGCGGTCCAAGGATTCGTCCGCGTAGGCGGTCCAGCTCAGTGTACGGTACGAGCCGTCCTTGCAGCGGTAGCGGTTCTCGAAGGACCGCGTCGGATTGCCCCCTTGCTTGACCCGGCCTGATTCCTCAAGGGATGCATCGACGTCATCGGGGTGGATGATGTCCAGGAACGACATCTCATAGAGTTCGTCAAGCGTCCAGCCTAGGGTCTCTTCCCAGCTGGGGCTCAAGATCTCGAACGTGCCGTTGCCAGGCCCGACGGCGATGAGGTCTTTCGTCATCGAGAACAAGGTCAAGAGTTCGTCCGCTTGCCCGTCGAGATCCGTGACATCGCGTGCCACGCAGTAGACCCTGCGCGCTTCGATGTCCGCGTAATTGGTCCAGCTGAGGCATCGGTAGCTGCCGTCCTTGTGGCGGTAGCGGTTGCGGAACTGTATCAGGTGCCCGCCTTGCTCCACATAGGTCTGCGCGGCCGCCACGGACTGCTCCATGTCGTCCGGGTGGATGAGCTCCCAGATCGGCATGGCCTTGAGTTCCTCGTCGTCCCATCCCAGGGTCTCCTTCCAGCTTGGGCTGGCCGTGACGAAGTAGCCGTCGAAGTCCACGACCCCCAGGAGGTCGCGGGTCACCAGGAACAACTTCTCCAGGTCGTCCGGGCCGGCCTCGACCCGGGACGTCCGGCGTGCGGTTTCGGCGGGCATCGACCCTGATGCGAGACATCATGGTTGAATGCTCCGCCATGGAACATTGAACGCGGACTCTCAGAAACGCAGGTACGGGGCCAGCATGCTGACGACCCGGTCGTCGTCGACGGCAGCAGCGAACGCGTCCAGATCCATGGGATTGGCCGCCTTGATGTGCGCGGCGCGTTTCTTGCCGATACCGGGCAGCGCGTTGATCTCCTTCAGGCTCGCCGACGGCACATGGAACGGCACGGGGATGCCGGTGATGCTGCGTTGGCCGTGGTCTGTGATGAGCACGTCCACGAAGCGGTTGATCTGGGTCTCGTACGGGATGCCGACCAGCAGCGCGTACGTGGCGATCTGGCGACCGAGCGTAAGGCTTGGTTCGACCTTCTCCAGGTAGACATTGCGCAGGACCGTACCGGATGGGATGACCTCTTGCAGAACGGGCCGGTCGATGGTGTCCCGGATGAGTTCCTTCTGCCGCCGGAAGAGCCTGTAGTGCTTGGGGTCGATCGTCGCTTTCTGGCCACGGATGGGCAGCAACTGACGGATCTGCAGGCGACGGATCTTCAGGCCCTCTTTGCGGACCTGTTCGACGAAGCGCCAGTTGTGTTCGTAGGTCTCCTTCGTCTCGCCGGGGAGGCCATACAGGAGGTTGATGCCGGGGAGCAGGAACGGCAGGCCGGTGGGGCCGCGCTGGCCGCTGACCTTGTTGAGAAGCCGCGTCGCCTCGAGGGTCTGCTCGGGCGTGGCGTTGAGGTTGTTGGCCTTGAACACCGCCGGGTCGGCGGATTCGAGGCCGAAGGCCGCGATGTTGCCGTCAGTGCCGTAGTCGACGAGGCCCTGCGCGATGGCGGCGGACTCGTCGGGCCATGTGGCGATGACCGCGGGATTGGCGTTGTCGATGTGCAGCACCTTGCGCTCGGGGGTCACGTCGGAGACGCCCTGCAGCAGGCCCACCGTGGCCTCCACGTTGGGCTGCGGCTCGTCGGTCTGCCCCACGCCGATGGCCTCGTAGGTCCAGAAGCACGTCTGGCCGCCGAGGCGGAAGTGCCGGACGCCCGACTCGTACAGTGCTTCGGCTTCTGCGATGATGGCGCTCGCCGGGCGGTACCACGGCTTCTTCTTGGCATCCGAGCAGAAATTGCAGCCGCCGGACAGGTAGTGGACGCAGCCGTAGAAGGTATCCATCTCCGCCATGAGGATACCGGGCTTCATGTCAGGGTGTTGCGCCACGATGGGCGCGCCGAGCAATGCGTGCTCGTTCCATTCCGCCATGGTGCGGAAGCGATTGATCGGGATCTTGCCCGCGAAGTAGTCACGGATCATGGCGTCGCCGTCGCGGGTCGCCAGGTGATCGAGGTGGTCGTTGAGCTGGCCGCCCTTGGTGGTGGCGTGGCCGCCGCCATGGTCGGGGAAGCCGAAGGCGGCGTTGTCGCCGAACAGGATGGTGTCGCCGCTGAAGTCGCGCATCAACTGCACGGTCTCAGCGTGGGTGATGGGCGTGCCGCGCAGGTACTTGCCCGGCACGCTGCAGGACGCCAAGACGGCCAAGGCGTCACCTTGCAGCGCCTGGGGGTTGGCGCGCAGGCCGTCGATGGTGTGGTACTCGACCTCAGCCCCTTGGCTGATGGCGGCGCCCGCGGCATATCGCGCGTGGGGCGAGATGTAGGGGGGGACACCGAAGGCCGACGGTTCGTCTACGTAGCCGTCGACCAGGACGAGTTTGGCCACGCATGGCGCTGTCGGTGCACCTACTTGAAGCTTGAAGGTGGGGCCGTGGTCCCCTTAGGACGCAATCCCGTCGGTCTCGCGGCCCGGGTAGCGACCGAAGTGCTGCCCCCCGGAGATCGCCAGGACCACTGCGGCGGCAGCCCGGTCGACGTCGTTGGCCTTGATGACGTGCGTCGGGACCTTGCGGCAGGATTCCACGGTCGCGATGGCGTTGGCGTGGGCGACGCTGTACGTGCGGCCGGGGTCTTCCGGAGTGATGTGGATGAACTGGTCGAGCAGCTCGCGCTCGGCGCCGTATTTGCAGCCGAGGGTGCCGCGTTCGATCAGGACGGCGTGTGCGACCTTGTCTTTGCCGGGGGCATCCATGCAGGCGGCGTGCACAAGGACCTCGCGCTCGGCGAGGACAGGTTCGATGCTGCCGATGGTGGTCAGCTCTCCCGCATGCCACTGGACGTCGCCGAACTTGGCTGCGACGGCACCGTCGACGCCGAACAGGCGGATCATGTGCCCTTCTTTCTGGAGCGCCTTGACGATGGCTTCTCCATACGCGTTTCCGGCGCCCGTGACGACGACCCTCATGGACTCCGCCAAGCCGACCCTTGAAAAGGCGTTTCCCACGGCAGCGGCCGGGCGCATCAATGGCCCCGCAGGACGTTCAAGCCCGTTCACCAGGGAAAAACGCCCAGAATCAAGCCTTGGCACCGTGCAGGTTAACTAGGCCTCCAGTCGGCTCTGGGTTGTATGCGACCGATCGTCCTCCTCATCGCCTTGCTTGTCGCCTCCGGTGCTGCCGCCGCCCAACCTGGCCCCCAGCCCGGCTACGCGAGCGCCACGGACTACGCCCAGGCATACGCCGAAGAGCGTATGCAGAACGCCACGTCCGACCCCCTGGACTTCGTCGGCCAGTACGACTCCGTCGAGGAACTGCAAGCCGAAGCCGACCACACGGCCTACGTGGCCTGCTGGGCGGCGGATGACGCCGGCCTCGAACCGGACGCTTGCGAACCGTACTACACGCCCCGCGGCGAGGCCATGCCGGAGCAGCCTGAAGAGCCCCAAGAGGTCGAGGACTTCGAGAACGCCACCCTCAACGCCACAGAGACCTTCGTGGCGGAGGCCGAAGACGCGGTCAACGACACCCTCGCAGATCCCGCTACCGCCCCGGGCCAGGTCAAGCGCGTCGTCGACGCCGCCCAGGATTTCCTTGGCAGCATCGGTGACGCGGTCGCAGCCCTCGCAGACGCCATCGCCGGCGGCATCCTCGGCACACTCGAAGGCATCGGCCAAATGGTCGGTGGCATCGAGAGCATCGGCATCGGCGCCGCCAACGGCCTGACCAGCGCCGTGGAGGATGTCGTGGACGGCCTCGGCGTCGGCGCGGCCACCACGACCGACGGCATCGCTGCAACGGGCATCGCCGTCGGCGACGGCATGCAGGCCGCCACCAGCGCCACCGGCGAAGCCCTCTCCAAGACCGGCGCCGGTATCGGTTCCGCCGCCGCCACGGCAGGTGGCGCCATCGCGGATGCAGCCAAAGCCACCGGTCGCGGCATCGCCGACGGCGCCGAGGCCATCGGCGACGGCGTGTCCGACGCCGCCAAGTCGGTCGGCCACGGCATCGCCGACGCCGCCCGCTCGGTCAAGGACACAGTGGCCGGCTGGTTCGGGCTCGCATCCGCAGCCGACGATCTAGCCGGCACCGACGCCGGACTGCCGGTCGACGTCGATGGCACGGCCGGCGGTCTGCTCGACGACGTGACGGGACTCCTGGCATGACCTCTCTCGAAGGGGACCGCCCGGATTGTTTCACCAAAATGACAATAGGGGTTATATTGTGACAGAAAGCTCGTCCCTTGTGTTGTCAAGCAGCCTGAAGTGGACGGCCTGCATCCTGACGGTCTTGGCCCTTGCCATGCCTGTGTCGGCCTCGGGGCCGCCAGGCACTGTCGGGGACACTGTCCAGGAGACGTTGGACGCGGCCGCAGATGCCGCCGAACACCTGGCCGACCAACTCATCCCGCCGGGTGATCCCCTCCCGGCCGGCAGCCCCGCCGCGGGCCTGCTCGGTGACCTGACAACCGCTGCGGACCAGACACGTGAGCGCGCCGAAGCGGCCGCTGAGGATGTCCAGGATTCTCTGGACCCCGATGCGCTGCGCAACACGATCGACGACGCCCTGCGCCCCGTCCACGACAACCTGGGCGACGCCCAGCGCCAGGTCGAAGACCTGCTGGGCGAGAAGGACTCGGAATCCCGCACCGAACCCATGGATGTCCAGACCCAGTCTTCCATCAACCAGGCCATGCCCGGTCTCAATGAGCCGGTGCTCCTGCTCGGCGCCGCCGTGCTCGGCCTCGGCATCATCCTCTGGTTCGTCGGCCAGTCCGCCACCATCGGGGCCGGCGCCGCCGGCACCGCCGCTCTGCGCGACGGCCGCAAGTTCCTGCCCTACGCAAGCCCGATGTTCACCCGCTTCGAGAAGGACTCGGTGCTTGGCCACCCCAAGCGCGAGGCCATCTACGGCACCATCATCGGCACGCCGGGCATCACGCTCCAGGACCTGTGCGAGCAATCCGGCCTGAGCCGCACCGCCGTCACGCACCACCTGCGCTTGCTGGAACACCAGCACCTCATCGTCTCCAAGCGGGTCGGGCGCAGCCGCCACTTCTTCGAGAACGGCGGCCGCTACGGGCGCCACCAGAAGGACGCATACGCAGTGCTCCACAATGACCGCTCCAAAGACATCCACGACTTCATCCAGAGCAACCCCGGCGCCATCCAGAAGGACCTGTGCGCCAAGTTCGAGATCCAGGCGAGCGTCGCCCACTGGCACGTCAAGCGCCTGCTCGAAGCCAACCTGCTGGAAGCGGTCCGCCACGGCCGCACGGTCAGCTACTTCCCCTGCGCGGACGTCTCGACACCGGCCTACGCTTGAGTCATTCCTCTGAGTCGCCGCCGATGGGCGTGATCTTGCCGGTCTCGGCGTCCAGCTCCCACCCTCGGTGGCGAGGCGCCACGTGCTGGCCCGGAAGCAACCGGTCCATGCCCGCATAGACCTGGTAGGCTGTGCCTTGCAGCAGGCGCTTCTCCACGGAGAACAGATTCTCCGCCAAGCGGGCGAAGCGGCCAGCGACGATGCGGGCCTTGGGTCCAAGGCCACGTTCGTCGCGCAGGGACCGCAGGACGCGCCACACGGCCTCCACCACGTAGACGGCCATCCCGATGCCAAGGCCGGCCACAAGGTAGGCCAGGCGCTGGGTGAGGATGACCTGCACGCCCAGCGTCCCTTCGACGCGGAAATGCAGCAGCGAATGCTGGACGAGCGCGAACGATGCGGACAGCATGATCAGCAGCCATGGTACGGCATTGTTGCCGCCGAGCAGGAAATGCGTCCGTTGCAGCGTCGTGTAGGTGACGTACAGCCAAGTGCCGACCAGGATGAAGAACGGGATGAAACTGTACGATGCGCGCGGTGCGTCGACGGTGGCGCCCGTGATGTCGATGAGGGCCGCCATCAGCAGCGAGCTCATGACCAAGAGGTGCAGTTCCTTCAGGACGGGGCCTTCCTTGATGGGGTTGAAAGCGCGAAGGAACCACCAGCTGCCAAGCAGCACCAGGTCCGCGACAGCCACGATCCACGTGGTGCGGAACGACGGCCCCATGCGTTCGACGACGGGCAACAGCCATGCCAGCGCCAGCACGAGCAGGGTCGGCCCGAAGCGCCACGCCGGGTGGCGGAAGTGGGCCACGCGCTGCGCGTCGTAGACGAGCTCTTCGAGCACGAAGATGAGGTTGAAGCCCGCCAGCGCGAAGATAAGAAAGCTGCTCACCAATGCGACGATGAAGAAATCCTCGTAGCCTACGGCGATGGGCGTCCATGCCGTGAGCGCATAGAACAAGCCCGTGAGGGCCCCGGCGACGACGAACGCGCGGGACCGCATCCGCAGCCAATGCCCGATGGCCGCCAGGAAGAAGAACATCGATAGCAGCGGCGTCGCGCGCTGGAACCATTCCTGGCTGGCTGGCCAGATGACGGGCACGAACGTGGTGGCGACGAGCAAAGCCAGGACAAGGCCCAGCCACGGGCCGAGTCCGGCTTCGTGGAACCGGCGTCCGCTCCGCGAGAGCCGTTGCGGGAACGGCCGGTCGTCAGCCATCAGTAGTCGTAGAACCCTTTGCCGCTCTTTCGACCGTAGTGGCCCGCTTGCACCATCTTACGAAGCAGAGGGGCAGCGCGGTACTTGGGGTCGCCGAAACCTGCGTACAAGACGTCCAGGATGGCCAACAAGGTGTCCAGACCGACGAAGTCGGCCAGCGTGAGCGGCCCCATGGGGTGGTTCATGCCCAGCTTCATGATGGCGTCGATGTCTTCCCTGGTGCCGACGCCTTCCTGCAGGCAGAAGATGGCCTCGTTGATCATGGGGCAGAGGATACGGTTGCTGACGAAGCCCGGGTAGTCCTCGCAGGAGTGGCACTGCTTGCCCATCTTCGTGCCCACTTCGAGGATCGTGGCGTGGGTCTCGTCGCTGGTCTCGTGACCCTTGATGATCTCGATGAGCTTCATGATCGGCACGGGATTCATGAAGTGCATGCCGATGAACTGCGTCGGGCGCTTGGTGGCGGCGCCGAGCATGGTGATGGGGATGCTGCTGGTGTTGCTGGCGAAGATGGCGCTCGGCTTGACGATGCCGTCCAAGGCGCTCCAGAGCTTGGTCTTGATCTCGAGATTCTCGATGATGGCCTCGATGACGAGGTCGCAGTCGGCCAGGGCGGCGTTGTCGGTGCTGATGCTGAGGCGGGCCAGCGTGGCGTCGGCGTCGGCCTGGGTGAGCTTCTCCTTCTGGACGAACTTGCCCAGGGACGCCTGGATGTTCTTGAGGCCGCTCTCGACGAACTCCTGTTTCATGTCGACCATGACGACTTCGTAGCCCGCCACGGCGGCGACCTGAGCGATGCCGTTGCCCATCTGTCCGGCGCCGACGACGCCGATCTTCGAGACTGTCATGGCGCTGCCATGCCGGCGTCGGTTCAAAAGCAGGGGTCATCCCCGGCCGGGACGATGCACCCCTCAAGCCACGGGGCCAAAACGGCTCATAGGACGAGGCAAAGCCTCTATTCCCCCAGCACCCGAGAGTGAATGGTGCAGCAGAATGCCCAGGCGGAGACATGGCTGACGAACGCGGCCCTAGTGGTGCTCGAGGCCTCACCGGCCCAGACCGCACTGATCGACAGCCGTGGCAAGGTGCTGCACGTCAATCCGGCGTGGGAACGTTTCTCCCGCGAGAACGGGGGGAATCCCGCACGGACCGGCGTGGGCCAGGATTACTTGGAGGCGTGTCGCGATGCGGGGAAAGACGGTGGGCATGCCTACGACGTCATCAAGGCGGTCCTGGACGGACGATCAGCGATGCGGACGCTGGAATACCCATGCCATTCGCCGACCGAGCAGCGCTGGTTCCGACTACGCTGCGTCCGCGTGGATGCGGCGCCCGTCGCAGCGGCCGTCATCCACGATGACCTGACCGACCACTACCTTGCCGGGGAGGCCCGCCGGCGGCTTGACAAAGAGGCAGCGAAGGTCCAGGTGCTTGAGCAGGAGGAGGCACGGACGACGCGGGCACTGAACACCATCAGTCACAAGCTGAGGACACCGTTGACGCCGGTCCGCTTGCAGATCGCCACCTTGGGCCGTAAGGAACTGCCTCCGGACCTGGCTGCGCTGGTAGACAAGATGCGCAGCAGCACGGAGCGATTGGTCGACGCGGTGCACGACGCCGTGAAGGCCATCGAGCTCCAGCATGCCCCCTTACGGACGGAGCACTTGGATTCCGTGGAGGCGGGGGCCCGCCTGCATGCATGGCTGACCAAGGAGGGCGCCTTGGCCAACGTGAGTTGGCACTTCCACTCAGGCCAGGATGTCGACATCGACCTGCCCTTGCTCGTGCCACCGGTGGCCGAGCTGCTGCGCAGCGCCAAAGCCCTGGACCCGGAAGGCCATGCTGAAATCGACGCCGCCTTTGATCACGGGACACGGCTGACGATCAGACACCATGGCCCAGCCAGCACGGAGCCCGCAGGGGACGACGATGCCGGACTCGGCCTGGCGATCTACATGTGCCGGGCCGTGGCGCGCATCCACGGGGGCACATTCGACTTGACGACGAAGCAGGGCGAGGCGTCATACGTGCTGGACCTGCCTGCCGAACATCCGCCACAGGGCACAGCCTGAAGGACCTCAGTACTCGCCTTCTTCACCTGGTCTCGGGACGACATCCGGCCGCGGCATGCCATGACCGAAGGTGAGCATCAAGCCCAGGACCCCAAGACCGACGACGACCATACCGACGCCCAGCAGGCCGATACTCAGCAGCCAGATGCCGACGGCGGCGGTCAAGAGGGACACGGGCAGGCCCGCCAGCAACAGACCGAGGTCCATGCCGGATGAGGCCCGAGGAGGCACTTGGTCCTTCCGTCGCAGCTGTCTCATTCAGACCAGGAGCCGGTCGCGCCGGAAACGGACGAACGCAAGGATCGGAAACAGGATGGCCATGGTCAGCGACACGACCGCCATGAAGGAGACGGCAAGGATCGTGACGAGCGTGGATGCGGAGCTGAGCGTGATGCTCAGCCCGGGCATCATGAACATAGGGATCATGACGTAGCCCATTTTCTGACCCGCGTCTTTGACGGTCTTGGCCCGCGTGGAGAACACGAACGCGAAGCAGGTGAAGATGAACGCTGGCACGAGCGTGGCTGCTGCAGCCATGGGGATGGCCAGTAGCCCCCAGAGTAGACCATACTGGGCGTACAGGAACACCAAGGTCAGCCAGACAGCGGCCCCGCCAAAGGCGCTGACCAAGACCGCCACCGCGACGACCGCGACCGCCTTGGCCCAGAGGATCGCTTTGTCACTAAGGGGCCCAGCGAGCAACGTCTCGAGCGTATGCCTTTCTCGCTCACCCGCGATGGCGTCCACGCCGAGGTTCATGGGGATCATGACCGCGGAGAACGTGGCTCCGACGAGGCCGACCATCATGGTGATGAAGACCGTGAACGAGAGGCCTGGGCCTGCGCCGACAACGTCCGTGATGTCGCGGAACATGTAGCCGAAGCCGACGGTGGCGCCGATGCCGAAGAACACGGACAGAGCCAGCGATGCGATGAGCATGCCACTCCATTTGCCCGCCGGCCGCACGTGCTCTTTGAATTCCTTGCGGGCGAGCGCCTGCCAGCTCATGGGCTCTCCATGAGTGCGATGAATTCGTCTTCCAGGCTGCTTCGGATACGTTCGACGCCTTCCACTTCGACGCCGGCTCGCACGAGGCTTGCGACGATGGGCGCGGCGGGTACGTCGTTGTGCAAACCGATCAGGATGCCGTCGTTCGTGGTCGTGACCGATGCGACGTCGCGGCGCCGGCGCATGCTGGCGAGGACCTTGGCATCGAAGCCGTGGCCCGCGATGCGGAGCTGCGGCGACCTGTCGCCGAGGCTGCCGGGGGCACCTTGTGCGATGACCTTGCCTTGGCGCAGGACCGCGACCTCGTCGCACATGGCTTCGGCTTCCTGCATGTTGTGCGTGGTCAGGAATACGGTGGTCCCGGCGTCGCGGGTGACGGTCTTCAGGAACTCGCGCAGGTCCGCTGCGACCTTGGGGTCGAAGCC
>JBFIDG010000019.1:0-21354 GCA_041581335.1 Thermoplasmatota archaeon
GAAGAGGCCGCGGCCAGCGTCGCACGCGGTCTCGATTACACGGGCTTGCTGCACATCGACATGCGGGTCGGCCCCGATGGCGTCCCGTGGATCGTCGACATCAATCCCCGTATCTGGGCGTCCCACTGGATGGCTCAATCGGTCGGCATGGACATCGCAGGCACGTGGCTCAAGGCCATGCGCGGGGAGCCGTACCGCTTCACCCACAAGGCCGGCGTCGTGGCACCGCCGTGGCGTTTCATGCAAGCCCGTCGCCACGGCCGCCCCGCGCTCTTGGCCCCCTTGCGGGCGGCGGGCGTGCGCTGGGCGGATCCCGGCGTGCTGCGCGCCATGCGGCATTACGCGGCCCACCCGCCCCATACGGTCCGACGTTGGCCGACCCAGCTCTAACAGCGCTCGCGGTCCAGCGAGGTCCACGTGAACGTGATCGGCGTGTCTTCGTCCAATGGGGGTGACGTCAACGAGAACTTGATGGCGTCTTGCGCTGGATCGCTGAGCTCGAAGTGAAGGTTGTCGCCGCTGCGGACGCCTTCGTAGGTGCCGCCGTGGAACCACTCGCCGTTGCTGCGCACGGACAAGGAGATGCGCATGGCGGGCCCGTTCCATGTGGGCACCACATCGAGGACAGTGAACGGCGCCGTCGACACCACGTTGGACTCGGCGTTGGCATCGTTGGCGAGTAAGGGGTGGAGTGCGTCGGAGCCGGCAAGGTTGGCACTGGCCGTGCCGTTGCCGGTCGGCTCCAGGGGGCCGTCTTCGCACGCCATGAGGCCCTGCAGGTCGTCCGCCTGCTGCTTGACCAGCACCCAGCCGACCGCGTTGAGGCCGACGATCATGACGAGGAAGACGGCGGTCACGACGACCTGCGTCCGCCTGGGCAAACGCTTCCACGCTTGGTCGGTCAGCGAGGCCCTGAAGCCGTGGATGAAGAAGAACAGTGGCGTGCCCACCAGCATCGCCACCGGCGCCCATGCCGGTACCGTGGCGCCCTGGCGATCGGCGACGACCAACATGGCCGTGACCCCGGCGGCGGCCAGGATCAAGCCTGCGGCTGCCCAGTACATCCCTGTCTTCACGGCACGCGCGCGGTCCACGGGAACGTCACTCGCTAGGGGGTGTTTCAGGCTTGCCGTCCTGCAAGGCCGCGACGATGCCCGCCGCCATTCCGGCCGTGATGCCGGGGACGTTCTGTAGGTCCGCTATGCTCGCCGCCCGAAGGCCCTCCAGCCCGCCGAACGCCTTGACCAGCTCCGCGCGCCGCTTCGGGCCGATGCCTGCCACGCCGTCGAGCGGGCTGCGCGTGACGGCCGCCTTGGCCTTGCGGCGCACCTGCGTGATGCCGAAGCGGTGCGCTTCGTCACGGACCCGCTGCAGGAGCTGCAATGCGGCGTGGTCACGCTTGAGTCGGATGGGGTGGAGCTTCTTGGGGACGAACAGTTCCTCTTCTTGCTTGGCGATCGCGACGAGGGGGATCTCGATGCCCACCTTGGCGAGCGCTTTGCGTGCCGCAGCGAGCTGGCCCGGGCCACCGTCGATGAGGATCAGATCCGGCAGCGGCGCCTCGTCCTCCACCAGGCGAGCATAGCGGCGCTCCACGGCCTCCTCCATGGAGGCGTAGTCATCGACCTCCCGGCCCTTGCCATGCTGGGCCGTGGCGGTACCCTTGGCGACGGCGTCCTCGCCGAGCGTCTTCATGCCGAAGGTACGGTAGCCGCCCTTGTCGGGCTCGCCGTCGACGAAGCGGACCATGGCGGCGCGTGTATGGTGGCCGGCCTGGTGGCTGATGTCGAAGCCTTCGATGATGCGAGGAAGATCTGGCAGGTCGAGCGCCTCCCGCAAGGCGGCCAAGGCGCCGCTCTTGCGTTCCCGGCGCAGCAGTTCCTCCTCCAGGCGCAGCTTGGCGTTGGTCTGGGCCACGTCGAGCCAACGCATCTTGTCACCCCGTTGTGGCGCCTCGACCGTGACCGCGTGGTCGCAGAGCAAGCGCAGGTCGGTCTCGAGGTCCGTGATCTCTTCGGGGTCGATGCCGGCGGCGACGTAGCGCGGGATGGTGCGGTCCGCGTAGTGGCCGACGAGGAAGTCTGCCAGTGCCTCGGGGGGCGTCTCGTCTTCGACACCATGCACGACGAAGGGGCTCTGGCCGACGACCTTGCCGTCACGCTGGTGTACGATGACGACCACGGCCAGGTCGCCGCGGGCACTGATGGCGGCGATGTCCCGGTCCTGCAGGCGGTCTTGGACCATGTGCTGTCGTTCCAAGACCCCTTCCAGGCCACGCAATTGGTCCCGTGCCCGGGCGGCGTCCTCGAACCGGTGCTCGGCCGCCGCGGTGTCCATGTCCACCTTGACCCGCTGCAGAAGCTGCTTGGAACGGCCCGCAAGGACCTCCTTGATCTCCTGCACCACCGCCGCGTACTCCTCGTCCGTGCAGGCGTCGATGCAGGGAGCGATGCACTTGCCGATGTCATAGTACAGACACTTGGTCTTCGGGAGCGTCTTGCAGCGGCGCAGGGGGAACAGATCGTTCAGGACCTGCATGACGTGGAACGCGCCGTAGCCGTCCGGGAAAGGGCCGAAGTAGGTCGCACCGTCGTCGAGGCGTCGATGCGTCTTGATGAGGCGCGGGTAGGCGTCCTTTGTGAGTTTGATGTACGGATACTGCTTGTCATCCGTCAGGCGGACGTTGTAGCGCGGCTTGTAGCGCTTGATGAGCGTCTGCTCGAGGATCAGCGCCTCTTTGTTGGTGGAGACCGCGATGTAATCCAGGTCGACGACGTGGGGCATCATGTCGGGCTTGTGGGCGCCGTCCTGCAGATACTGCCCGGTGCGGGCCCGCAGGTCGATGGCCTTGCCCACGTAGAGGACGTCGCCTTGGACGTCTTTCCACAGGTAGACCCCCGGCTTCCGGGGTAGACGGGCGACACGCTCCCGCAGGTCCACGACCGGACGAGTCCGTCACGGGCAAAACGCTTGCCGGGGGATTTGCGAACCTTCTTCCGGCGAGCAGATGGTCGGCCGGCATGGCGTCGGACCCGCTCCTGGGCATGACCACGTTGTTCGTCCTCCTGGCCTTGTGGGGCTACTTCCACTGGCTCGGGACGCGCCTGATGCAGGACGAATCGCACCGGTCCTCACTGCTGGCCGCCAGTCTAGGCACGCTGCTTGCCACGTCGTTGGTGGTCACGGCCGGCAGCGACCCCATCGTATACGCCGTGGCCGTCGTGCCGTGGGTCATGGTGGCCGTCTTCGCCTATCATGAGGCCATCGGCATGGCCATCGGCGCAGGCATGGGCGCCTGGGCGGTCTGGTGGGCCATCCTGGCGTTCGCTGCATGGCTCCTGGGTCTGCGGAGCGGCGCCGTCGCCGCCGTGTGACTACGGCCGCAGTAGCTCATCCAGTTCCTTCTGCGCGTGCTTGGCCCGCGTGAAATCGAACTGGAACTCGATGCACATGTGGTCGATGCCGTAGTCGCGCTCGATGCCGCGCATGAGGATCTCCAATGCGGACAGGAAGTGCTCCGCGTCTTCACCTTGGGTCAGGATGTGCTCGTGGAAGTCCAGTCCTAGCACGTTGCGGCCCTCAAGGCTCGCTTGGCTGTGGGCACAGAAATCGCCCTGCATGCGCTCGGTGACGCGGTCAAGATCGCGCTCCGAAACCGGCTCGCGGGTGGTGATCTCGATGAAGTACCCGATACCATCGATGAACGGGTTGGAACGGATGGTCTGGAACAACTCATCCACGGTGGCGACCATGGTGGTCCTTTGACCCCGACCTCGTGGATAAGCATTGAGGCGAGCGTGTTGTTGCGGCCACCCGTGGCAGACCAACGCCGGCCAGCGAGCCGGCCCGCATTTTGCAGGTCTGCGCCCACAACACCCATTAGCGATGCCGATCGTGGAAAATCCTATGCGCAGCATCCTAGCCGCCGCTCTGTTCGTCCTCGTCGCCCTCGCAGGCTGCGCCGACACGGGCGTCGAGATCGACGAAGAGACCTCGGGCGTAGACCCGGCCCGAGACGGCGACAACATGGGCGACGAGCCCGCCGAGGCGCCCGTCGGCCCGAACACCACGGTCCTCATGCCGGTACTCGCCGCAGACATGGTCAACGGCACCGCACCCATGTTGGTGAACTTCACCATCGACGCCCTCAACGCGACCGATGCCCTCAACGTCACCTGGAGCCTCGACTTCGGCGACGGCAACAGCACCGACGGCACCGGTGTTCCGGCCGCGGCCAACCACACCTACGGCGCCGGCGATTTCGTCGCCACCCTGACCCTGGTCGAAGGAGCGCAGACGACGACCTCGAGCGCCAACATCACGGCCCTGGTCGGCTACGTCAGCGGCGTCCTCATCGAGACCACCGAATGGATCGACTCGGGTTCCCTGGTGGCCGGCATCCAATGGTGCGGCCTGCAAGACGGGATCGACTACGCCGAGTACACGTGGGACGCCTCCGCCCTGCTCGCCCAGGACTACGCTGTCTCCAACATCGCACTCGTGACGACCAACGGTGACACCACTGTCGACATCGACCTCGACTTCTATGCGCCCGACGGGACCCTCATCGGTCACGCGGGCTCCTTCGAACTGCCCGGTGGACACGAGACCATCACCGGCAAAGGCCCCTACCCGGCCGGCGAGTTCGTCCTGCAGGTCAGCGCCTGCAGCGGCGTCGCCATGGACTTCGACTGGGTCATGACGGCGGACCTGGTCACTGCATAGACGCGGCGCCTCTTCTCTTCCCCTCTTTCCTTTGACGCCGCCTGTGCGGCCCTGTTTTCTTGGAGCTCGATGGAGCGACCGCTCAATGGAGCGATCGGCACCCGAAGGTGCAAGGGAGGCCTCACAATGGCCCAATAGAGCCGCTGGCGTGATTCGAACACGCGACCCCGTCCTTACCAAGGACGTGCTATACCTCTAAGCCACAGCGGCAGCCGGTGCGGCCGAAGCCGTCGACACCCCCGAAGGGACAAATCGGCCGACAAGGGGGTCGTATATGAGCGCTGCGGGCTGCATCGGCCAAATCGGGCCGTCGCCATCCGTGCAGCCTAAAGACCCCGGCAATGTGGCGAGGCCTACGCCAGCGTGGCTTAGCGGTATAGCAGCTGTCTTGTAAACAGCAGGTCGAGGGTTCAAATCCCTCCGCTGGCTCTATTCTCCCAACTCGGCACTGCGCCGGGTCGCGGCTTCCACTGCGTCCATCAGGACCGCACTGAAGGCCTCTTTTCGCAGCACGTGCAATGCGGCGATGGCGGTGCCGCCGGGGCTCGTGACCTGGTCCTTGAGGGCCGCAGGGTGCAGATCGCTCGTCTGGGCCAGGCGGGCGCTGCCGCGGACCGTCTGCATGGCAAGCCGGGAGGCGATGTCGCGGGGCAGGCCGCATTTGACGCCGGCGTCCGCGAGGGCCTCAATGAGGTGGAAGACGTACATGGGGCCGGTGCCACTGAGGCCGGTCACAGCGTCCATGAGGTTCTCGTTGACCACTTCGACCATGCCGACGGCCTCGAAGATGCCTCGGGCGGTCTCCAGGTGTTCAGGCGTCACGTTGGCCCCCGGACTCATGGCGGTGGCGCCCATGCCGACCGTGACGGACAGATTGGGCATGCAGCGGATCACCGGCACATCCTGGAGGTAGTACTCGATGAAGCGGGTGCTGATGCCGGCTGCGATGCTGATGACGAGCTGGTTGGGCTTGATGACGCCGCGCAGGTCCTTGAGGGCCGTCTTGATGATCTGCGGCTTGACGCCGAGCAAGATGATCTCGGCCTGCGTCGCGGCGGCCGCGTTGTCCGTATCGGTGGCGATCCCGAGCTCGACGGCCAATGCACGGGCCTTATCCTTGTCCGGATTCGTCGCGACGATCTCGTGTTTGTTGGTCCAACCACTGGCGACGAGACCCCTGACGACGGCTTGGCCCATGTTGCCGCAACCGATGACGGCGAGACGGTACTCCACAATAGGCCACCGTGGTCTGGGTCTTGGGCGTACCGGTGGGCTCAAGGTGTATCGCGTGCCATGGCGTTGTCATGCGTGTGTGCCTTGGCGGGACCTTCCATCCGTTCCATGCAGGCCATGCGGCTCTCCTGGAAGCGGCCGCTGCGCGCGCAACAGAACTGTTCGTCGGCGTCACCGTCGGCGAACTGGCAAAGCGCGCACGCGACATGCCCGGCGTCGAAGAGCGCATCGCTGCCGTGGAATACCATCTGCGCACCGCCGGCTACGAAGGCGGGCTCCTGGTGCGGCCCCTGGATGCACCCGAAGGTCCTGCGGCGACGGAGGACTACGATGTCATCGTCGTCAGCCCGGAGACGATCCGTGGGGCTGGTCGCATCAACGACAAGCGCTCCACTGCCGGCCTCAAGCCCCTCGAGGTCGTCGTCGTGCCCCACGTGCTTGCGCAGGACCTGTTGCCCATCAGTTCGACCCGCATCGCCCGCGCCGACATCGACGCCTACGGACAGCGCTTGAGTCCGGTCCGGTTGGCCGTGGGTAGCCAGAACCCGGTCAAGGTCGAGGCCGCCCGCTTGGAAGTGGCCTCCATCCTGGAACTCGACGTCGAGGCCCGTGGCTTCGCGACGGCCTCCGGGGTCCCAGAGCAGCCAAAGGGGCCAGAGACCGCGGCAGGTGCCAAAGCACGTGCCCAGGCGGCCCTCGCTGCCTGGCCCGAGGCGGATTACGGCATCGGCATCGAAGCGGGCCTCATGGATGGCCTGGGCGGTGACGGTCATTACGACATGCAGGCGGCGGTCGTCGTGGACCGCAATGGCCTGGTCACCGACGGCTGGGGTCCCGGCTTCCAGTACCCCGACTGGGTGACGGCGCGGGCGCTGGATGGTGAGATGGTCTCCGACATCATCGGGCCCGTCGCAGACGATCCACGCATCGGTGGCACCACAGGGGCCATCGGCTTTCTCACAGATGGCCACATGGACCGGACGGCGCTCACGCGCGTCGCTGTACTGATGGCGTTCGTGCCGCGCATGCGGCGCGAGCTCTACGTCAGACCGTGATGTTCTCTTCTTCGTTCCAGCCACTGCCCGCGCTGGGGTCCACGGGGCTCGCACGGGCGCCCTTGAAGAGCATGCGGTAGTATTTCTTCTGGAAGCCGAACTTCTCGTACAGCTTGATGGCGTTGGCGTTGTCCGTGTCCACGTGCAGGCTCAGGTCGCCATCCGTGACGCGGATCGCTTCCTCGAGCAGGATGCTGCCGACGCCTTTGCCGCGGGCGTTCGGGCCGACGGCGATGTAGCTCAGGTGGTAGCGTGGGAAGAACTCGCTCAGCTCCATGGGCGTCAGGACGCAGTGCCCGAGCACGCCTTCGGCGTCGCTGGCTTCGATGACGAAGCCGTCCTTGAAGGCGGCATCCACGGCCTCGATCATTTCGTGGCTGGGGTCGCCGAAGCGGCCCAGGTGCTCTTGCAGCACCGCGATGAACGGTTGGAGGTCATCGGGCCGGCTCATGCGCTCCACGGCGACCTGCGGGCGGCCGCTGGTCATGACGGCGACGACGCAGCTCTCGCGGTCGAAGTGGCCTTCGTCGGCGGCGGCGCGTAGGGCGGCGACAGCGGCGAGGCTGGCCGGGTGGGCTTCGACGCCGTCTTTGAGCAGGGCGGCGTGCAGCTCCATCAGCTCCTCGTCCGGGAATCCGTACGCGGAACCCCGGCTGTCTTGGATGGCGGTCAGGCATGCGGTGCCGTCGAGGGCGTCCCAATTGACCAAGGGCTCGTTGACCTCGGTCTCGGTGATGGAACGGGGGTCGAGGGGGGTGCAGCGTTCTTGGTTGCGGCTGAACGAGGTGATGACAGGGTTCTGGCCTTGGCTGCTGCCGCCGAAGAACGCCGGCATCTCATTGGCGCGGCCTTGCGCCCATGCGGTGCGGAAACCGAGGTGGACGCCCGCGAGGGTCGAGCCGTTGCCGATGGGGGCGCCGACGGCGGCGGGGGTCTTGCCGAGGCGCTGGACGATCTCTTCGGCGATGCGGCTGTAACCGGCCAATGTGCGCAGGGTGTTGGGTCCGCCGGGGTTGGCGTCGAACAGTTCTTGCTCGGTGGCGTAGGCGCGGCTGGCGACGACGGCATCCTCGTAGGCTCCGGGGGCGCGGTGCACGGTGGCACCGAGCTCTTCCATCAATGCGATACGTTCGCCGCGGAAGTCCTCGGGCACGAAGACATGGCATTCGAGGTCGTAGACATACGCGGCGTGGGCGATCGCGACACCGAAGTTGCCGCAGGAGCCGACGCTGACGCCCTTGGCGCCGTGGGCCGCTGCGTCACCCAGTTCAAGCCTCGCGATGCGGTCCTTCTGCGTGCCGGTCGGGTTGGCACCCTCCATCTTGAGGCGTAGCCCGGGCAGGCCGACCAGGGCGGCGAGATGGGGGGCCTTCAGAAGGGGAGTGTCACCGACGCGGCGGCGGAGGGTCGTTCTTGCGTCCATGACCCATGGCTTCCTTCAAGTTACTTAGACCCTGGCATGAAAACACGTATTGAAAACCAAATCAATGGGCTATTGATTGGCGCGTACCAGGTTCCACGGATTTCCGTCCGGGTCGCGGATGATCGCGCTGCGGCCCCAGGGTAGGTCTTCCGGTTCCGACACGACCGTGCCTCCGGCGGCCTTGACCTGTGCACATGCCGACTCGACATCGTCGGCGGCCACCACGGTCATGTTGTTGTCGCCGGCCTTGGGGGGCTCGCGGCCAGGCATCGCCATGGGCAATTGGAGCGCGATCTCCAGGTCATCGCCCGGGATGCCGATGGTCACGAAGCGCATCGCCTGGCCAGCCATCTCGAACTCCTTGTCGCCCCGGATCTCGGTGCCGAACGCCTGCGCGTAGAACGCGATGGCCCTGTCCTGGTCGTTGACGATCAGCGTCATGTGGCTGACGCGCTTGATGGACTGGCCCATGCGCCACAACAGGTCCTGTCGGACATGAATCCTCCGCGACCCCGTGCGGGTGCTCAGGCGCGCAGCGCCACGCAGACGGCATCGGCGAACCGATCCACGGATGCAGGGTGGTAGCGGAAGAACAACTCGGGCTCGATCATCTCCAACTCCATCAACACGAAGCCTAGCCCCGGGTCGTCGACGCCATCGACGCGGGCAAACACGGCGTCGGGCTGGTCGCGCATGATGGCATCCGCCGCCTTGCGGACATGGGCTGGCGGTGTCGCCGGCGCGCTCGTGGCCTTGTGTTCCTCCTGGACGCGGATGTCTCCTTCGGCCGGGCGCTTGAGCACAGCGTGGGAGTACACGCCGCCGAAGTACAGCAGCGACCATTCGCCGGCCCGGATGCTTTCGAGCTTCGGCTGCACCAGGCACGCGCCTCGTGGGCGCGCGGACCAACCGTCGCTCCACGTGTTGCCGCTGAGATCGAAATCATGGACGGCGCCGTCCCGTTCGACGACGACGAGGCCCTCGGCACCGGCGCCATGCACCGGCTTGGCGACGGCGGCGGCCCAGCCTTCGCTGTCTGCCAAGGCCGCGACGCGGGCCGGGTCGAAGGCATCGAAGATCGTCGTGGGGATGATGGCGTGGCCCTGGGCTTCGATGTCGAGCAGGTACCGTTTGTCGAGGTTGCGGCGCATCACATCGGTCGGATTGATGCATGTCGCGCCTGCGGCGTCGAGCCGGTCGAACCAACCCAGGAACCCGTCCATGTCGAGCGTGTAATCCCAGACTGAGCGGACCAACACCGGGTCGCTGCCCTCGATGTCCTGCCAGGCCACACCCTCGGCTTCTATACCGCGGGCAGCGAACGCGTCTGGCAGCGGCGCATCGTCATGGAAGTAGGGTGCCAGCTTGCGGCAAGTGGCAATGCGCAACGTCATGGCCATGGGTAGGGGTTTCCTGGCGGCGTCGTGGCGTGGCCTCGTGGCGGTCGCACGAGCACTAGGCGTAGTGGTCCGCAGTGCCCTTGACCGTGAAGGACACCTGAGGCGAGAACGTCGAGCAGATTTCGCCGCGCACGGTGTAGTCGCCGCCGGGCAGGCTCAGGTCAGCCGCGTCTAGGATGAGGTTGGCGCTGCCGCCGGAACGGGCCGCCTTGGCGACCTGCGCGCCTTCGGCGTCAAAGACGTAGAGCCTGTAGACGATGTCTAGGGCTACGCCGGTCCAAGCGGGGTCCAGCTCGAGGTGCATGGTTTGGGTGACCGTGTCTGCTGGGAAGCTGACCGCGTGGTCAGCGGCCTTGCAACCGTTCGCCCATGTCTCTGCGGCGCGGCTGAACGCGATCGTGGTACTGCTGACGAGACTCGGCTCGGGAGCGATCATGTCGGCGACCGTCAGCATGAATTCGGCGTAGCCGGTGGCGTTCTCGCCCGCCAACTGAAGGGTGACTGTGTGGTTGCCCGGCGTGAACATGAAAACCGCTTGCATGCCTTCGGCCGTGGCGCTGGGCATCACTGTCCCGTTGGCCGTAGTGTTGTCCGGCGCCGTCCCGTTGAATGCCGACCATGTGAACACGTCGGCTTGAGTGCCGTTAGCGTCGAATGTGATGTTGGTGCCGGCGGGGATGTGGAACGTGCCATTGACGGCCTCGGTGAGGTTACCGTCCACCGTGATCGCGACGACCGCGACGATGTCGGCCACCGTCACATTGGCAGCGATGGTGCCGTTGCCGTCCGTGGGGGCTTCGCCGTGGGGCTGGGCGTCGTCGTCATCGAATGAAGCATCGTTACCGAGCTGTTCGCCTACATCGGCGCAACCGGACAATCCAATCATGAGCAAGGCCACCATGGTGACCTTCCAAGCATCGACCATGAGCGTCGACGAGAACGGGCCTGTATAAGCGTTGAGGCGCTCCTCGGGAGGTGTCTGGTCGCCGCAATTCGTCACCCGTTCTTCGCGCCGGCGTCGATGGGATGCGGGCGGTTTCAAGCGTCAAGATTGCGCGTCGCCTCACGCAACGTCAACGCCGACAGATCGTCCTTGTGCTCAGTCACGAACTTCTCCGTCCACTCCGGGCGGACCTTGGCGATCTCGCGTAAGACCCACCCCAAGGCTTTGCGGATGAACTCGTCTTCGTGGGCAAGGTTCGGCTTGGCGAGGTTGGCCCAGCGCCCGGGGTTGCCTTTGCCGGCGCGCAGTTCCTTCAG
The DNA here is from genome assembly GCA_041581335.1 of Thermoplasmatota archaeon. Lineage (GTDB taxonomy): Archaea > Thermoplasmatota > E2 > JACPAO01 > JAHFTW01 > JBFGSX01. The sequence continues at coordinate 11,097 of JBFIDG010000019.1, forward strand.
ATCGGCCAGCAACGCCGCGCGGCGTAGCCAGAAATCGTCGTCCGTCGCCCAACGCGCCAGGGTCGCGTAGTCGGGCTTGGCCCGGGGTAGGACATGGATGGCCATCTGGTCGACGAGCGCCCAGGTGTGGCTGTCGCGCAGGATGCGCTCAAGGTGGGTCGTGGCGTCGTCGCCGAGCGTCGCGCGCTCCAGGTAGAACGACAGGACTGAGCGCACGTCGAAGATCCCGGTGGCCCATGCGGCATGCACCAAGGCCCAGGGGTCGGCCCTGACCTCCGGGTACTCTGCCAGCAACCACTTGGCGATCTTGCGGGCGTCCGGCACGCTCACGCCCAGGTGCTCGAGATCCGATCTCAGGTAGGCCTGGTCATGCTCGCTGCGCTCCTCCGACCCCATCTCGGCGACCTTGTCGAGCAAGGCGCCCAGGACATCGTCGATAGACACGTCAGTCCTTCAGTCCCGTGATGAGTCGGCCCAAGATGAGGCGTTGGATCTGGTTGGTGCCTTCGTAGATGCCGAGCACTTTGGCGTCACGCCAGTAGCGCTCGACGGGGAAGTCATCCGTGTAACCATTGGCGCCGTGCACCTGGATGGCGTCTTCGCAGACCTTGAGGCTCATTTCGGCGACGAACAGTTTGGCGCGGCTGACCGCCTGCGTCCACTCGTCCCGGGTGCAGTCGCCGCGGTCGTATGCTTCACGCATACGCGCCGCATGCCAGACCAGCAAGCGGCCGGCTTGGATGTTGACGTCCATCTCGGCGAGCATCGCCTGCACGAGCTGGTAGCGGCCGATGGGGCGTCCGAACGCTTCGCGCTCGGTGGCGTACTTGACGGCTGCATCCATGGCGGCTTGGGCGATGCCGACGCCGCCCGCCGCCACGCTGAGGCGCCCGTGGTTCAGTACGAACATGGCGTTCTTCCAGCCGTCCCCTTCGTTGCCGATGAGGTTGGCGGCGGGGATGCGGCAGTCGTTGAACGCCAAGGTGGCGGTCGGGCTGCTGCGTAGGCCGAGCTTGTTCTTGCTCTCGATGGCGATCACGTCGAAGCCGGGGGTGCCTTTCTCGACGAGGAAGCAAGAGATGCCCTTGTGGCGCAGTTCGGGGTTGGTCTTGGCGTAGACGATGACGTAGTCGGCGAGGCCGCCGTTGCTGATCCAGGCCTTCTGGCCGTTCAGGACATACTCGTCGCCCTCCTTGCGCGCCGTCGTCTGCATGCCGGCCGCGTCGCTGCCGCTGCCGGGTTCGGTGATGGCCCACGCGCCGAGCTTCTTGCCGACGGACATGTCTGGGAGCCAGCGGTCCTTCTGTTCCTGGCTGGCGTGGTACTTGATGGTGGAGCCTGCGAGGCTGCCGTGGACGCTGATACTGGTGCGGAGGCTGCTGCAGCCCTTGGCGAGCTCCTCGGTGAGGATGGCGTAGCTGACCGCGTCGAGGCCGCCGCCCCCGTATTCCGTGGGGAAAGGCGAGCCCAGCAGACCCTGAGCAGCCATCTTCTCGTAGATGTCGAAGGGGTGGTCGCCATCGCGTTCCCATTGCTGGACGAAAGGCTCGATCTCCTTCTGCACGAAGGCCCGCGTCATGTCGCGGATCATCTTCTGCTCATCCGTGAGGGTGAAGTCTACTACCACGCCCTGCGGATTTCGCAATACGGGATAAAGGGTGGGAGTCTACTTGACGAGGTAGACGTCCGCCTTCTCGTGGACGGGTTCGTCGACCCAGAGGCCGACGTGTTGGCCTTTGCGTCCCTTCTTGATCGGCTGCTTGTCGAGTTGTAGGCTCTCCACGGTCTCCGTGAGGTCGGTGCCGTGGCCGACGATATGGATGCGGTCGCCTACCTTCAGGCCCCGGTCTTCCAGGTTCACGGTGGCCGCATGGGCCTTGGGGTAGTAGTGCTCGATCGTGCCGACGTGTTTCTCAGGCATGCCTGAAGCTGCGTCGGCAGAGGGTTTGCCGGTGTCGGTGCCGGACTCTTGGGCGGGTGTGCCCGTGGCCAGCCGGCCTACGTCGTGGCACGGACATTCCGTGGCGGCGCCGGGGTCTGGGGCGGCCCGTGTGCCGCGGCGTGCGCCTTGATGTTTGGCTCAGCGCTGGGGCTTGATCACGGGCTCGACGCGACCGTTGGCCGCGGGCTGACCCTCGCGCATCTTGTCGGCCGCCCAGCTGATGGCGGCGGCCCAGGCGGCGGTGTATGCCAGGGGGATGACGACGTGCTTGACGGTGAACTTACCTGTCTTCCAGGTGACTTTGGCTGCGAACTTCACAAGGCCCATACTATCACCTTCGTGCCAGACAAATATAAATCCATGCGCAAACCCCCGGGCTTGGGCCACAAAGGCAAGCATAATCACCGATGCCGTTGTCGGTTTTTGTACATCGGGTGAATGATGAATTCCAGTCCAGGCCACGGTTGCCCAGTAAACCACGCAGGACCGGCGCTCAGCGGCGTCGGCGACACCGATTACGAACGCTACCTCCAGGTGGATGCCCTGTTGACCCTCCAGAAGGAGCCGGCAGACATGGCACACCCGGATGAGATGATGTTCACCGTCGTCCACCAGGCGTTCGAACTCTGGCTCAAGCTCGTCCGGTTCGAGATGGAGCGGGTCAAGGGATTCCTCGACGGCGGCAACCTGTACACTGCGGTGCGCTTGCTCCGCCGTTGCCGCAAGGTCATCCATGGCAACAAGACCCACTTGGCCATCTTCGATACCATGGCCCCCAACGATTTCCACAGCGTCCGGCGGCAACTCGGCACCGGTAGCGGTTCTGAATCCCCGGGCTTCCGGGCAATCCAGCGCGAGGCCCCCACCGTCTGGCCCCACGTGGAGGCCCTTCTGGAACGGGAAGGCGAGACCCTCGAGGCGATCTACCTCAAGGCCGGCCACCGGAGCGACCTCTTCGCCCTGCTCGAGGCCATGACGGACTTCGACCAAGAGTTCAGCCTGTGGCGCCAAGCCCACCTGCAACTCGTCAAGCGCATCATCGGCCGTGACGTCAAGAGCCTCAAAGGCTACGCCGTGCACCAACTCGAAGAGGACATCCAGCAGAGCCTCTGGCCTGCGATCTGGAAGGTCCGCGAGACGGTCACCATGGCCGAAGGCACCAGCCCCGAGTAGGGGCGTCGGCCAAGTCCGGCCCGCCAGCAGGTCAACGCCCAGACGGGCTCGCCGGGGGGCCACGATGCGCGTGGCGCGCCAAAGCAGTGGTTCCGGCCATGGTCCGCCCGAACCCCTGCGAACGCCTCGCGCCAGCGACCTCTGCGGCCGGCCGGCCCCTGGAGGGAGACCTCCCCTGCGGGCAAGTGCCTGCGCCGAAAAGCATAGGACCTTCGGTGACAAACAAGGAGTTGCCACTTGATTGTGGCTCCCAAATCAGCCAGGTGGAAGGAACGACCTACCCTCCTTCCAAGCCCACACCGCAAGGTGCCGGCTAACTGAACCAAGGGCTCTTACGAGTTCAGGGAACAACCTGACTGTTATCCGCACCGAGGTGAAATTCACGCGGAGGGAACGCACTACGCCTGAAGGTCGTCCACCAGACTTAGTGCTTAGATTCACGCGCTCAGATGGCGCCTTTGGAACCCAACCTTTCTTGTGTCCCCGTCGGTGCCACGGCGTTCCGTGGAATTCGACGTATTCTTCTCCATCAGCCAGACCCCGGTGGATGGACACACGCCGGACGAGGCGACCATGTTCAGCCACTGGCTCCACCAAGTGGAGGCGGCCGACCGCCTCGGGTACGGCGTCGCCTGGCTCGCCGAGAGTCACTTGAGCAGCGAAGTCCAGAAACTCGGCTCGCATCCCGTCGTGCCCCACTGGGAAGGAGAGATAGGCCTCAACTGCGACATGCTGCAATCGGCCCACGCGATCCACGCCCGCACGGGCCCCAACGCCGCCCGCCCAAGCCGCGCCAACGGCGGCCGCGGCATCGAGGTCGGGTCCGCGGTCATGAACATCCTGCAGGGCGGAGGCCCCATCGCTGCCGCCGAACGCATCGCGTACTTCTGCGCCCTCGAAGGCCTCAAGCGAACGCCCCGGGCCATCCACGTCGGCTTCAGCGCCGGCCGCTTCGATTACATGAATCGCGCGCACGGCTACGTCCCCCGCGATGACCTGGAACGCGCCGTCCCCTACCCCTTCCTGAAAGGCAAGATCTTCCACGAGGCCACCGAGATCTTCTGCCGGCTGCTGGCCGGCGAGACCCTGAGCAGCGACGATATCCCCGCTCGCACCATCACCGAAGCGGAATGCCGCACGCCGGCCGACTGGGCACGCATCCACGGCGCAGGCCTCGCTGCAGGCCGCATCGAGATGCGCCCACCCAACCCGAGCTTCGGCCCCACTGCAGCCGGCGCCGCCGGCCAAGCCATCATCCCCGACGACGATGACGGTGGCCCCGAAGGGCGTGACGTCGAGGCAGAAGTCGAGCACGTCGTCCTGCCCAAGCGTTTCGTCTTCGAGGCACTCAAGATCGTGCCCCAGGATTGGGACCGCAGCCTGCTCCACCTCGTCGCCGGCAGCCACGACCCGAGCATCCCCGCGCTCGCGAACAAGTACCTGCCATGCCAGGTGGCCAACCTGAGCATCACGCCGCCGGAGATCATCGAACGCACCCACGCCATCATGCGCCACATCTACCACAAAGATGGCGGCCCGTGGCAGCGCCGCATGATGCCACGCACCGTCATGGTCTTCCTGAACGAAGAAGAAGGCCTGAGCCCAGGCGAGCGCACCGCCGCCGCGCGGAAGGAAGCCAAGGCCGCACTGAGCGCCTATTGGAACGCACTCACTGGCACCCTCGACCCGAAGAAGATCGAGCACGCCGCCGACAACGCCGTCATCGGCAACGCAGACGACGTGGCCAAGCAACTCGCCGAACGGTACCATCCTGACGACCGTTTGATGCTGTGGTTCGACTTCTTCAACCATGACTCCGAGCGCGTCGTGCGCAACATGAAAGCGTTCATGGAGAACGTGGCGCCGCGGTTGATGAAGGTGGCGGCCTGATGCAACCCAGCATGGTGGCCCAGGGCCCCGGTTCCGAGCAGTTCCCCAAGACCCCCTTGGGTGAACGCGAGGAAGGCATCCCCACCGGCCGCGACGTCGATTGGGAACCGCTCGTGGATTACCGTCGCAACGGCATCAGTGAGACCACCATCCATGGGGCCGTCGCATGGGCCGTCGGGCAACCCGATGGGCCTCCGAAGGTCATCCATTCCTTCGGCGGCAATGTGCTGTGCTACGGGCGCAGCATGATGAAACCCCTGATGATGAAGGTCTTCACGGATGTCCTCGCGGATTGCACGTGGGAGCAGAAGGCCATCAGCGTCGCCAGCCACAATGGAGACGTCAGCCACGTCGCCGCCGCCCAGAGCCTGCTGCACGAGACCGAATGGGGCCTCATGCAGGCACCCCTTGATGTGCCACTCGTCCAGTTCGGTCGACAGGTGCGTCGCCCTCGGCGCTGGTACCACACCTGCAGCGGCGAACACGCGGCCATCCTCAAGGGCTGCCGCGACATGGGCTGGCCGCGCATCGGTTACCTGCTGCCTCAGCACGAATGGTTCCAGGCGTACATGGCAGAGGTGCGACGCCACCTCGGCGCCGACTGGCAACCCCTGCGCGTCGCCCGCGATGGCTGCGGCCTGCCGACGCTCAGCAACACCGTCGCCGAACTGGCGAGTCTGTATGCCAGTCTTGCAGGTAAGCCAGACGAGGATTGGATCTGGGAAGCCATGGTCCGCCACCCGGATCTGGTGGGCGGCTTCAACCGCCTCGACACGACCATCCTCAAGTCCTGCGGCGGCAAGGTCATCGCCAAGGAAGGCGCCGACGGCCTCCTGGGCATGGCCATCCAGCACCCCGACTACCCGCACGGCCTGGGCGTCGTGGTCAAGATCGCCCATGGCTGGAACAGCCAAGCGACGTGGTATGTCGCGCGCGCCATCCTGGGCACCCTGGGCTTCGAGCTGCGCAACCCGTACAAACTGCACCGCCAGAAGGCGTTCATCGTCGAAGGCGTCGTGCCGCCGGCATTGTTGGACAAATTGGAGCAAGTGCCGACGTGGGATGAATGGGACCCGGACCTGGACCGCTGGTACTACGACTGGAAGGAGTACGCGTGATCACCAGCAACGTCGTCGACGGCGAACCGACGCTGTCCTGTGATGCCCGCACCATCGACAACATCAATCCCGCCACCGGCGCCGTCATCGGCAAGATCCCCCGCAGTGGCAAAGCGAACGTGGACCGCGCCGTCGCATGCGCCAAGGCCGCGCTGCCTGCCTGGGCGGCCCTGGGTCGCGACGCCCGCTGCGACATCCTTGACCGCATCGCCGATGGCATCGAGGCCCGCCTCGATGGCCTGGCCCGCATGGAGAGCGAGGACACTGGCAAACCCATCACCACCAGCCGCACGCTCGACATCCCCCGCGCCGTGCGCAACTTCCGCTTCTTTTCCGACTACGCTCGTGGATTCAAGGACGAGGAACATGCCATGGAGGGTGGCCACAACCGCACCCACCGCAAGCCCCTCGGCGTGGTGGGCCTCATCACGCCATGGAACCTGCCGCTGTACTTGCTGAGCTGGAAGGTGGCACCGGCGCTGGCCATGGGCAACACCATCGTCGCCAAGCCGAGCGAAATGACCCCGCAGACCGCCACGGCGCTGGCACACATCGCCAAGGCGGCAGGGCTCCCCGACGGCGTCCTGAACATCGTGCACGGCCTTGGGCCCGAAGTCGGTCAGCCCCTCTGCGAGCACCCGGACGTCGCGGCCATCTCCTTCACCGGCGGCACCGCGACGGGCAAGATCGTCGCCCGCGCCGCAGCACCCACGTTCAAGAAACTCAGCCTCGAGCTGGGCGGCAAGAATCCGACGATCATTTGCGACGACGTCGACATCGAGGCCGCCGTCGCCGGCGCCGTGCGCGCGGGCTTCACCAACACGGGCCAGGTCTGCCTATGCGGCAGTCGCATCCTCGTCCACGAAGCCATCGCCGAGGCATTCACTCAGCGCCTCATTGACGAAGTGGCTGCCATGAAGGTCGGCGACCCCATGGACCCGGCCACCCGCCTGGGGCCCGTGGTCAGCCACGCCCACCGGGACAAAGTGGCAGGATACCTGGACATCGCGCGCCAAGAAGGCGGCACGGTGCACGGCGGTGGCGTCCCGGACCTGCCGGTCGAGTTCACTGGCGGTGCATGGCTGAAGCCCGCCGTCATCACCGGCCTGCCGCAGCACAGCCGCTGCGTGCAGGAGGAGATCTTTGGGCCGGTCGTCACCGTCCAACCGTTCAAGGACGACGCGGAGGCCGTCCGACTCGCCAATGGCGTCCAGTACGGCCTCGCCGCCAGCGTCTGGAGCGCTGACGTAGCCCGCGCCACGCACATCGCCGAAGCGCTGGATACTGGAATGGTCTGGATCAATGACTGGCTCGTGCGCGACCTGCGCGTGCCCTTCGGTGGTATGAAGCAGAGCGGCGTCGGCCGCGAGGGCGGCCGCTGGAGCCTGGAGTTCTACTCGGAAGCCCGCAACATCTACGTCGCAGATCCATAAGCATGTGGTACGCACTCGGGCCTGCCGCGGCCGGCCTGGTCGCCGCTTGGTGTTCATCGCTTGGGGTATGCGCGAGCTGGACCCCCTCTGGGCGTTCCCCGGCCCCAACGGCGGGCCGGGCACGATGCTCGGCGGCATGCGCTGGGTCCTCGTCTTCATGGTGGCTCAAGCGCCGATCCTGGCCATCGCCGCGACGACGCTGGCCTGGATCGGACCGGACGCGGAGCTGAGTCGCGAGCTCCTCAGCCTCGGCATCATGACCTGCACCGTGGCCGTCGTGCAAGGCGCCTGGGCCGCGGCCCGGCTGCCCCGCATCACAGAAGATCCCATCAAATTCGGCCGGACTGTCGTCATCATGGCCATCATGGAGCTCCCGGCCCTGGGCGCATTGGCGATCTTCGTCCTGGCCTACTTCCAAGCGACAGCGTGACGCTGGGGCAGGCGTTCTTCGGGCCATGGTCCGCCGAGGGCCCGCGTCCGCCATGCCGCGTCCAGCGGCAAAAGGACTCTCCGTCCGCCACCCTGGGACCGCGTCCCCGCGCACTTGGCCGTGCGCGTATGAAGTCACGTTGCGAGTCCTTCCATGGTGTAGACCATGGCAAAGAAAGAATTGCAGCACATCGACAAAGAGACGAGCGTCGCCAAGCCTGACTTCATCACCTCGATCCGGAGCCAGATGGACAGCATGCTCGAGCAATTGACCAAGTTCGAGAACCAGCTTCTGGACGCCCCCCTGTTGCAGGGTCTGAGCATCTTCCCTCATCTAGGTGGACTTGAGTTACGCCCGTTCGGTAACCTCCTGGAATCGAGCGCCATCGCGGAGGGCTGGCGTGAGCCGTTCCTGAACTGGGACATCGAGGATGACAAGTGCCTGAACGTCCGGGTGGAGCTGCCGGGGGTGAAGAAGGAGGACATCAACCTGGACGTCGGTCCTGACCACCTGCGGCTGGAGTGCGAGACAGCGGAGCGCAAGTACAAGGCATTCCTGGAGCCCGGCATGAGCCTGGATCCGGCGCACGTGAACGCTCGCTACGAGGATGGCCTCCTGACGCTTCGCATCGACCTGAAGGCCGAGCGCGCGGAACGGGTCCGCCACATCCCCATCAAGTGATCCGATAGGTCGTCTCGTCCGATCCGCCCGTGGGGCGTCTCCCGCCACTGGCGCTGATGCCGCGTCGGTTGGTCGTCGGCGATGGCTGGCGACGGGTGGTCGTGCCACCAGCGCCGTTGCCGGCAATAGCCAACGCTCAAACCGCCCGCCTCGCATCGCCGCGTCGTGTCCAAGGGTCGAATCGTGGCCGGGTGCCTTGCCCCCCACCCGCCGCACCTCGTGTACGCCGACAATCCGCCCCAGAACGAACCCCACAGTGAAGGCGGTTGGGAGACCATCCGCTGGGGCTACGAGCGGATGCGGCACAGCTTGGCTGATCGTGACTTCGACGTCATCGTCGTCCACAGCCCACACTGGCGGACCCGCATCGGCCACCACTTCCTCGGTGTCCCCCACTTCAAGAGCAAGTCTGTGGACCCGATCTTCCCGAACCTCTTCCGTTTCGATTACGACTTCGAATGCGACGTCGACCTGGCCCGTGATATCGCGGGCCGCGGAGAGAAGGCGGGTCTCGTCACCAAGATGATGGAGAACCCGGACTTCCGCGTCGACTACGGCACCATCGCCGCCTGCCACATGGTGCGGCCCGAGTGGGACAAGCCCATCGTCGGCATCAGCAGCTGCAATGTCTACAACGATTACAGCAATGAGGTCGGCCAAGAACAACAACGTGCGCTGGGACAAGCGACCCGGGAGGCCATCGAGGACAGTGGCAAGAAGGCCTTGCTATTGGCCAGCAACAGCATCAGCCACCGCCACTTCACCCGCGAACCCGCCGTGCCCGAGGACATGAGCCACGAGCACATCTACCACCACGGCCAGTACCAGTGGGACATGCATGCGATCCGTCTCATGCGGGATGGCAAGTCCAAGCAGCTCTTCGACGAGATGCCGGACCTGATCGACAACGCCACGAGCGAAGCAGATGCAGGCTGCCTGAGTTGGCTGCTCTCGGCCCTCGACTTCCCCGACTATCCTGCGGAGTTGCATGGTTACGGGACCGTTATCGGGACGGGCAACGCGGTCATGGAGTGGAATCCATCCGATAATCGCCGAATCACGCCGAGGTTGTCCACATGATGCAGAATATATGGGCCACATGCAGCGGCCGACTGCACGCTGCCGTAGATTGCGTCTTTCGAGGTGCTGTCCACAGCAGCCTGCCGCATATCGCGGCAAATAACCGCACCGCGCCGCAAAACGAAGCACTGTGCAGTGTCCAGGCGCCTATATGCAGCCTGGTACGGCTCCCTACAGCGCCCCTCCGAATGAAGCGGAGAATATCCGTAGCAGTCGGCGCGACCTTAACGGCTCTGTCGGTGGGTGGCCGCACACATCGGATTAATACGGAAGCCTACGGCGGGGTGCAGCAATGACCAGGATGGTGCCGCAAGGCGCTGCCGTAGTCGGCTCGTTCATCCTGCCTGGCTATCCACACCCCTTGCTCATCCCCGAGGCCAATCCGGGCTACGGACGCATCCGCGAGGCGTATGAGGCCGTGCGCCAGCAGATCGATGCCCTTCGGCCCGACCTCATCCTGCTCTACTCCACCCAATGGCTCTCCGTCATCGGCCACCAGGTCCAGGCCAAC
>JBFIDG010000020.1:0-21204 GCA_041581335.1 Thermoplasmatota archaeon
CAGGCCCCATCCCTTTTTCCCGGAGGCGCCGTCCCCGCATCCGTGCCTGTCCAGAGCGTCGTTTTCAAGTCCATCGAGGCCCGCCGTTTCCAAGAGCGCCCCGAAGGCCCGGTCCAGCTGCGCGTCGACCACAACAGCCACTTGGGCCAAGTCGGTCTCGAAGGCGACCGCCTGCGCGTCGAATTCACCTTCACCACCAGTTACGGCGCCATGGGCGTCATCAAGATGGACGGCGTCCTCTTGCTCCAGACCGCCGACGCGGCCGCCGCCGTGAAGGCGTTCACCGAGACCCGCAACCTGCCCCCGGATGTCGCCCAAGAGGTCCACACCGGCATCCTGCAGGCCGGCGTCCCGGAAGCGGTCGGATTGTCCCGGATGGTCCGCCTGCCGCCGCCGATCCCGTTGCCCCAGGTCCGCATCAACCAAGGCGACGCCCAGGCCCAAAGCCAGGCCCCTGTAGACTCGCCTGAGATCGGTTGAAGCCCCCTTCTGGAGGCCCCGGCCCCACTAGAGGAACATCCAAGCGCTTATCAAGCGCCCAAAACTTGGTTCGCTTGTCATATGGCCCGCACTATCGAGCGCCGGCGCACGACTCGGACTATCCGAGGCGCGGACGAGATCAAAGCTAACTTGACCAATGTGGCGGCAGAGATCGGGCGCGTGCGCGATCAGGCCCGCGCTGAGGTCGAATCTCTTGAGAAGATCCGCGGCATGCTCGACACGGGCTACCTCGAGAACCTCCTGATGAGCATCGAGGAACTCGAAGAGCGCATCGAGGAGCTTGAGACGACCACGCTGCAGAGCCGCTCCGAAGTGGACCGCTACCAAAGCGAACTCCGCCAAGAGCAGGAACGCCTCCGCAAGCTCTGGGACGCCTACAAGGCCCAAGAGGACGAGATCGAGCGCCTCAAGCGCGACTACCCCTTGATGGAAGAGAAGCTGTTCGAGCGCGAACGCACCATCGAGCAGTTCAAGCGCGACATGGCCAAGATGGACCAGCTCCAGGGCTACAAGGAAGACTACGAGGCCCTCTCCAAGGAGCACCTCTCGCTCGAAGACGAGATGTCCCGCATGGAGGACGAGCTCGCTCACGCCCAGGGCCGCATCGAAGAACTCGAGGACAACGTCGTCGCCCTGCAAGAGGTCGAGCGCGACGCTGGCCGCGTCAAGGAACTGGAACGCCTGCTCGACGACGAGCGCGAACGCCTGGCCAAGCTCTACAAGGTCTACGAAGACCTCGAAGCTGAGAAGCAAGAGCTGGCTGTCCGCGCCGACGAGTGGGAAGACTGGTACCGCGCACTCATGCCCCACATGAAGGGCGCCTGCCGCACCTTCGAAGACGCCCCGGTCTAAGCCGGACGCGAACCCTCCTCCTCTCCTTCCTTTGTTGTTCCCGCCATGCGGGCCCCGAAGTCACGACCTAGCCGTGGCTAAGCCATCACAAGTAGCGTCGGCGTCGGCCTACGCGATGCGCTTGGCGTCCTGGCGCGCCAGGACGGCCCGACGCAGGGGTGGCAAGGCGAGGCTCAACTGGTGGCCGATGACGCTGCGGCGGCGCGTGCTTTGTCCGCCGGGTTCGCAGAGCCCGTCACGGATGCGGCGCACGAGGGCACCGGCGTCGTTGGGCATGTCGTCGAAGACGGTGTAGGCGTTGCCGATGTCGCGGATCCAGTGGGCGTCGCTGCCCCCGGTCGCGGCGATGCCGTGCTGGTGGATGCTGCGCATCGTGTTGTCATGCACCAGGGGCCGTTCGCGGGCGTTGAGGCCCTCCGCGGCGTGGATGTGGCCTGCGGCGGCCGCGTCGGCCAGTGCCTGGGGTCCGATCCCCGATAGGAACCGGAGGGGGTGTGAGGGGACTGCGATGCCGCCGTGCTGGTGGATGAACGCCGCGGTCTCCGCAAGCCCCATGCCTTTCTGGATGGGATGGCGGCAGCCGATGGCGAGGATGTGGCCGTCGGCGGCCGTGACCTCGATCCCGGGAATGATCAATAGCCCGGTCGCTTCGGCTGCCCGCTGCATCTCTTCGTGGCCGCTCACGGTGTCGTGGTCCGTCAGGCAGAAGCCGTGCAGCCCGGCCGCGGCGGCCGCTTCAGCGAGTTCCAGCACGCTGCCGCGCGCATCTTTGCTGTGTGCGCTGTGCACGTGCAGGTCGAAGCGGTAGCTCATCGGATCTTGGCTCCGGCGGGGACTTCCCGGTTGGGGTTCAGCACCGACACGATGCCGCCGTGGTCGGCGGCAAGGATCATGCCTTGGCTCTCGACGCCGCGCAGTTTGACAGGGGCGAGGTTGGCGACGAAGGCGACGGTCTGCCCAGCCAGTTCTTCCGGCGTGTAGTATGCCTTCAGGCCCGCGACGACCTGGCGTTCGCCCAAGTCGCCCACGTCGAGCTTCAGCACGTAGAGTTTGTCTGCGTCCGGGTGCGCTTCGACGGTCTTGATGGTGGCGATGCGGAGCTGGATCTTGGCAAAGTCATCGAAAGCGACGACGCCGTCCGCCGGCTCTTGCTTGGCCGGCTTGGCGGCCTTCGGCTCTTTGCCTTTCTTGGGTTTCTCGGCGGGCGTTGCCGCGGCTTTGGCTTCGGCGCCGGGGATGTCCTTGGGGTCGAGCTTGCGGAACAAGGCCTGCGGCATGGGCAGCATGGCCCCTTCCTTGAGTGGCGCGTGGGCGTCGTCCCAGGAGGCATCGTGGACACTGCCGGATTCTCCGAGGTTCTTCCAGATCTGGTCGGCGGCCTCGGGGGTGTACGGGGCCATGAAGACTGCGAGGGCCTTGACGATGCGAAGCAGGCTGTGCAGTGCGGCTTCGCCGGCGGGGCGGTCCTCTTTGAGGAGTTTCCAAGGGGCGGTCTCTTGCATGGTCTGGTTGCCCCAGCCGGCGAACTCCAGGAGGCGTCGGACGCCCTTCTTGAGTTCCACCTTGCCCAGGTGGTTGGCCATGTCGCGGCCGCAGGCTTGGATCTCGGCGACGATGTCCCGGTCCAGGTCGGTGCTGATCTGTGTCGGCACGTGACCGATGTTCTTCTCGGTGAAGCTCAGCACGCGGTGGACGAGGTTGCCGATGGTGCCGACCAGTTCGTCATTGGTCTTGCTCAGGAAGTCGTCCCAGGTCCAATCGCTGTCGCGCTGCTCAGGCATGTTGACGCTGAGGTAGTAACGTACGGCGTCGGCCTGGAAGCGGTCTAGTACGTCGTGGACGCCGATGGTGACGCCGCGGCTCTTGCTGAACTGTTCGCCGCTGAGGTTCAGGAACTCGTTGGCGGGCACATCGAAGGGCAGGTTGAGCTGCGGCATGTCGTGCTTGGTCCGCCATTCGTTGTAGGCGATGAGGATGCCCGGCCAGATGATGGTGTGGAACGGGATGTTGTCCTTGCCCAGGAAGTAGTAGCCGCGGGCCTCGGGGTCCTGCCAGTAGTGGGCGTAGCCTTCTGCATCTGCAGGTTTGGGTGCCCCGGCGACGCCTGTGGCGAGGTTGGCGGCGCCGTTTGGCAGGTCCGAGAAGCCTTGGCCGCTGGCCCGCTGGGCCCATTCGACGGCGGCGGAGAAGTAGCCGCAGACCGCTTCGAACCAGACGTAGATGCGCTTGGAGTCGTTGTCGCTGCCGGCGCTCTCGGGGATCGGGATGCCCCAGGTCAGGTCGCGGGTGATGGCGCGGTCCTTGAGGCCCTCGCTGAGCCAGTTCTTGGTGAAGTTGATGGTGTTGCTGCGCCAGTGCGCGGAGTTCTCGGCGACGTAGCGCTCCAGCTTGGGCTGCAACTTACTGAGGAGGAAGAAGTAGTGGTCGGTGTCGCGGAACTCGACCACGCTGTCGGGGTTGAGCTTGCTGCGGGGGTTGACCAGTTCTTGGGCGTCCAGGGTCTTGCCGCAGTGGTCACATTGGTCCCCGCGGGCACCGTCTTTGTTGCAGTGCGGGCAGGTGCCTTCGACGTAGCGGTCCGGCAGGAAGCGGCCGGCGACCGTGTCGTAGGGGGCCTGCGAGGTGCGCTTGTCGATGTAGCCCATCTCCATGCACGCCGTGAAGACCTCTTGCACGATGCGGACGTGATTGTCGGTGGTCGTGCGGGTGAAGAGGTCGAAGCCGATGCCGAGACGGCGCAGGGCCTCGGTGTGGTCCTTGTTGTAGCGGTCCACGATGTCGGCGGGCGTGTCGCCTTCGGCGTCGGCCTTGAGCATGATGGGGGTGCCGTGGCAATCGCTGCCGGAGACCATGAGGACGTCTTGGCCTGCCATGCGCTGGTAGCGGCGGAAGATATCCGGGGGCAGCAGGCTGCCGGCGACGTGGCCGAGGTGCAGTCCGCCGTTGGCATAGGGCCATGCGACGCCGATGAGGGTGGGCACGTTGGCGCCAGCGAGGGACGTGTCTTAAGCGGCCCGCCGCCGAAGGGCGAATCCGGCCACCAGGCCGACCAGGACGATGATGCCGAGGCCGGGGATGGATTCCTTGGTGCCCGCGACGGGTTCCAGGACGGAACCGGCGAGGTTGAGCTGTGACACGGACAGCATCGTCGGGCCGGGCGCGATCTTGGCCGCCTGGGCCGTCGGGTGGTAGTTGATGTGCAGGCCGCTGCCGTCTGCAGGCATCGGGACGCTGACGCAGTCGCCGGGGGCCAGTTCCTCGGCGACCAAGGCCATCGTGTAATCGTGGGCGACGCCCCACGAGGTGACGTTATAGGCAGCGCCCCAGCCGTCGTTGCACACGTTGGGGCCGTCCGCCACCAAGTGGCCTCCGATGCGCTCCAGGTGCTCAAGCGTCATCCAGAAGATCAGGACCTCCTCGACGAGACGTTCGCGGATGTCTGCGGCCGCGACCTGGGTCTGCAATTGATCGACTTCGACGATGAGGCTGATGCTGCCGATGTTTCCATAGGCGTGGCTGATGCTCTCACCAGCACCGCTGGGGTCCCGATAGCCCAGGCCGCTGACGTTCAGGATCTCGCCAAGGTACTGCTCGTACAGGGGCCAGTCCGGCATGGGGCCGTCGGCTTCCGGCGTCTGGCGCCAGGGCAGCACGATGTCGTGGCTTCCTGTGTGCATGGAGAGGTAGACCCGTGGCTGCAGGTTCGCCATCAACATGGCGTTGGCGCTGCTTTCGGGCTCGCTCAGCGCCTTGCTGCCGCGGTACGTGCCACCCGTGGGGTCTGCGGTGCCGCTGGTGCCGTACAGGCCCCAGTTGTAGTCGTAGTTGCGGTTGAGGTCGACGAAGTTGCTGTTGACGCGGTTGCTGCGACCCGTGCCGTCGGGATTGATCATCGGGGCGCCGACCACGCGGACCTCGGACAGCCTCGTCGCGCCTTCGTCGGTGAGGCTCCAGTCGGCCAGCTCTTCGAGGAAGATCAGCAAGGCTTCCATGCCCAGCTGCTCGTTGCCGTGGTGGTTGGCATCCAGGTAGAACACCGGCGTGTGCCGCAGCTCGGACGCACTGGCACGCACCTCCGGGGCCACGAAGTCCAGCAGCCACAGGTCGAAGCCCAGTGTCGACTTGCCGAACGACGCCATCGAGATGAACTCCGGGTTCTTCGCGGCGATGGCGCGCATCTCCGATTCGATGGTAAGCGGGTGGTGGACCACGGCATCATGGGGGTGGGGCAGTTGTGCCGACGCCAAAGGCACGAACAGGAGAACGACAAGGACCGCGGCCAGACCACGCATGCCCGAGAACGGGTCGGGAAGCACTTGAACGTTCTTGTGGCGCGGCCGCCTCGCCGTACTGTGGACTCGTTCCTGATGCACCGCGTCGATGCCGCCAGGCAGATGATGAGCAACCCGCGCCTCGGTGCCGAGGCATCGGGGCGCCTGTTCCTGGCCAAGCGCTGCCATGAAGCGGCCAAGGCCGGCAAGGACGTCCTGGGCGAACTGGACGCCATCGTCGCAGATGTCAAGGAGTCCCTCTCCGATGCGAGCCACGAAGGCATCGACCTGGAAGCGGCCCACATCAGGCGCCATCTCCAAAGCGCCTAAGGCCACGCGGCGGCTTCGATGCCTGTGGCGGTCACCCTCACCGGTTACGGCGGCGTCGGCGAGATCGGCGGCAATGCGTTCCTGCTGGACGATGGGGCGAGCCGCATCTTCTTGGACTTCGGTCGCCGCTTCGGCAACGACCCCAAGCACGACATGGACCCGAGCCGGGACACGACGCACATGCGTCCGGGCTGGGGCGACTACTTCGACGAGTTCCTGCAACCCCGCAGCTACCGGATGGCGCACGATCTGGCCGCGTGTCAGGTCATCCCGGACGATCTGAGCCTTTACCGCGAAGACATCGGCGGCTTGGCCGGCACTGCGAACGTGGACGGCGTCATCGTCAGCCACGCCCACGCCGACCACGCGGGGCTGCTGGGGCTGCTGAAGCCCTCGGTGCCCATCCTGATGAGCCAAGAGAGCCACGCGACGCTGGGGAGCCTGCAGGACACGGGCCTGAGCGGTGTGCAGACGGAGACCACCCGTTTCCGTGCCAAGGGTTACGGTTTCAAGGACAAGGGCGGCATCTCAACGCGGCCAAAGCGGGAGTACGTGGAGCGCCCGTTCATGGATGCAACCAAGACCGACATCGGGGCCTGGGACATCACTCAGTTCACGGTCGACCACAGCATCCACGGCGCCCGCGCCACGCTTCTGGCCGGCCCGCAGGTGAGCCTGGTCTACACCGGCGACTTCCGGATGCACGGCCGCGAAGCGGATGCCACCGCCAAGTTCATCGAACGCGCCGGCGGCGTCGACGTGTTGATCGCCGAGGGCACCAACGTGCACCAGGGCCACAAGCACGAAGGCAACGACAACGAGCAGCAGGTGGAAGCCGAGATCGAGGAGCTGATCGGGAAAGACGACGCCTTCGTCGCCATCGCGTTCCCACCCCGCGACCTGGACCGCTTCGTCAGCATCTGGCACGTCGCCAAGCGCATCGGTCGCCGGCTCGTCATCGGCACCAAGCAAGCGCACCTATTGGAATCCCTTCGTGCCGCGGGTCGCAGTGACCTACCAGACCCCTTCACAGAGCCACACATCGCCGTCCACCTGCGCAACCGAGGCCGCGGCACCATCGCCGGCGACGAAGGCCATATGACGGTGTATGACGACGGCGGCCGTGCGCAGCGCATCGACGTCGGTGCGGACGAATGGAGCCGCATCGTCAGCAGCGAATACGCCGCCTGGGAGAAGCCGTACCTTGAGCGGGACAACACCATCACGAGCGCCGAGATCGGTCGCGACCCCAGCAGCTACCTGTTCAGCATCAGCTACTGGACCATCACCGATCTGCTCGACATCTTCCCGGATGCGCCGCAGACCAAGCCGGGTGGATTGTACATCCATTCGATGACGCAGCCGTTCAACGACGAGATGGAGATCAGTGACCGAAAACTGCGCCGCTGGCTCGACCTCTTTGGACTACGCCGCGCCGACACCCACGTCAGTGGCCACCTGGACGAAGAGATGCTGCACTGGGTCATCGACGAGATCGGCGCCAAGAGACTGGTGCCGGTGCACAGCCTGCACCCCAGCGTCACCGCCGAGCGCTACGAGGCACGCACTGGGCAGCGGGCGTTGCTGCCGCAGTACGGCAAGCAGCTGGACCTACTCTAGGCCGCGGTCTTCGAGCAGGACGCGCACTGCGTCCAGCCCAGGGCCTTGGCCTGTTCGACATCGAACGGGCTGGGGCGCTTGACCTTGCGTCCCTTGCTCGGGGCACGCTGCAAGCGAGCGCAGTCGAGATGCAGATGGTAGACCTGGCTGCCACCGACGCGGTACACGACGGGGAGGCCTTCTTCAGGTACGCCGAACATGGTCACGCCGTCGCCGCCGCTTCTTGATCGGCTTCGTGTTGGTTCTCGAGCCAGCGTTCAGCATCGATGGCCGCAGCGCAGCCGTGGCCCGCCGCCGTGATGGCCTGCTTGTAGCGCGTGTCGGCCACGTCTCCGGCGACGAAGACGCCTTCGATGTTGGTGTGCGTGCGACCGTGCTGAGGATCGATGTATCCCGCGGCGTCGAGGATGATCTTGTCCTTGAAGAGCGCCGTGTTGGGGGTGTGGCCGATGGCCGCGAAGTAGCCTTGGCAATCGAGCGTGAAGACCTCGCCGCCACTGGCCTCTGGCTTGTCCATGTCGGCGATGTTCTGCGTGGGGGCCCCGTCGGGGTGGCGGGCGACGCGGACGCCCTCGACGTGGTCTTTGCCCAGGACCTCGATGAGCTCCGTGTTCCAGAGCACCTCGATCTTCGGGTGGTCCAGGACGCGCTTCTGCATGATCTTGCTGGCGCGGAACTCGGCGCGTCGGTGCAGAATGGTGACCTTCTTGGCGAACTTGGTCAGGAAGAGCGCCTCTTCCATGGCGGTGTCGCCGCCGCCGACGACGACGACGTCCTTGTCCTTGAAGAAGAAGCCATCACAGGTGGCGCAGGCACTGATGCCCTTGCCCATGAGGCGCTTCTCGGACTCAAGGCCGAGCCACTTGGCGCTGCTGCCAGTGGCGATGATGAGGGCCTTGCCCTGGTAGGACTTGCCGTAGGTCTTGACGGTGAACGGGCGCTGGTCGAGGACGACCTCCGTGGCGTCGTCTTCGACGAACCTGGCACCGAAGCGTTCGGCTTGGCGGCGTAGTTGCTCCATCATGACGGGGCCGGTGATGCCGTCTGGGTAGCCGGGGAAATTCTCGACCTCGCTGGTGAGCATGAGTTGGCCACCAGCCTCGAAGCCTGCGACCACGAGGGTCTTCAGGTCGGCACGGGCGTTGTACAGGGCTGCGGTGCACCCTGCGGGGCCGCTGCCGATGATGATAGTGTCATACACGTGGCCCTCGGGGGAAGGGTCCTGCTGGTCACTCACAGGTGTCCCACAAGGAACCCTGTTCTTACCGGTTGGGGTGCGTGTCAACCGTAGGCAAGGAGGGCTGCCTTGGCCTGGAGGAGGCCATAGCCGGCCCCGTTGTCGTGCGGACGGGCCTGCCCTTCGACGGGTTTTGCCGAGTTTTTCAGGGCAGATTTGACCTGGTCCACGTCGGCGCGGTCCCGCAGGGCCGGCTTGCCTTCAAGCATCAGGGCCACAGCGCTTGTGACGAACGGGGTCGCCTGGCTGGTGCCACTGGCCCGGACGTAGCTGTCGCCGGTCCAGGCGCTCAGGATCTCCGTGCCGGGGGCGACGATCTCGGGCTTCTGGTGTGGTGAACAGCGTCCGCTCTGGGGCACCAGGACGGTGCCGGGGTTGCAGCGGTTGGCGCTGGCGTCTCCGTAATTGCTGAAGCTGGCCACGCGGAGGTCGTCGTTGATGGCCCCCACGGCGATGACGCCGCGGATGACCGCGGGAAAGTACACGTCCCCCGCCTCGGGGCCGTCGTTGCCCGCGGAGGCGATGACGACGATGCCGCGGTCGATGGCGGCATTGATCTCGCGCGTGATGTCGTCCTGGAGGGGGCCGAGCTCACTGAGGGGGCCAAGGCCGCCGGCGCCTCCTAGGCTGATACTGATGATGTCGGCGCCTTGGCCGACGGCCCAGCGGATGGCGTCGTCGATGCGGGATTCGAGGCATCCGGCGTCCTCACTGCAGACGCGGGCCACGAGGAGCTGGATGTTGGGGCTGGCGCCGAGCAGGTCGACGCCGCCGTTGGTGAGCTTGTCACCGAACGTGGTGCCCCGGGCGCTCATGATGCCGACGACGTGGCTTCCGTGGCCCGTGTCGTCGTAGGCGTTCTCGACGCCGTCCTTGTTGTTGACGTAGTCCTTGAAAGCGAGCAGCTCCCCGTTGTCCTTGTTGCCATCGACGAGATGCGCCAACGAGCCGTGGTCGACGTTGAGACCAGTGTCCAGGACAGCGACGATGATCCCCTTACCACGCAGCCCCTGGTCGTACAGGGCGTCAAGCTGGGTGGCGTTGTAGGCCCATTCGCTGCGTGCCTCGGTCCCAAGGCAGCCGGCGGTCATGGTGAGGACCAAGACGGCCACGGCGAGGGTGGGGCGGAGTGACCGGCGCATGGCCCACACGTCCGTTTGCATCATGAAAAGCGTTGCCTCAGAGTCGCAGCATCAGGGCGACGTCCGCGACGACGGGCATGCGGTAACGCTCGCCGAGGAGGACCTTGAAGATGCCGATGATGGCCATGAACAGGTAGGTGAAGCTGGCGACCGCGATGACGCTGAACAGCACGACGCTGCCTGCGCCATCGACGAGGCCGGCAACGGGGGTCAGCAGCAGGACCACCATGAGGAAGCAAGCGATGGCCCACATGATGAACAGCACCATGCCTTGCCGGGCATGGAACTGCACGAATAGACTGTCCTTGCGGGCCTTCAATGGGATGAGCCAAAGAATCGGCAGGTAACTGAGGATCCCCAGCGCTCGTTCGCCACCACTGATGCGCATCTTGGTCTTCGATTTACCGGCCGCTTATAGGGTCATCGTAGCGCCGCTGCGGTGGCCAGAAGGACCAGAGCTAGACCCATTGCGTCGAGGGCGTCGCCGGTTCCCAGACTTCGACGCGGTTGCCGTCGGCGTCGCGGATCCATAGGAACTCCCCGATGCCGGCATGGGTCTCGCGACCCTCCACCGGTTCCTTGCAGGTCTTGAGGAAGGTCTCCAGGTCTGAGATGCGCATGTTGACCATGACCGGCTGGTCGCCGTAATGGTCATCGCCGGCGTTGCGCGTCATGACCGGGATGGGCGCGCGGGCGGGCATGATGCTGAAGACCGTCCAAGTGCGGGGTTGGTGCGCTTGGCCGAAGGTGTGGGCATAGCTGCCGTCGTGCGCTTCGAACTTGAGTCCGAAGGTCTGCGCGTACCAGTTCGCGAGGCGCTCCGGTTGCTCTGAGGTCAGGAACACGCCGCCGATGCCGACATCCATACCGCTCCGACACGGACCTTCCTTATGGCCAGAACCATTTGTCGCGACGTGCACGAGACCGCCAAATACTCCGGCCACGCGCTGAAGGTCCTGGAGAAGATCCGTAAGATCTGCATGGCCTACCCGGAGAGCGTGGAGGTGGACCAGTTCGGACATCCATGGTTCAAGGCGGGCAAGCGCCCCTTCGTGGTGTTCGGGCATCAGCAGGCCGACCCGCAGATCGCTTTCGCGACCCCCAAGGCCGACCAATCCGCACTGATCGAGATGGCTCCAGACCTGTTCTTCCCGACGCCCTACATGCACCAGCACGGCTGGACGAGCATGCACATCCCGGCCAAGCCTGATTGGAAGACCATCGCGGAGTTGTCCGACACAGCCTACCGCAATGTCGCCTTGAAGCGGATGCTCAAAGCGTTGGACGGCCCGTGACGGTCACGGTCTGTGCTTGACGCGGACAGCGGCGGCGACCGCAGCGCCACCTCCGGCGCCCACGGCGATCCAGTAGGCGTCTCCGGTGGCGACCATCAGTGTTGCACCGAGCCCGATACCGATGGCGATGCCGATGGCGAGGGTGGGCCCCATGGCGGGGTCAAAGGGGGTTGGGAAAAAGGGAGGATGGTGTGGCTTGAGGCCTAGATCAGCTGGAACGGCTTGCCGGTCAGCTTCTCGAAGGCTTCCTTGTAGCGGGCGCTGGTGCCGGCGACAAGGTCGTCCGGGAGGCGGGGGCCGGGAGCGGTCTTGTTCCAGTCCTGGGTCTCGAGCCAGTCGCGGACGAACTGCTTGTCGAAGCTGGGCTGGCCTTGTCCGACCTTGTACTGGTCAGCAGGCCAGAAGCGGCTGCTGTCGGGCGTCAGGACCTCGTCCATCAGCACGATGGTGCCGTCGGCGCGGCGGCCGAACTCGAATTTCGTGTCGGCGAGGATGATGCCGCGCTTGGCGGCGTAGTCGCGGGCCAGCTTGTAGATCTTGAGGCTGGTGTCGCGGAGCCACTCGGCGGTCTCGCGGCCGACGATGTCAACGGTGACGTCGAAGCTGACGTTCTCGTCGTGGTCGCCGATGGCGGCCTTGGTGCTCGGCGTGTAGAGCGGCTCGGGGAACATCTCGGATTCCTTCATGCCGGCAGGGATGTCGATGCCGCAGATCTGGCCGGTCTTCTTGTAGTCCTTCCAGCCGCTGCCGGTGATGTAACCGCGCACGATGCACTCGACCTCGAGGGGCTCGAGCTTCTCGACGAGCACCGCGTGGCCTTCCAGGATGTCCTTGAAGGGGTGGAGCTCCGCAGGCATGTCTTCGACGCGCTTGGCGACGATGTGGTGGGCGATGCCCTCCTTCTCCAGCAGTTCGAACCAGAAGTTGCTGATCTGGGTCAGGCAGGTGCCCTTGTCGGGGATGCCGGGTTCGAGGATCACGTCAAAGGCGCTGATCCGGTCGGTGGCGACCATCAAGAGGTGGTCGTCGCCGACGTGGTAGACCTCGCGGACCTTGCCGCGCCGGAAGACGGGGAAGGGCAGGTCGGTCGAAGTGACGAGCGGGGTGAGTTGCTCCTGGACGCCAGGCATCGTGGCCCGCGAGTCCGCACGGGTTGAAAAGAGGGGCGGCGGCCGGGCCGCGTTCAGTCGCGGAAGCGGTGCCAGGCAGCGGTGGCCACGCCGCTCAGGAACGCGGCCTGCAAGGCGATCCCGGCGATGCCCGTGATGAGGCCCGTGTTGGCCTGGGCACGCCCTTTCAGTTCGCCGCCGCTTTCCCGGATGTCCCGAAGCGCCCGACGGGCCAGGGGGATGGCCGTGATGCCGGCGGCGAGCCCCAGCCCCGGGATGACTGTGGTGATGCCCAGCACCATACTGGCGACGGCCTTGCCAGAAAGCACGCGATCATCGGGCCCTTCCATGATGTGCCGCTCGCTCTCGGGACGGATGTCGTGGCCGGGGTAGTTGCAGGCGCCGCAGACGGGGTCGGCATCACCCGCCTCGATGACGGTGACGTGGCACCGGGGGCAGACAAAATCGGTCATGGCTCCAGGAACATGTCTCGCTACATGACCCTGGCGCGACGGACCGGCGCAGTGATATTGGTGCTAATTTCATCATCACGCGGCCAACAAAGGCCAGGCTGATACTATGGGACACCAACAAGTCATGGACATCGTCACTCCCGATGGCAGCGGATTTCTCGCGATAGGCGTCGGATTCGTCGCCTATTTCGTCGTCAGTTTCCTCTGGTGGGGCCCGCTTATGGGCAAGAAATGGGCCCTTGAGATGGGCATGGAGATGGAAGGCAATGACGGCATGGCGAAGTCGATGGTCTTGCAGGTCGTCGCCTCGGCCTTGACCGTCTACATGCTCTGGATGATCATGACGGCCTTCACCGTCACGCACCTCAGCGACGGCAGCGGACTCGTCCTGGGCGAACTCGCGATCCTCGACGCCCTGACAGGTGCGTTCTTCCTGTGGCTGGGGTTCTTCGTGCCCATGCAGCTGGGGCGCGTCGCCTGGGAGAAGGCCTCCTGGATGCTCTTTGGCATCAACACGATCGGCCAACTCGTCGCCTTGGCCATCACCAGCGTCGTCTTCACGTTCTTCTGAACGCGCCCAGAGACCTCTACCCTTTCCTCTTTCGAGCCCAGGCAGCGCCTATAAAGAGGTCCGGTGTCCGCCAACCGTGGCCGACCACGGGGACGACGAGCCCCTCTTCGAGGACGAGAAATTCCACGACCATTGCGGTATCGTGGCCATCGCGGCAGACCGGCCCGTCGCGTCGCATCTGTTCTACGGCATGCAGGCGCTGCAACACCGGGGCCAGGAGTCTGCCGGCATCGTCACCCTAGACGGCCTCTACGAGTTCCGCACCCACAAGGACATGGGCCTGGTGGACCAGATCTTCGACCCGAAGATCATTGCCCGTCTGCGTGGTAACTCTGGCATCGGCCACGTCCGCTACTCGACGTCCGCAGGCTCCACGGAGGAGAACGCGCAGCCCCAGGTCGTGATGGGCGCCGGCGGCGGCATCGCGCTCGCCCACAACGGCAACATCCCCAACACCCAGGAGCTGATGGAAGAACTGCAGGCCAAAGGCTGGGCGTTCTACTCGGGCAATGACACCGAGGTCGTCGTCCGGTTGCTCGCCAACAAGCTGCGCAAGTACGACGGTGACCCCGTCGAGGCCATCAGCACGCTGATGGACCGCCTCGAGGGCGCCTACTGCTTCGCCATCATGATCGGTTCCGAGCTCTACGCCGTGCGCGACCCGTGGGGCATCAAGCCCCTGTGCGCCGGCAAGTTCCCTGGCGGCGGCCACGTCATCGCCAGCGAATCCGTCGCACTCGATGCGATGGGCGCCGAATGGATCCGCGACATCCAGCCCGGTGAAGTGGTCCGCGTGACGCTCGACAAGATCGAGACCGTCGCACACAAGCCCGCCGCCAAGCCGGCCCGGTGCTTCTTCGAATACGTCTACTTCGCCCGCGGCGACGCCTTCATGGACGGCCGCCTCAACCAGCACGTCCGCGAGAACATCGGCCGTGTGCTCTGGAACGAGGCCCCCGTGGACGCCGACATGGTGGTCCCGGTCCCGGACAGTGGCCGCAGCCACGCCCGCGGCCTCGCCGACGCGTCAGGCCTCCCCTACATGGAGGCGCTGATGAAGAACCGGTACGTCCACCGCACCTTCATCATGCCCACCCAGGAGAGCCGCGAGCTCAACGTGCGTCTCAAGGTCAACCCCATCAAGCAGGTCGTGCAAGGCAAGCGCCTGATCCTCGTCGATGACAGCATCGTGCGGGGCACCACCATGCGCCGCATCGTCAAGATGCTACGCGACGCCGGCGCCAAGGAAGTCCACTTGCGCATCGGCGCTCCGCCCATCGTGGCGCCTTGCTACCTGGGTATCGACATGAGCACCAGGGACCAGCTCATCGCGGCCAACATGAGCATCGATGAGATCTGCAAGCACGTCGGCGCGGACTCGTTGGCTTACATCAGCATCCCCGGCACCACGGAGGCCCTCGGCTTCCCCGAGGACGAACTCTGCGTCGGCTGCGTCACGGGACGCTACCCGGTGCTCGTGCCCGGCGAGAAGGACCGCGCAGGCAACCGGAACGAGGGTGAGTCACCTGACCCGCATTGCTGCTGAACCGGTCCTCATCCGGCTCCCGATCAGCCACTACTGCCGCAAGGTCGAGTGGGCCTTGGCCCACGCAGACGTGCGCTACGCCACCTCTGACGTGTGGTTCCGCACCCTGGTGGATTTCCAGGACATCAATCCGGAGAACACCGTCCCCGTGTTGGTCGTCGACGGACGACGCATCGCCGGCAGCGCCGCCATCCTACAATGGCTCGACAAGACCCGACCCGACACTGGCCTGTTCCCGGAGCCTGCCGTCGCGGCGTGGGAAGCTTGGGCGGACGAAGCCATCGGCCCGTACGCTCGCCGCGTGGCGTACCGCACGATCTACGCGCATCCCACCCATTACACGCGCAACCCCCTGATCTGGTCCGTGCTGCGGGCTGCCCGCGGCCTGGTGCTGAACATCCTCAAGCACGCCAAGGCCCGTCGCTTCGAAGAGGCTGACGCGGCGGCTGGCCCGGAGATCCTCGACCGCATCTCGGCGCGCCTCGGCGAGAACGGCACAGGCGTCTTGTTCGGAGGGGCGCCGAGCGCCGCCGACTTCGCCACAGCGGCGCTACTGGAGCCCGTGCTACGGATCCGCAAGGAACCCCTCTGCGACCACCCGGCGTGGAACGAGATGCAGGCGTATGTCGCTCGCATCCGCCACAAGAGCGCGTCGACCCGCAAGCTCAAGTGGACTCCGCAGCAGCGTGCGGCCTGGGCGGCGCTGCCGCTCAACCCAGCACAAGGATGACGTCGTTGGCGTAGCTGGTGCCCGCGCGCACCGTCTTGACCTGACTTTCACCGATCTCCGGCACGATGCGGACCTCTAGGGAGTCGCGGGGCTCGATACTCAACCCGACGGTATCCAGTTCCATGTTCAGTACCACGAGGTCACCCGACGTCATGGCGGGCGTGGCCGCCGAGAAGCTGATGTCTGCGTCGCGGATGACGGTCGCCGTGAACTCGGTGGCGCTCGCGGCGGTGGCAGAATAGGACAGGACGTAGCGTGCCGCACCATCTGTCAGGAAGAGACGGGTCTCGCCGAGGTCGATGGTCTGGGCGCCTGGCGCGAGCGTCACGTACACCTCCAGGTCCGCCAAGGCGGCGTCGGTGGCCGTGTCACGCTTGCCGATGATCTGCACGACGGCCAAGTTGCTGGAGACCTGCTCTGTGGCCTCCTTGCCCGTCTCCTTCGATTTCTGTTGCAGGTCGCTGCTGGTGGAGATCAGGACGCCGGCGGCGATGGCCGCGACGAGGACGGTCGCGATGAACACGATCATCGTCCCGATACCCACGGTGGCCTGTTCTTCGGTCCACAGTCGGCGTGAAGACACACACCTCTGTCGGCCCTGATGATACAAAGGGCTCACCAGGGGTCCAATCTGGACGGTCCAGAGCGTTGGGCATCAGGGACCGAGGCATCCGAGCCAGAGGTCGGCAAGAGGGGGAAGGGGAGAAGGGAAGCCTGCCGGCTCAGTTCTTGACGGTGGCCACGTTGGCCGCCTCGAAGTACTTCTTGGCGTCCTTCGGGTTGGCCTTGATGCTGAGCGCACCGGGGGTCCAGTTGGCGGGGCAGACCTCGCCGTGCTGCTCGTTGAACTGCAGGGCGTCGATCATGCGCAGGGCCTCGTCGACGCTGCGCCCAAGGGGCATGTCGTTGATCAGCATGTGGCGGATCTTGCCCTTGGCATCGATCAGGAAAAGGCCACGGAAGGCGACGCCGCCGTCGGCCAGGACATCGTAGTCCGTGGAGATGCTCTTCTTGGTGTCAGCGACGATGGGGTACTCGACCATGCCGAGGCCGCCGTCGGTGCGGGGCATCTTGTTCCAGGCGTGGTGGCTGAACTCCTGGTCCGTGGAGCAGGCGACGAGTTCGACGCCGCGGGCGCGGAATTCTTCCACGCGGTCGCTGAAAGCGATGATCTCCGTCGGGCAGACGAAGGTGAAATCCTTCGGGTAGAAGAAAAGGACCGTGTATTTGCCGTTCTTCCAGTTGTTGCTGAGCGTGTAGTCGACAATGTTGTCGCCAACAACGGCCTTTGCAGTAAAGTCGGGAGCGTCTTTGCCAATGAGTACCATGTTTGTCACCTCTAAAGGGCGCCCTGGGGCGCCTGTTGAGTTCGACTAAGGCATCTGGCATAAAGCGCTTGGGCCGCGCCGGTTGTCCCTGGCGGAGGAAACGGCTTCGCCCGCCGGCTTGAATCTGTCGCCCCATCGCGGATTTGCCCGCGCCCGTGGAAGCCCGAACCGTTTTCATGGTTGAGGCGTAGTCGCGAGCATGGTCGAGGCCGTGTTGTTGAGCGTTGAACAAATCCTGCCACTGGACAAGGAGGCGCGACGCCGCCTTGATGCAGTCAGCAAGGTGGGCCACCAGGCATGGGACACATACCTGAGCCTGCCGCCCGAGATCCTGCAGCGCACGTTGGACCATGTAGAGTTCATCCTTCGCCGATGGGTGCTTGAGTTGCTGCTCGTCATCCGACGCAAGGACGAGATCCATTACGGCGCCATTGCCCGCGCACTTGGCGGGTTGCCGAGTGGAAGCCTGTCCCCCAAACTCCGCGATCTCGAAGAAAAAGGCCTGATTCAGGTGCGGTCGCGCGGCCTGCGACGCTACTACGCCATCACCCCCGAGGCCGTGGACCTTGCCAACGCGGTGTACTGCCTGGCGAGCGCCAAATGCTACCACCACGCCAGCGTCCAGCACGGGCAGAACGCCCCGGATATCGGTAGTTTCACGGGCCTGGCACCCGTGGCCACAAAAGCACCCACTGTCGCGGGCCTCACGGCCCTGCAGGACGACTTCGCCGCCGCCGCGGCATCGTTCTACGCCTACCACAGCGCGTTGCAGCCGGAAGACCGCATGGAGGCGACCATGGATACGGCACGACGATTCACGGAGGCCTGCAGCCGGAAGTGGAACGGTGTCATCATGGTCTGCCTAATGCGGGGCAATGCTTCATTCACCCAATTGAAGGACATGGCGGGGCTCGGCAATCAAGCATTGACGAACGCGATCAATGAATTGCTGGAACTCAAAGCGGTCCATCAAACGGAGGAAGGCTACGAATTGGCGCCGTTTGGCGTCTTCGACATGGGGTTCGGCACCAATATGGTCGCCATGTACGAACGGGTACAAGATGCACGCTCCACGCCATCTGCGTAGTGACTCCACGTCATTTGCCTACGTGGGTTATACTGGACCCCGGCTTGTGTGGATTCAGTGACCGTCGACTTGGCGGCCACACACAGAGGAAAAAACCATGTCTACTGAATTTGAAGCAAACGCGACCATCGAAGCAAGCCCCGAAACCGTCTGGACCACCCTCTCCGATCTGGCCGGCATTTCCCAATGGGCCGCGATCATCGCTGAGAGCCCCGTTGTGGGCAAAGACGGCCTGGGCTCCGTGCGAAACTGCACCTTCCCCGACGGCACGCAGGTGCAGGAAGAGTTCATCGGGTGGCAGGAGAACCGCCTGATGCGTTACACCATCACCGGCGACCTCCCCGTCACGAACATGGTCAGCACGTGGAGCCTCGAGCCAAAAGGCGACACGACCGTTGTCACGTACCACGGCCGGTTCGACGCGCCATCGCCGGACATGGCCGTGCCGCTGCAGCAAAAACTCGGCGGCATGGCAGGGTTCCTGCTGGAAGCCCTGAAGACCAACGTCGAGACCGGGCAAGTGCTGGCCCCGCCGGCCGTATAGGTTCGACACGTACTCCTTTTCCACGTTCTTCCCCCCACGGTAAACCACATGATCCGAATCTTCCTCATCCTTGGATGCTTGCTCCTTGCCGGTTGCACAGGCAATGCCGAATGTGCTGACTGCGACGCGAACGGCACGAACGACAGCACCGACGCCACGGCGAACAACGGCACCACCACGCAAAACCCGACGACGGAGCACCCCCCCGCCAACAATACGACGATCCCGGCGCCCCCGGCAAGTGCCGTCCCAGGCAAAGCCTTCGACCTGCAAGCCGCCGAATGCGAAGAACTCCTGGCGCTGATCCCGATCGACGCCGCCGTCGCCCGCAATCATGTGCCCGCAAACTACACCCTGCTCCTTGACCAGACCGGCAAGGCAACGGCCCTTGTCAACATCAAGGATTGCGCATCGATGACCCTCGATGGAGATGACCAAGGGGCCGGCACCGGTGCCGACATCGGTGTCCTCATTGACCAAGGTGAGCCTGGCGTGTTCCATTACTACCAGATCCATTGGATGACCAGCAGTGCGGCTTTGGCGCATCGGCTGGAGTCGATGGGCTGGCAGGTCAGCAACAGCACCGATACCCTTGCAGCCTCGACGCCCGGCCGGCTGGCCACCTCGGCCGGCCTGTTCGGGACGCTTGACCTTGAGGCGCCGGCCGTGATTGATGGTCCCGGCAACATCAACGAAGCGGTCGGCTACTACGACGGCATCCATGGCACTGTCACGGTCACGAAGCACGTTGATGGCACGGGCGGGGCCTTTGGCGCCGGGGCCGTGACGTTCGCGGCCACGGACGCCATCGCGGGCCTGCTCGGTGCAAATGGCCAAGGCGCCGGGGTCCACCTGGCCTACGATCTGGACGGACGCATCGACTACTTGCTGTGATCCCCTGCCAACCGCTCGGGGGCTGCGTGGGTCGCTAAAGCAACCCTTCCAGGTCCCCGCGCCGCACTACGTGGCTCTGCGGCCCGGCGAAGCCGACGCAGACGGCGGCGGCCGCTTGACCCCAGCGCAGGGCTTCGACCATGTCCTTGCCCGCGTGCAACGCGGCGTACCAACCAGCGCGCAGCGCGTCGCCTGCGCCGGTCGGATCCACCGAGGTGACCTCGAAGGCCGGCTGATGGACGGGCTTGTGCCCGTCGCGGTACAGCGTCGCTCCCTTGGCGCCTTGCGTGGCGACGATGGTGTCCACGTGGTCAAGGAGCTGCACCGGGTCGCCGTAGGAGAGGAACTTGAGGGCCAGGTCCATCTCGGTCTGGTTCAGGAAGACCACGTCGCCGCGGTCCAGCATGCGTTCGAAGCTGCGTGTGTCGTACATGAACCGCAGCTCTTGCCCGGCATCAAAGGCGACCAGGACGTCTGCCTTGCGGGCGGCGTCCACAATGGCTTCGTATGCCTTGGGGTCGCCGGTGCCGACGTGCAGCCACGACAATCCGTCAAGCAGTGCCGGCGTGGGCGGGTGCTGCACCATGGCGCCCATGGCCGCCTGGTCCATGCAGTAGGACTGCTGGTCCACGATGTCCGTGATGATGTAGCAAGTCGGGGTCAGGCTGTCCGGGTCGATGTCCAGGAACGTCAGGTCGACGCCGTCAGCTTCGAGGCCGATCTTCCAGTCCGGCGGGAAATCGGGTCCGACACGGGACCACAGCCGCACTGGGACGCCGAGGCCGCCGGCGTGCCGGGCAATATTGGCCGCGGTGCCACCATAGACGGTGCGGCGGGCTTTGACGGGTGCGCTGTTGCCGGCCGTGGGCAGTTCGTCGACGCGGATCTGCACGTCGATGTTGGTGTGGCCAAGGCAGGCAAGGTAGGGCACAACATGGGGACCGACGGTGAGGCCATAGGCGTGACGATGCCCCTAAGTGACCCGACGCACCATGCCGTGTCGTGAAGTGCCCCCGCTGCACGTTGTTGATGGACCCCGTTTCGCAGCATTGGCGCTGCGGGCAGCACGGCATCTTTCTGCCGGCCTCGGCGGTGGTGGCGCACCCCACGGCGGTCAAGCGGCTCGTCACGGCGTCCCGCGCCGGCCCGGGAGCCCATTGCGCAGCATGCGACAGTACGATGCAGCTGGTGCACCTCAAGGAGGCCAGCGTGGATCTGTGCGATTGTGGTGCCCTCTGGCTGGATGATGGCGAGCAGAAGGCCTTGAAGTCGAGCCGGGTCAGTGTCGAGGGTGCCTGGCTGACGCTGGAATCCTTGTTCTGGCTCGGATGGCTCTTCGGCTGAAGCTATGTTCCGTGTTCCCACGCCTTCAGGTACGCGGCCTGCTCCGGCGTCAACGCATCGATGCCGATGCCGAGGGTCATGAGGCGGATCTTGGCGATCTCCACATCCAGTTCGGGCGGGAACTCATAGACGCCAGGAGGCATGTCCTTGTGGTGCTTGGCCATGTGCTCGATGCTCAGGGCCTGCACCGCGAAGCTGGTGTCCATGACCTCGACCGGGTGGCCTTGGCCGCTGGCTAGGTTGACGAGGCGCCCGTCGCTGATGAGGTAGATGACGCGGCCGTCTTTGAGGGTGTAGGCGACGACGCCTTCGCGCACGGTCTCGATGGTC
>JBFIDG010000021.1:0-20737 GCA_041581335.1 Thermoplasmatota archaeon
ATTACTACGGTGAGGCTGAGCGTCATTGGGGTCTGTCTTGGTCTGGTACGAGTGATTTGAAGGCTGCTGGTCATGTGTGGGTGGCTGGTGTGAAGGCTGAGCGCAGCAACGCTGCTCCGACCCCCGCCCCCAGCCCCGCCCCCACAGGCAGCTTCTCTGCGACCTTCACGGTCCCGAGCGGCGCCAACGAATGGTGGGTCGAGACTAAGGCCCAAAGCAGCCAGACCATCACGAAGGTCGAAGCCAGCCACAACGGCGGCAGCATGGTGACCCTCCCGGCCACGAGCTGGGGCACCCACGCCAAGAGCTTCCACGCTCCCTCCGGCTACATGGTCTTCAAGGCCACCAGCAGCACCGGCGCCACCTACACCAGCCAGCCCATGAGCTGGCTCGGCGGCAGTGTCCCGGCCCCCAGCAACACGGCCCCGGTCGCCGCCCTGAGCACCAGTGTCTCCGGCATGACCGTCAGCGTCGATGCCTCCGGCTCCTCGGATGCCGACGGTGACGCTCTCAGCTACACCATCGACTTCGGCGACGGTGCCAAAGCCACCACGAAGACCGCCAGCCACACCTACGCCGACGCCGGCAGCTACACGGTCAAGGTGACGGTCAGCGACGGTAAGGCCAGCAGCACCGCCAGTAAGGCGGTCACCATCAGCGCCCCCGCGCCCGCCTTCACGGCGACCTTCACCCCGAAGGCCGTCGGTAACGAGTGGTGGGTCGAGACCTCCGTCAGCAGCACGAGCACGATCAGCAAGGTCGAAGCCCGCGTCGACGGTGGCAG
Source organism: Thermoplasmatota archaeon (assembly GCA_041581335.1). GTDB lineage: Archaea > Thermoplasmatota > E2 > JACPAO01 > JAHFTW01 > JBFGSX01. The sequence goes on from JBFIDG010000021.1 coordinate 785, forward strand.
CTACACGGCCCTCCCGGCCACGAGCTGGGGCACCTACGCCAAGAGCTTCTACGTGGCTCCCGGTGCGATGGTGACCTTCCGTGCCACGGACGGCAGCGGCCAGACCGCGATGTCCGAGCCTGTCGCCTGGAGCAAGGCTGCCCCCGAGCCCGCGCCCGAGCCCGCGCCCGAGCCCGCGCCCGAGCCCACGCCCGAGCCCACGCCCGAGCCGGAACCGACGCCTGAGCCGGAACCGACGCCTGAGCCGACCCCCGAACCGGTCGAAACCGTCGCCTTCGAGGCCACCTTCACGCCCGTCAATCTCGGCAGCCGCCGCCACATCACCGTGGACGTCGCCGGCAACGAAGAGATCAGCAAGGTCGAGGTCAGCATCGACGGCGGTGCCTGGATGACGATGACGGACAAGGGCGACGGCGACTACCAGAAGAGCCTCCGCCTCGGCAAGAGCGTAGGCGTGCAGTTCCGTGCCACCTCCATGGACGGCGACGTCGTCACCAGCGAACACATCGCCTGGAGGTAAGCCGCCAGCTGCAGGCCAGCGGCCCGCGACCCTTTTCCCCTTCTTCCGCCCCATCCCTGCGCCCCCTGGGGCGCCTTCCTATCAACCTGCCCTGACTTGCGGCCTTACGCCACACCTCCGGGCGTCCCTTTCCCCCCACACGTGCCTCCTTGGCGGGTCGGTGCGTGTGGGGGTCCCCCGCGTTTGTCCCTGAACCTTTTCTCCCGTCGCAGGGCCAACCTATCAGGTGCGCATCGCAGTCGTGTCCCCGTATGATCCGTTCCCGGCCACGACCGACGACCGCGGCGCCCACGTCGGCGGCGTCGAACGCGTCCTTGGCGAAGTCGCGAAACGACTCGCGGATCGAGGCCATGACGTGACGGTCATCTGCTCAGGCGGGCCCGGTCCAGAGGTCCCCGGCATCGAGATGCGCCGCGTCCGCCGCTCCGCTGTCGTGATGCGCACCCCCATCGCCAAGATCGCGGCCGAGCTCGACGACGGTCACGACCTCATCCATGTGCCGGCCACCTATCCGTTCACCACGGGCGCAGTGTTGCGCCGGGCGAAACAGCTGGGCGTCCCATCCGTGCTTGATTTCCACTTCGAACCCGATCCGGGCAGCCCCTTCGGACGCCTAGCCGCGGCGGCATACCGCACGGTCGGGCCCCGCGCCTACGGCCTCGCTGATGCCGTCCTGGTGCGTTCACAGGCATACGGAGACCGTTCGCCGAGTCTGGATGGCATCCCGTTCGGCCGGCGCCACATCGTCCCCAATGGCATCGACCCAGCCCGGTTCCGGCCCGGCCACGGCCTTGGGCCAGGGGCCCCCATCCTGTTCGTCGGCCGCCTGGTACCCTACAAAGGCCTCGGGGTCTTGCTCATCGCCCTGGCCATGCTGCACCGCGCGCCGCCCCTCATCGTCGTCGGGGATGGTCCCTTGCGTCCCCAGCTCGAGGCCCAAGCACGCCGCCTCGGAGTCAATGCGATCTTCGTAGGCGCCGTCCCGGACGCCGCCTTGCCGGCGTATTACCAGAACGCCCGCCTGACCGTGCTCCCGAGCGTGACCAAACAGGAGTGCTTCGGCATGACGCTGCTGGAGAGCATGGCCTGTGGCACGCCCGTGGTCGCCTCGGCCCTGCCTGGAGTGAGCGAAGTGGCCGCCCTCGGAGGTCTGACCGCCACCCCAGGCGACGCCATCTCACTCCATAGCACGCTCGTCAAGGCCCTGCGGCCCGACGCCTTGCCGCGAGGCAAGGATCTTGCCGACCCCATCCATGAGACCTACTCGTGGGACGCCGTCACCGACCGCCTCGAAGCCGTCTACGAAGACGTCCTCGCCGCTGCACCGCCACAACCTTCCCGGGTGACCCATGCATATCCTCGCCGTGACGCCATACTATGAGCCGGAAGGCGGCGGCCTCGAACGGTACGCCCATGCCATCCTGAGCCGCCTCGCCGCCCAGGGTCATACGGTCCAGACCATCGCCTCGAGCCGCACACCCGCCGGCCAAGACCTGCTCGACGGCGTCGAGGTCGACCGGCGGCCGTCGCGATTCCACCTAGGCAACGCCCCCATCGATCCGGGGTTGCCCGGTCGCATCCGCGCCGCCATCCGGGCTCGACGGCCAGACGTCATCATCGGCCACGCCCCCGTCCCGTTCCCGGCCGAGGTCGCCTGCCGCGAGGCGCGACGGGCCGGGATCCCGTTCGTCCTGACGTACCATGCCGGGCGGCTCCGCGGTAGCTCACCCATGCTCGATGTCGCCGCGTCGTTGGCCAGGGTCACTGTCGAGCGCCGCATGTTCGACCAGAGCGCCGGCCTCATCGCGGTCAGCCCCTTCGTCAGGGACAACGCCCTGGTCGGCCACCGGCGACGCGTCCACGTCATCCCGCCAGGGGTCGATGCTGCCGCGTTCTCGCCTGGCCATGATGCGACCGGCCAAGAGATCCTCTTCGTCGGTCCACTGTCCCGCGCCTACCGATGGAAGGGCGCGGATGTCCTGGTGGATGCATTCCAGCAGGTCCGCAAGACCTGGCCACATGCGCGCCTCCACTTGGTGGGTCAAGGGGACCGCGTCGGCCACTTCCGGTCCCTCGCACAGGCCAGTGGCGGCGCCATCCGCATCAGCGGCCGACTGGATGATGATGGACTCATCGCTGCCTACCGGGCGGCCGCCATGGTGGTCCTCCCCAGCACCACCGACGCCGAGGCGTTCGGCATGGTCCTGGCCGAAGCCAACGCCTGCGGCAGACCCGTCATCGGGTCGCGCATCGGGGGCATCCCCGACTTCATCGAAGACGGACACAATGGCCGCCTGGTGGCCCCCGGCGACGTGCAAGCGCTTGCAGGGGCCATCGGTGGATTGCTCCAGGATGTGCACACCGCCCAAGCCATGGGTCAGGCGGGCCGTGCGCGGGTCCTGGAGCGCCACGATTGGGGCCCGCTGGCCCGCCAGACAGAACGCGTCATCGAGGCTGCCATCGGTGACAGGTGAGGAGCCCTGGTTGCTGCGCGGTCCGGCCCCGCCCCGGGCACCGGCGCCGCGGCGCGTCACGCGGCTTCTGACGTTCGTGGTGCTGCTGGCCTTCAGCACGACATGGGTCGGTGCGGGGTTGGACACGGATGTCGCCCGAGAGCGCCTCGACTGGCCCTCCTCCCCGTGGCCCACCGGATTGGCCCCGCCGACCCCGCCGACGGTCGCGGAAGGACCTGATCCGCCAGAGGTCGACGATCCGGAGCCAGTCCCCCGTGCTCGCATGTCCTTCGGCATGGACGCCGGGTCCTTGTCCGACCAACGGGCCGCCGGCGTCACCCCCGATTACGGCACCGTGTGGATCGGCGCCTGGACCCTGCGCACTGGTTGGGGGAGTCCGGACAAGCAGTTGGCGACGATGCGGGACGCCGGCGTGACCCCCGCGATCCACCTGTACTACTGGGGGGACGACATCACGCAATCCTGCTTCAAGCATGGCTGTTGGTCGGACCTCCACGAGGCCCACAAAGACCAGGAGGGCTGGGCCGACCTCACGGTGCAACTGCTGCAGCACGTCCAGGCCCAGATGGGCGGGCGCCCTGTGATGATCATCCTTGAGACGGAGTTCAACAAGGCGGATATCCAACGCTACGAGCCCTTCGACGCCGCGCTTGCCGCCAAGGCGGAGGTCATCCACGAAGGCTATCCGGCGGCCCAGGTCGTGCTCGGGCTCGGCAACTGGAACCGGCACCTGTGGCCCACGTGGGATCGTGCAGCGGCCGCCAGCGATGCGATCGGGATCCAGGCGGTGCGCGCAGCGCGGGACAGCGGCGCCGCATACCAAGGGGTCTACGACGACACGTTGCGGGCCGCAGCCGAAGCGGCCGCCCTCTTCGAGAAGCCCATCGTCCTCCATGATCTGGCGTTGTCATCGCTGGAGGACGACCGCCTCGTCCTCGACCAGGCCGACGCCGTCAACGAATTCTTCAGCCGCATCGACGAATTGAAGGACGTCGGTGTCGAGGCCATGATCTACCGGTCATGGCGGGATTCGCTCACCATGGACGTGGACAACACGTTCGGCTCGGCGGAGCGCGCCTGGGGCATCGCCACGTCCAGGGGGGTCCTGAAGGATGCCGGTCGAGCATGGGTCGTGGGCGTCCTGACCGAGCGGGCCGTCGAGGATTTCACCGCAGAGTTCCACACGCCAAAGGGCATCAACAGCTGGTGGGTCGAGACCTACGTGAAGGGGAGCAACGTCGTCGTCTCCGTCGACGCGTTGGTGGACGGGAAGGAGCCCGTGGCCCTCAAGAAGACCCATTGGGGGAGTTGGGCGCGCAGCTTCTTCGTCGCCCCCGACAGCGAGGTGCGCTTCGTCGCCAAGGACATCCTAGGGCACGCCGTCGAAAGCCCGTCGATCACGTGGCCCGAATACCCATTGGACGGCGCCGCCGGCTTCAACCTGGCGAACGGCGCGAACCATTGGTGGATCGAGGTCACCGTCGAGCCATCCGTCGGCGCGGTCACCGCCATGGTCAGCGGCGTCGCCGTGCCACTTTCTGAGACCCCGTGGGGGACCTGGGCCGCTCCATGGCACGTGCCGGCGGGCGCTGAGGTCCGTTTCATCGCTTCAGGAGAGGCGGGTCCGCGATCGAGCGACGTCTTCGTCTGGGCCTGACCGGGTCAAGCCATTGCCTGTCGGCGCCAGCTGGCCTCCGATGACAAGCTGCACGATGGTCAGCAGGGGGAAGACCAGGCATGTTGCCGGATCTGGTCGGGGGCTAGGTTCCGACCGCCGTCCGCGGGCGCCGTGCGAGGTGCTGACCGGCGGGATGACGCTGCGGCGCCGGGGGTCCTCGCGCCCGCTGCTTGTGCCCGCCCCCGCGCCACCGGCCGCCCCGCGCCCGCGGGCCCTGCGGTGGTCGGGCAACGGGGCGACGCTGCTGCACGAGGGTCCTCCCGGGCCCCCATCCTGACGGCTGGCACATCGAGACGGGCTGCGTCGGTGCCCGACCGGTTTTGCGTGCCGGAGGCCGGGCGCCCGCCCGTGGCTGCGGGCCTATGGCGTCGCCGCGGCCGCGCCGGGGGGCCTGGCTTCGACCACGCGCAGCACGATGGCCCAATAGATGAGCATGAAGATGCCGAATAGCACCCATCCGATGTGGGCATGGACCTGTTGGACAGCGACGCCGCCCCAGATCTCGCCGACCTTGGCCAGGATGACGATGCGGATCAGGTTCACGAACCACAGGCCACCCAGACCGATGCCGATGTAGGCGGCCAATCGACGCGGCGGGACCCGTCGTTCCCATGCGTGCAGACCCATCAGCCCGGCGAACAGGACCATAGGGTAGAGCCCGGCGCAGACCAGTCCGACGCCGAGCACGAGCGTGCCGCGGGGGCCGTCCAGGATGAGGCTGTTGCCGACGACGTCTGCCTGGATGCCGGCCAACCATAGCAGACTTCCCGTTGGCAGGACGACCAGTGCGTGCACGACGGGCGTGGCGGCCGTGCCGGCGTTGTCAGCGGACAGCACGGCGTTCACCGCGTACATGGTCAGGGGCGCCAACAGCAGCGGGAACGACCATGCGACCAAGGTCGCCACCGGAACGCGGCCGAGGCTCGTGTGGAGGCGGGCCGACGCAGCCAGCAATGCGACGCCGTAGCCAAGGATACCCCATTCGGGTGGATCTAGATCCGAGCCACGCAGGCCGTTGTAGCCAAGCACACCGACGACGCAGACGGTGCCGATTGCGGCCACGATGCGGCTGCGGGTGGTCGACCGGGTGGCGTTGTCTGGCGTGCTCCGGCGCAGGGCGAAAGCCAGGCACAGCAGGCCCAGCGCAAGGCTTGCGAATCCGGCAAACGGTGCATCGTGCGGTAGGATCTGGAGGACGACCAAGAGGCCGTAGCCGGCCAGGCCGAGTCCCGTCAATGTCAACCAGCGTTGGCCGCTTGGCGGCGTGTTGGCTTCGCGTCCTGGCGCTGTCGCGGGGTCCGCCTGGCTCATGCTCATGATCGGAGATGGGGCCTGAGGCCGCTTGGGCGTTCAGGGACAACGTTGTGGGTCGGCGCAGGAGGCGGTGTGGTGCCGGTCTGTGGCCCGCCAGCCGGCCATCGCGGCTCGTGCGTGGGGTGCCGAGAAGGGAAGAAGGGGGAAGGGTTGGTCACCGGGGCATCAGAAGCGGCGGCGGGACACCGCGTATCCAAGCACCCCGAACAGCACTGCGAGCATGGCTCCGATGGCGCCGGGGAAGACAGGCACCGAGGTGATCTCGCCGCCGTCGCAGAAGTCACTCTCGTCGTCGCCGTTCAACGCAGTACCCGCGTAGGCGTACGTTTGGCCGATGACCGTGTCTGTGTCCTCGAATTGCGACACCGCTTCATCGATGTCTGCCAGGGGCAGGAACGGTCCGGCGCCGACGGCGCGGTACAGCCGTGTGCCGTCGGATCCGATGGCGTGGCTGATGTCGAGGGTGATGCTGCCACCTTCATTGGCGGTCATCTCCAGCTCAAGGCCCTCGCAGGGGTTGTCGTCGTCGCAACCGTCGCTCCAGAACATCTTCTGCTTCGCGAAGTGGCCGTGGTCGCCGGGGTGCCCTTCATCACTGAAGGCCCGGACCTGATAGTGGCCGGGCGGCAATTGGTACGGGCCTGCGAGGAAGTGGTAGCCGTCATCGTCATCTTCGGGGGTGCCGCTCCAATCCAGGCTGGCGCCGGACGGGACGACGACGCTCTTGTCGCCGGTGGGTGGCCAGTCCTTGAAGACAAGCTCACCTGCCGAGCCGTCCATGTTGAAGCCCTCGATCCAGAAGTCACACGAGACGTGGGGTTCGTTGTTGGGTCCGGGGTCTGCCTGCGCGTCGTCATGGACCTTGATCGTCCCGTGGTTGCCTCCGTGGGCGGTGGCAGTAGGGGCCATCGCGATCGCGAATGCTCCGACTACCAAGGTTGCCATGAAGACCACCCGGAATCGTGTCCAGTGGTCTGTCCTGTTGTTCATGTTTGTCAACTCCCGCCGCATCGCGGCGTTAGGGATGGCTTCCCCGGGGCGGCGCATGGGGGTTGCGGGACAAGCCTGGGAACAAGCGTGGGGTCGAAAGGCCAAATGGCCGGCTGAGGCCTGTGCGCAGCTTGGGCCTGTGCGCAGGCCACGCACCCGCACGGCGCGGTCACGATGCAGACGGGAACGGCTGCTCACCGGTGGTCCGTGGGCATCACGGGGGTGAGGTCCCGGCCCAAGTGTGGGCCGGCGACGGCAGAAAGGGACAGAAGAAGCGGCGCCCGGCGGGTGGCGAGTCGGGGCGCGGTCGCTCGCCGGGCATCAAGCTCATAGGTACATCTGGTGCACGAGGTCTTCGGTGACCGCCGTGTCATCGTCCTGGCTTGGCAGATGTTCGGGGGGCTTGTGGCTCTCGGCAGGTCGGGCGGGGGACTTCTTGGGGCTCAGGGCCTTGTGCCATCGCGCCATTGTGTTGTCTTTGTGCATGGTGTTCTCCTGGGTCTGACGTGGACCCGGTTGGACCTGGGGTCGGGGCGGTGATGGCGCTTCAGGGACAACCTTGTGGCTCATTGCAGGGCCGTCCCGCGTAGCGCTTCCAGCAGCTCAAGCGACGATCGCTGGTCATCGGCCACGACCAATCGGTCGAGCTCCTGACGTTCGAGACCATCGCCTCGCAGGGCGGCCTCGAGCAGGTGGATGGTCGCCATCCGTAACGTCCCTGTCGGATGCCTGGCGAAGCGTCGGAAGCCGTGTTCTTTGCCGGCATTGCGCACGAAGTGCAGCTTGGAGACCCAGCCGTCGTGTCGGGCATAGGCCTCGAGCGAAGGCAGGCCAGCATGCGCCAATGCGACCGGCACGGCCTCGATGATCGCGGTCGCCGCGACCCGCCATACCGTGTCGGCGTCGAGCCCTTGCACCGTCGTCGGGTCGGTCTTGTATGTGTATGCCCAGGCCAGCCATCCCTCCATCGCGTCCAATGCCGACCCGACCTCGCCACGGCGATGCGCGGCCTGGAACGCCAGCCACCGTTCGGTCTGGCTAGGGGGGAACACGCCCTGCGTGAGCATGCGTGCATCCAGCACGGCCAACAGTGCCTTGCTTGCCTGCAGGCGCCGCTCGGCCGGGCTGCCGTCCATGAACAGCAGGAGTCCGGCCGCCCGGTTGACGAGCAACCGCAAGGCTTCGTTGCGCCGGATCTTGGCCGCGGGACGCGCCGGGATGAGGCGCAGGACATCCTCACCCCAGATCACACGCCCGCGCAGCGCCGTCTCGTACCAGAAGACGGTCGGTGCCACGTACGGCAGCCTGGCGCGCGCGACGCGGGCCAGGTCGATGTGGAGGCCCAACTTCGCCTCCAGCTCCGCAATGATCTGCGGGTAGGGCGTCTGGGGCCTTCCGAACTCGTGGGCGACGATGAGGTCGTAGTCGTTCTGCGGCTGCCCGTCGAGCACTGAGCCTTCGCCGCGGGCGAACCCTCCGGTCAAGACGATCGCGCAGGCATGGGAGTCCCCTTGCCTGACCGCCTCTACGATGGTCTTCAAGTCGGCGTCGATGCGTGCGACGATCGCGGGGGTGTCATGGCGTGTGTAGGATGGCATGGTCATCGAGGATGCTGCGGCCTTCTTGGCTGTCTGGTGTCTTCACGCCGAGCAGGTCGCACAAGGTCGGGAAGACATCGACAAGTGAGCGGTCCCCCCGGTTGCCTGGCGGCGTGTGGCCGTTGCTGGATGCGATGACGCCGAGGCCACGGGTCTCGTCGCGTTTGTCCAGGTAGCCGTGCATGCCGACGATCTTGGAGTCCTTGACGTGGAAGTAGTCGGGCCAGAACATGACGCCGGGCTCGGCGGCGAGCATGCGGTCACCCCACGCCTGGTCGACGGGGATGCGCAATCGTCTGCGCTCGTCGTCGTCCACCACGTGTGTCCCCGGGACCGTCGGCAGGATGGCCTCCACGGCTTCGCGGCCTTTCTCGGTGAGGTACCAGAGCACGGCCAGCGTGCTGTTGACGAAGACGACGTAGTCCTTGGCCGGTTTGGCGTCGGCCTTCTCCAAGGCCTTCAGGACGTCGACCTCGGAGTGGACGGGTGCCATGCCGTGGTCGCCGCATAGGAACAGGTCCCATTCGTCGTAGTTCTCTGCCAGTGCCGCATGGATGTTGGCCAGTTTTTTGTCCAGGTCGCGTAGGAAACCGGTCTGCATGGCGTCGCTGAACGGCCCATGGGTGTGGCCCTTGGCGTCCGTGACGCTGAACTGGGCGACGTAGAGATCGTAGTCCTTGGCGGAGCTGAGGTCGTCCATGAGCATCTCGCAGACCTCCTTGTCATTGCCGCTGACCGGGTGGGCCAGGTAGCGGAACTTGAGGTCGTTCTCACGGCACAGGTCGAAGATGCTCGTGGCGCCGAGGGCGCCGGGTTCGTAGAGTGGCTGCATGTCTTCGCAGGGTCGGAAGAATGGCAGATACCGCGGCGGGATCCACGCCGGGTCCGTGTGGTAAGCGCCACTGATCAGTTTGGTGATCTTGTCGATACCGCGCCTTGCCGGGAACATGATCTTGCGAGGCTTGATCGCATTGCCGAAGACGCCCATGCGGCGGACCCACGCGAAGGGGCTCGCCTCGGGATCGAACTTGAAGGCGCTGAAGTTCCCTGACGTGTCCGGGAACCGGCCACTGAACAGGACGGTGCGTTGGGCAAAGCCGGGGGGGCTGTCGAAGGTGCTCTGGACAGAGCCCTGGGCGAGGCCATGGACGAACGGCATGGAATCTGGGCGGACGTAGTCTGCTCGGCCGGCGTCGACGATGATGAACACGGTGGTCTTGGTCATGGTTTGGGCTCCGTTGCTTTGAGGGAAGAGGTCGGCCGGGCGAGGCCGCGCAGGTAATGGATCAGGAACGCCAGGTCGAAGACCGGGCTGACGGCCAGGCCCGCCAGGCGATGGCTGGTGGTCATGGCGTCGCGCCGGCGCCACGCCCGCCGGGCGGCCGGCAGCCAAAGAAGCGGGGGTAGAACCAGGGCGACACGGGGATTGCTGACGCTGGCGGCCGTGCACAAGGCCAACGTCGCGCCCCACAACAGCAGGACACGCGCGGAGCCGAGTTCTGCCCGGTGCACGGCCCAGGCGTAGCCTTCGAGGCTGTTCTTGCGCAGCTCCTCGCGGGCCGTCGTGACGTCATGGTGGTAGACGACCATGCGTGGGTCGTACACGGCGGAATTCCCGGCGGTGGCGGCGCGGCGGGCCAACAAGAGGTCCTCTGCCGCGTTCGCGTCGTCGGCGAACGGGAACGCCTCCAGGACGTCCTTGCGGTACGCTGCCGCCACATTCGATGCGAAGGGCAACGGATTGTCGATGCGGCCTTCGGGGAACTGGTAGCGGAGGCCGCGGGCCGCCGCGTAGGGCGTCCAGCGGCGCGGTGCATGGAGTTGGCGACCGAACACCATGGCGTGCTCTGCGAGGCCCGCCACGGCGCGGTCCACCCAGTCCGGGTCCGGGTCGGCATCGGCACTCAGGTAGGCGACGTACTGCGCCCGCGCCAGCTGCACCCCGAGGTTACGGGCCGCCCCGATCGGGATCACGTAGGGCACGGCTTCTAGGTGCAGGGGGACCGGGAAGCCATTCTCGATCTCTGCGACGACCTCGCGGGTGCGGTCGGTGCTGGCGGCGTCGATGACGATGACCTCGAACCCGTCGGCGTGTTGGCCGGCGAGGGCTGTCAGGCATCCGCGGATGTTGTCCTCTTCGTTGAGGGTGAGGATCACGACGGACAGCTTAGGCAGCACGGGCGCCTCCTCGCACGACGCCGACGAGACGGAACGATGCGTACAGTCCGAAGGGGGCATTGGTCAGAAGCCATGCGGCCGCGACGCCCAGCAGGCCCCATGTCGTGATGAACGGGGGCGCCAGCAGCGCCAGGGCGATGATCATGCCGGCGGGGAAGATGATGAGCGGTGCCGGGCGCTCTTGGGCGCGCAGCACCGCCAGGTACAGGAAGGATGGCGCCACGAACAAGGCGCTGGCCGCCAGTACCATGAGGGTCGGAGCCGCGGCGTGGGCGTAGTCGGCGCCGAAGATGTGTAGGACGGGCCGGGCCAAGGCAGCACAGAGGACGGTCCCTGGCACCACCACGACGGCGGTCTGCCTGATGGCGCGGCGGACCGCCACGTGGGCCTTGCCATTGCGTGCCATGTCGGCCAGGGCGGCGCGGCCGATGGCGGCCGACGCAAGGGTCAGCATCGTGGCGATGGCCCATGCCATGCCGAAGTAGCCCGCGGACGTCGCGCCGGCGATGACGAAGACTAGGGGGACGAGCACCAGGCCAGGCAGGAACTCAGCGGCGCTGCCCGTGGCGTTCCGGAGCGCCGAGCGCAGGAACTCGCGACGGGGCACCGCGCGTCCATTGCGCGGCTGGGGGTGTCGGGCCATGGTCGTCCCCACGATGGCAGCCAGGACGAGGGCGAGCATCCATGCGACCGGCACCGCCATCGGGATGGCGAGTGCGACGACGGGCAGTGGCAGTGCGAGGCGTGCACCAGAGAACGCCAGGTTGCGGCGGAACGTGGCCCTGGCCCTGCCTTCGGCGAGGAACCAGGCGTCCTGCAATGCGATGGTCACCATCAGGGCCGCGATGGCAGCCACGAGGGGCCAACCGCCATCGGCGAGCCTCGGCAATGGCATGCCGGCACGGGCGGCGAGAGCGAGGATCGTGCAGAGTCCTAGCACGGCGGCGAGGGCGAGGGCCATGGAGAAGTGCAGCAACCGCGTGCCGTCAGGACCGCTGGAGGTCGGGACATTGCGCAGCAGCGCCGTGTCCAGGCCGCCCTTGGCGATCAGGGCGACGGTCGTCCCAAGGGAGACGATGGCGTAACCGGTGCCGATGTCCGCGGCAGGAAGACGTGCGATGCGGACAAGGAGCAACCAGAAAGCTAGCCCGGTGGCCGCGCCGACCGCTGTGTTGAGCAGCAGGTAGCCGGCGGTGCGGTGCTGCGCCAGCATGTGTTGTGCATCGGCGAGTCGCCGTCGGCTGTAGGTCGTGACGTCCATGGGGTGGCCTCCGCGTCGAGGGGTCTTGATCAGCGGAAGAGCCACGGCAGTTCGGCTTCGGGGTCGGCCGGCCGGGTCTCTGGAGCGGGGCTCGGCGCACTGCCGGTCGTCGCAGGCTTCTGGCTGACCACCTGGTCGATCGGCTGGGAGCCCTTGCCCCAGCGCGCCTCCAGGACCTCATGGACCCCTTTGGGATCTGCCAACGCGTACACCGGCCCTCGCGGGCCTTCCCGACGGACGATGTCGCCGGACGCCTCCATGCGGTTCAGGTAGTAGCCGAGCGTGGAGTCCGCGCAGCCGAGGGCGCGGCGGATCTCCGTGCGCGTGTTCTCCTGCCGCAGCAGCAGGCGGGCGACGCGGTAGGCCAGGGGCCTGGCGAATCGGACCATGCGTTGTCGGAGTCGGCGATCGTGGTCGTTGGCGATGAAGAACCTGTGGAACCCACCGTCGCTCACCTCGACGACCGTGCCGGCGCGCTGCAGTTGGTCGATGTGGTGGCGGAGCTGGCCCGTGGACTGCAGGTTGGCTGCCCGTTCGAGGGCGCGGAAGTGGATGCCAGGCTGGTCGTGGATGATGCGGCAAAGGTCGTCACCCACAGGACTCCGGGCGCTCATTGGGACCGCCTCCGGAGGACGCCGGCGAGGGCCGCCAGCGCGACGAGCGTGGCCATCGGACCTGCCATGGGGATGGCGCGGCCCCCGGACGGACCCCCTGACGAGGTCTCGACGATGGAGCTCTCCTTGTTGACGCCGATCAATGAGAACGAGTACAGGATATGGTCGGTGCCGTTCACGTCGGCGATGGGCTCGTAGCCGCGGTCGAAAGGCATCGCGAGCGCTTCCAGGCGGAACGCGCCGCGGTCAGAGGCGCCTACGAGGACATCAAGGGCCAGCGGCGTGCCGAGGGGCACGTCCACGACGTGGACCCAGACGTTGATCTCATGGGGTACGTCCTGTTCGACGCTGGTGATGTACACGTTGCCGAACGACGAGGTGAATCCGCTCAGCGCCAGCGAGATGGGGCTGCTGCTGCCCTCAGGGACGTGGCGCACCGAGAACAGGACCCAGCGGGCACCCGAGGTCTCGAAGGTCTGGTTGATCTGCGCAGTGATGGTCATGGTGATGGGGTCGCCGCGGATGTCTCGCTGGTTCTCCATCTTGAGCGACCCGAACTCGCTGCACTGGACGTTGAAGCCGGCTTCAGCGCAAAGGTTGCCGGCCTGTGCGACCACGTCGGGCTGGGCTGCGACCCCGGGGGCCAAGGACATGGCCATGAGAAGGAACAGGATCGCGGACGCAGTGTGACGTCCTGGGCTCGGTTGGTCCGTGCGGGTGCGGACGAGGGCAGCGAGGGTCATTGAATTCACCAACACATGCTATGGTCAGCATCGGCGTTAACGACTGCACGACCAGAACATGTGAGGTCAACAGGAGGGGGGCGGCCCCTCGTGGCCGGGGCGTGAAGGCGTTCGGGTCGCGGGGCTTTGGCTGGATCAGGCTCTGGGCGGTTCGGCCGGTCAGTACGCGGGGCCCGCGCTGCGGACCGCGAGGGGCGCCGAGCGCTCTGTGGTCGCGCCCCCAGACGCTCCGGGGGTCTCGCCGGTGCGCGACCGGGTGTGTGCGCTGGGGGGTCCCGGCCGGACCTTCAAAGGATGCCGCGGGGCGCTGCCCCGTCGCGGGGTGCGACCGCGGCCGTCGGGCTGACGGCGTCACAGTCGTCGAAGAAGCCGCCGATGAGGATCCGCTCGCCGCGGCGTAGTAGCTCTGAGGCGGCGCCCGCGCTCATCCCCATGCGTTCGGCCACTTCGTGCAGGTTGGCCCGGCGTGGCACCTCGTAGTAGCCGAGGGCCACGGCGAGGGACAACGCCTCGCGCTGGCGCCGGGTGAGCGGTGCCTCTGGCGCGACCTGGATGGCTTCGCGCATCGTCAGTTGGGGGGATGCCTGGCTGACCATGGTGGCAAGCCGTCCGGCCCGGTCTGGTGGGCCGGAGATGAACGCGGTCGCGGTGCCCGCCGGGGTCATCTCCAGGCGCTTCACGACGAGGCCATCCAGCAACCGGTTGAGCACTTGGAACGGTTCTTCGAAGCGGATCCACAACGACGTGGGTGCCAGGCCCTGCTCGATGTACACCTGGGCGGGGGCGAACGTCGTGACCCACCGGGCCACGTGGGCCGCACGTCCGGCGGGGGTCTGGGCCAGGACGCTCCAAAGAGCATTGGTCCGCACGACCCATCCGGTGATCGGGCACGGCGGCGCCTCGATGCCGAGCACGGCGCACGAGATGTCGATGCGGTACACTTCGGCGGCCTCTGCAGGTGCCTTGAGCGACGAAGTCCGCTGAGCTTTTTGCCGTCTTTGCCAGGAGTGGGCGCCGGCGACGAGCGCGGATGCGTCGGGGCCTATGGGTCCGATAGGACCGTTCTCGATGATGGCCAAGCAACATGGGGTCGGTCGAGCCACTATTATTGTCCTCACGCCGGGCCTACATGGGGGAGGTCCAGGACATGCAGACGGGCACGGGCCCCCTTTGGTGGAATGCGGCCCTGTGGCCAAGGGCATGCACGTCACGATCGTCCATGGGCGGCGCGACGCAAGCCTGCGGCAGACCCCCGCATCGTCTTGTCGAGGGCGGGGCGAGCCACGTGGGTGGGGATGGCGGCCACGGGCCCTCACAACAACCATCATCTATGACGGCCAAGTCAGAGCCCTTGGGGGCACCGCCCCCAGGAACGTCATGACGGATCTGATGTCCTCCATGCTGCCGCCCATCCCGCGGCCGCATGGTGCTGTACGCGCGTGGTCGCCTGAGGCGACGGAAGCAGAGGCCCAACGGCTCTGCAAGGCCATCGGCCAGCCCGATCGCTGGGACCTGGACGCCTGTCGGCTCATCGCGCCGATGACCTTGGAGATCAACGCGCTGAAGGCGGAACAGGACGTCTTCGTGCTGGCACATTCCTATCAGACCCCGGACATCATCTACGGTGTCGCGGACGCCGTCGGCGATTCCTACGGCCTTGCCAAGATCGCCAAGGAACGCACCGAGTCCACGATCCTGTTCAGCAGCGTCCGCTTCATGGCGGAGACGGCGAAGATCGTCAACCCCCAGAAGCGTGTCCTGCATCCGACGCCTGAAGCGGGGTGCAGCCTCGCTGACGGCATCACCGCGGCCGACGTTCGGCGCCTCAAGGCCCAGCACCCCGGCGTGCCGGTGGCATGCTACGTCAACACGACGGCGGCCGTCAAGGCCGAGTGCGACGCCTGCGTCACGAGCAGCAACTACTTGCAGGTCTGCGAAGCCCTTCCTGGTGACGAGTTGATCTTTGTCCCCGACGCCTTCATGGGCGTCCACCTGCAGAAGGCCCTCGCCGGCAAGAAGACGGTCCACATCTTCGACGCGGTGTGCGAGGTGCACGAGCGCTTCGACGCCGGCAGCATCCGTGCCTGGAAGGAGTCCGCGGCCCGCGAGGGCAAGGACCTCACGGTCATGGTGCACCCCGAATGCGCCAGCAGCGTGCTGGACGAGGCGGACTTCATCGGCTCCACGGAGAAGATGATGGACTACGCGCGGGAGCTCGAGGCCAAGGGCAAGGTCGACATCATGACCATCACAGAATGCGGCACCAGTGACCGCATCCGTGCCGAGATGCCGAAGCTCAACGTCATGGGTGCATGCGTATTGTGCCCACACATGAAGAGGACCGACCTGGCGCACATCCTGCAAGCGCTCCAGGCACCGACCGATGACCAGGTCATCGAGATCGACGCAGACATCATCGAGGGCGCACAGCGCTGCCTCGACAAGATGTTCGAACTCGGCAACTGACGTCGGCAGGGGGGTCCGGCCGCGGGCCAGCATCAGGTCTCAGGGCGTAGGGTCCGCGCTGCGCCGTCGGCACGGTCGCATCATGGATCTTTGGTGCCGGGGCCGCCGCAGCGGCGGGAAGGCCGGCTCGTCACGGGTCGGGCGACCTGATCGTCGTCACCAGGGGCGCGTCGAGACGCGCCCACCGGGCCGCAGGGCGCCGGTCTTCGGGTCCCCCACCACGATGATGTCCCCGCCGGCGTCGATGTCGCCGACCGTGGACGCACCCAGTAGCAGCACATCACCACCGGCGCGGATATGCCCCGTATGGGCACCTGCTTGCACGACGATCCGGCCATCGCAGTACAGATCCCCCGTCTCGGCGCGGGCGCCGACAATGAGCTCGTGACCTGCGACGACCTGCTCTGCGCTGGCTTCGGCCGCGATGACAATGGCGCCCATGTGGCGCAGCGGCCCCTGGATGGTGGCGGCGAGCCCGATGTGCAGGACACCTTCGAGGCCCCTCAGAGGCGGCACGACGGCGCGCTGGGGGACGAGGAAACCGCCATCGGTCCGGTGGATGCCTTCAGCGATCCACATCAGCGGCGGCGCAGGACGACCAGAGCGACGGCGAGCAGGCCGATGATGAGGCCGGCACCGACGCCGGGGCTGTCCTTGCCTTCACCGTCACCGGTGGTCTTGGGGGCGCCGTTGACGATGGTCCAGGTGACCGTCTCTTCGAGCTGCGGCTCGCACGGGTCGATCTCGCCGCCGAGCAGGCAGTGGCTGTAGTTGCTGAAGGTGATGGTGGCGTTGTCCCAGTTGCTGGCCGGAGGGGTCCAGCTGACGGGCAGGATGCGGCTGCTGTTCTCGCCTTGGCTGAAGAAGAAGCGCTGGTGGGCGAGGCCCGCGACGCTGCCGTTGGCCGTCGAAGAGACGGGGAAGAACATGACCATCGTGTCGCTGTTGGCGCTGACGTCGACGGTGAGGTTGAAGCTCAGTTTGTCGCCGCCCATGAAGGTGTACGGGAACGTGACGTCCGGCGTCAGGGTGTGGCCGGGGTTGTATGCGACCCAGACGTTGCCGCTGCGTTCGTACGTGAAGTTGTCCGAGCCCTTGACGGACCAGATCTTGAGGGTCTGGGGAGCCAGGCCGAAGGAGTCCATGTCGGGGTTGAGCGTGATGTCTCCGGTGGCGCTGATGGCGTTGCCTGGGATGCAGCCGGCACCGGCGGTGACGGTGATCTCGGGGTGGGAGGCCTTCAGGTCCGCGGCGGCGTTGCTGTTGATGGCGTAGGTGATGCTCTGGGCGGCGGCCATGACGAACTCGTCGCAGGAGACCGTCACGGTGACAGGGACCTTGCTGGTCATGCCGGCCATGAGTTCGAGGTCGCCGTTCTCGGCCGTGATCGTCACGGTCGCGGAGGCGGTCGGGAGGGCGACCAACAGGAGGCCAGCCAGGAGCACAATGCGCTTCATCGGACGAACCACGAGGCCCCTTCTATATGTGGTTTCTCCAAGTGGCATTGCCGGTCGTCGCCGGCGCTGCGGGGTCGTCACGGGTAGCGAATGTCTCTCGGCGCCGTATCAATCCATTGGCCTTGTCGGCCAAGCTTCAGGCGCCGATCTGGATGGGGCTGACGATGCGGCGCAGCAGCGCGATGGCGGACAACGAGGCCAAGTGGCTGGTGCGGGGATTGTGGGGGCTTGGCAGGTTCTCCACCTCGATGCGGGCGCGGCCGAAGGCGCCCTCGATGATGACCTTGTGGCTGTTCAGGGTGGCCAAGGGGTCGACGGCCACCTGGACCCAGGTCTTGTCGAAGCCTAGGCCCGCCATGGAGAGCGTGGCCGCGACGTTGACGTTCTTCGGGAATGCCTTCACCGCTTCGCGGGCACTGCCATTGAACAGCAGCGTCCACTTGTCCACTTCCCGGTCGAGGCCGGCGTTGGGTTTGGTGGTGACCAGGGTGACTGACTTGAGGTCCGCTTCTGCGGCGCCGCGCAGCCCATCGATGCCCATGACGGCACCGCTGGGGATGTACAGGCGGCCGCCGTGCGCACGGGCCAGGGTGACCAGTTCGTCGCGCAGCTTGTCGTCTGCCAGGGCGCCGACGGTCAGCAACATGGCAGATTTGCCCTTGCCGAGGGCGTTCTTGACGGCGGTCTGCACGACGCCTTTGTTGGCGCATTCGACGATGAGATCCACCGCTTCGACCAGTTCTTCGGCACTCGCTGCTACGCGGGCCTTCGAGAGGTGGCGCAGGGTCTCGACGGCGTCTGGGTCGACGTCGTGGAGCCATAGCTCCCTGATGTCTTCCATGTCGTTGGCGGCTTCAGCCATCTCTGAGCCGATGGCTCCGCAACCGACGATCCCGATGCGCATGCGTGGGCCAATCTGGGCCCCGGCTTGGTCCTATCGGCGGCGGATGAGCGCCGCGAGCAACAAGGTCACGGGCAGCAGAGCGGTAGGGCCAGGGACGTAGACGCCCTTCGTGTCCGCCTGGAATTCCAGCTCCACCGCGTCGCCCCTGTCTTCGGGGTCGTACGACGATACGGGGATGGCGCGGATGGTGAAGTTCTCGGATGCTCGGTTGGGGCCGTTGGAGAACGGCGTGGAGTAGATCACGGTGGCCGTCGCGGTGGTGCGATCGCCGTCGGCTGCGGAGTCCAGGATGAGCGGTGCGGGTAGGACGAGGTCACCTTGCTCGGGGCGCTCGCCGACGACCTCCCAGTGCACGGCGGTGCGGGCATTGCCGTGATTGGTCACTGTGATCTCGTAGATGATCTGTTTCTGCGGGCCGGCCGTCTGCACTGAGGTCTCGGTGGTCGCGGTGATCTTGCCGTACCAGGCCATGGCGACCCGCTGCCCGACCGTGAACGACTCGGTCAGTCGGTTGCCTCCGGCGTCTTCGATGAAGAAGATGTGCTCCACCTTCAGGGCGCGCAGACCGGGGACGTCCGTGGAGCCTCCGACGGTGAAGTTCACTGGGACGATGAGGTCGTTGCCTTGCAGGCAATGGTTGTCTTCCAGCGGATATGCGCGTTGCCCGAATGCGATGAGGCGCGGGTGCTCGGTCTGCATCTCGTGGACCAGGAAGCGGCCTGTCGGCTGGATGCGGTCCTCGTAGCTCATGCACGAAATCGTCACGTCGAACATGACGTCGCGGGCCGCATCCGGCACCAGGTCCACGAGGTCCGTGGGCTGCGCCTGGATCTCCAGGGCTTGTGCCGTCGGGAGGAAGGCCAATACGATCAGCAGGCTGAGCAGGCGCATACCCGAGAGCCTGTTCTGAGCATTGATAGGATTGTTGGTCGCCTTGTTGGAACGGTAGCGGCACCGGTCGGCGCCGACCGGCCGGTGGCGCGGGCGTCACCCGTGCCAGTGCCGCGGTGCCCCGGGGGACGCAGCACTGGACGTAGCCCAAAGATGGCTCCCGCCCGCCCCAGCCCGGGACGCCGCGCGGCACCGTCGTGCCTAAAGGCGCCGCGCCTGTCCGCACGCCGTTGACGGACTGGATCAGCCTCTATCTCGAGGAAGACATCGGCGAGGGCGACCTCACCAGTGACGGCATCCCGGCCTTGCAGGCCGCCGGCTCGGCGCGCATGGTGATGCGCCAGCCCGGCACCATCGCAGGACTGCGCCACGCCATCGACGTCTTCGCCCGCGTCGGCGTCATGGCCAAGCCCATGGTCCAGGACGGCTCCCAAGTCGAAGCCCGGGCCGTCGTCCTGACGGTCCACGGCCCCGCCAACCGGATCCTTGCAGCCGAACGGGTCGCGCTGAACATCGTCGGCCGTATGAGCGGCATAGCCACGGAGACCCGGCGACTGGCAGGCCTGTTGGCCGAGGCGTGCTGCGGGGCCATCGTCACCGGCACCCGCAAGACCACGCCCGGTTTCCGCAGCTTCGAGAAAGAGGCCATCGCCCTCGGAGGAGGCGACCCCCACCGCATGGGGCTCTACGACGCCATGATGGTCAAAGACAACCACCGGGAGGCCGCCGGCGGCGCCGGCATGGCCACCGCCATTCTGCGAGCAGCCCACCCGGACCTGATGCTCGAGGTCGAGGTCGAGACGCTCGACGACGCCCTGGCCGCCGCCACGAATGGTGCCGATTGGCTCCTCATCGACAACCAACC
>JBFIDG010000022.1:0-20651 GCA_041581335.1 Thermoplasmatota archaeon
CGCCATCGCTTCGGCGGTGACCGACGCCCGGAAGACCTCAGCCGGGAGGAAGACTTCGCTCAGGAAGGTCGCGTTCTCGGCGCTGGTGTTGAACGCGTTGTCGCCCTCCAGCGCTGCCCGGATCCGTTCGGAGGAAATGACTCGCATCTCAACGCGGAGCGTCACGTGGGCGTCCAATTCGGCAGTCCCGGAACCGACGAGGAGGCCGAACAAGCCGATGGTCCCCTTGGTGACGTTCATGTCGAGATCGAGGCGGACGTCCTCCCGTGTGATGTTCTGGCCGGCCGCCGCGTAGGCTTCTGCAAGGGCTGGGGGGACGGTGTCTCCCAGCACCTCGTCCAGTGGTTTGAGAGCGTCGCCGACGTCTTGGGCGAGCCCCGCAGGCACCACGAAGAGAAGGAGCATCCACCACGCTTTCATGCAAGCACCAGCCAGCCGAGGAACCACAGGCAGGCGGCGCCGACGGCGTATCGGGAGATGGTCGTGGCGCGCGGTCGGCTGCTGGCGCGCTGCATGCGGATGAGGAGCTCCATCACCAGGAATGGTCCCAGCAGCCACACGACCAAGATGGCGACCATACCAGGGATCACAGGGGACAACGGCAGGTCAGTGGCGGCGTCGAGGATGAAAATGAACGGGAACAGCGCGATCGCTGCTGCCAGGAACCATCGTCGGGTCGTCTTCCATGTGGCCTCGAGGTGCACCTCGGTCCGCGCGGCGGGCTCCGTCACGTGCAGCGCATGAGGTCGCCACCAGAAAACTGCTGGCTTAAGCGTGGCGCGCGCAGAACCGCTGGCCGGGCCGGGCCTTGTTGCTGCACGGGTCGCCTTTGGCCGTATGGGCGGCGCAACGGTCGGCCTCGACGAGCGCGGGCACGCCGGTGCGGCCGTTGGTCTCGACCCTGTAGCCGTCCGGCAGGTCGCAGGGCTCGCCAGCCCGTGGCTTGGTCTGCGTGAAGAAGTACGTGTAGTCCTTGCCGGCCTTCTTGCGGTACAAGGTGTGGCCATCATGGACGAAGCCCCCTGCGGGGCCGGCGCTGGCGGCCTTTGGGTCCTTGAGGGCCTTCAGTTCGCCGTCTTGGATCACCAGGTAGTGTTGTTCGCCGCACGCGGAGCAGTACACGAGGCGAGGCACTTCCGGGTCCACGAGTTCCATGCGCTCGCCGCAGCGGTCGCAGCTGAAACTGAAATGCTCTCCCGGCAGCGGCATGAACCAATGCTGGGTCTCGCTGATGCGGCCCTTCTGGACCAGCACCGCGCCCTTGGATGTGTTGAGCAGGTACGCGCCCGCCAAGGCCCCCTTGTCGATGGGTAGCACGTTGATGATGTGCATGTGGGCCTTCAGGTTCTCTTGCACGTAGCGGGCGGCCCAGTCGGGCAGGATCTCGGCGTCGGCCATTAGGGTCTCCGGTAGATGATGGTCTTCGGGCCCTCATCCGGGGCCTGGAATTCGAGGCGCTGGTAGCGCGGCCCCGTATCGAGCATGAGGAGGATGATCAGGCCCAACAAGAAGAGGCCGTAGAAACTCAGGATGGCGACCATGCCGACGGAGTCCCAGAACGCATAATCGGCGTAGGCGAGGCCGAAGAACGCGAAGTTGACCGCCAGGCTCCACTTCAGGAGCAGGCGCTGCGTCCGCTTGATCACGAGCGCTGCCTCCGGACCAGTCCGAACATGGCCAACAGGACTCCGATGGCCAGGAACATGGTGGCTGCCACCATCTCCAGCCCTTGCGGGCCAGGCGGCGTCGGTGGCGAGGCATGGACGGTCGGGTCGGTGCCGCGCGCCACTTCTTCGCCGTCCGGGATGCCATCCCCGTCTGTGTCCGCCCGCAGCGGGTCTGTGCCGTAGCGTTGTTCCTGGCAGTTCGTCAGCCCGTCTTCGTCTTCGTCTTCTTCGCAGTCGGTGACGCCGTCACCGTCGCTGTCGACCCGGCTGGGGTCGGTCAGCGCCCTTGTCTCGAAGGCATCGTACAGGCCGTCTGCATCCGCGTCGACAGGGAAGTCCGTGGCGCGCAGCGGGTCGGTGCCGGCGCGGTGCTCTGCTCCGTCGACCCATCCGTCGCCATCGGAGTCCGCTAGGAACGGGTCGGTGCCCAGTTGCGCCTCCAAGGCGTCGGACAGGCCGTCCCCGTCGGCGTCGTAGGCGCCATCGCCGGGGTCGCGTGCATTGTTGGGGTCCGTGCCGGCGCGGCGCTCCAATGTGTCTGGCAGACCGTCTTCATCGCTGTCGAGGGGCTGGACACGAAGGCCGTCGACGCGGGATGGATTGGCGGAATCCCCGTACAGCACGACGGTCGCAATGGAAGGTCCGGTCACGGCGATGCCGAGCCGCAGGATCGAACCTTCTGGTAGCACCTGGCCGCGCGCCGCGAGGGTCAACTGGACCTCGCTGGTCCCACTGGAGCTGATGCTGACGGCGCGGTCCTGCTCGGCGATGGTCGCTTGGCCGCCGCCGGGCAGCAACGCCACGAGGTCGGCCTCGAGGGTCGCCGCGACCTGCGCGCTCGCCTGCATGTACAAGACGACACGGACATCCTCAAGGACCTCCATGTCAAGGGGCCACGGCGTCGCACGATACCATTCGACCCGGTCCACGGTGGGCGCGCCGCCCGTCAAGGGGTTGGAGGGCAGAGCGAGGGAGGAGAAGCGCGCTTGTCCCTGCGTGCCTGACGACTCCGGCGCCATGAAGAGCGCGTCCGCGATCCCATACTCCGGGATGCTGCCGCGCTCGGCGGTGAGGAACCAGGTGTGGCTGCTGTCGGCGACCGCGCCGGCCATCGGGGTGGCCAGGAGAAGGACGACGGCAAGGACTCGCACAAGAGGGCACTCGGCTCCGCGCTGATAAACATCCGCGCCAGGTCCCACGGCCACGGCTTTCAAGAGGGGCGCCCGGTCCACCGCGTGGAGTTCCCTCCGTTCCTGCATGCCCAACTCTTGGCCAAAGGCTGGGCCCATGGTGCACCTGAGTTCAACCTTGGCGCCAGCGCCTTCGTGAATGAGGACCCCTTGGAGGGGCTCCCCACCCAGATCGACGCGGCTGACGTGGCGCTCTTCGACCTGCACGCCGCCACGGCCTGGCGCGACGCGGTCGCGCACCACCTCGGGCTGCCCGATGAAGCGGTCCGTGCCACCGCCGGCACCACCGCGGCCAACACCGCCGTCATCATGCACGCCTTCAAACCCGGCTGCAACGTCGTCTGCGAGCGCCCCTACTACGCCCCGATGCCGCACACCGCGCAGGGCCTGGGTGCCGAGGTGCGCTTCGTGGACCGCGATGAAGATGGCCAACTCGACGTGGAGAAGGTCGTCGCTGCCATGGACGACAAGACCGCGCTCGTCATGCTCACCAGCCCCAACAACCCTACGGGGGCCGTCACGCGCTCGGCCAAGCTCGTCGAACTGGCCAAGGCCGCCGCCGACGTGGGTGCCTTGGTGCTCGTCGACCAGGTCTATCGAGAACTCACGGACCATGCCCTGGCCGCAGGCCTGCACCCTGCGCTCGTCTCCACCGGGAGCCTCAACAAGTGCTGGGGCGCGCCGGGACTCCGCGCGGGGTGGGCGGCAGGAGATGCCGAGGTCATGGCCGCGGTCGAAGAGATCCACCGCACCCTTTCATTGGGCGCAAGCAGCTCCGGCACGCGTCTAGGGGTCGCATTGCTGGGCCTCGCCGAGCCCCGTCGCCGCGCCTTGGAGGTGCGGTTGGCCAAGAACCACGCCATCTACACCGCCTGGTGCTCTGAGAACAGCCTCGAGCCCGCCCTCGGCATCTTGACGGCGTTCCCGAAGGTCCCTGTCGAGGACACCTGGGCGTTCGCCGAGCAGGCCCTGGGCGACGGGCTGCTCTTGATACCGGGCGAATGCTTCGGCCGCGGCGGCCACATCCGCATCGGCCTCGGCGTGCCGACGGCGCAACTGCGCCCCGCTCTTGACGCCCTTTCGGCGCGCTGGTGAATTCAACGCTGCGACCCCAACGGTTTTGATGCCACTCCAGGGTGGACGCGCTTGCGTATGCGGTCCCGTTGGTTCCCTTTGATCGTTGGAGCGTTGGCCTTGGCCGCGCTCGCCGTGCACTTCGCTGTGCCGTTCGCCCATGTGGTCGTGCAAGACGATCAGGGTGCGGTCGTCCGTGACGATGTGTTGAGCCTGTCGGGGTACAAGGCAGAGCGCGACGCGGCAGAGACCTCGATCGTGCCGACCGGGGCTGGCTTCACCTACATGGTGGTCAGCCTGGTCTTCATGGCGACCGGGGCCGTCCTGTTCGCCGTCTTGGCCCACTTCAACGCGGTGGGCAAGACCGGTTGGTTCCAACTGGGGGCCGGCCTGCTGACCGCCGCCGGGGCCGCCATGACGATCCACAACCAGGGGCTCTGGGCTGGCCGGGGTTTCAATGCATGGATCCAGAAGGTCATGGGCTGGGACAATCCTCCCAAAGAGTGGGCGCCGTACCTCGCCGAACACAGCTCGGCCGACC
The DNA here is from genome assembly GCA_041581335.1 of Thermoplasmatota archaeon. GTDB lineage: Archaea > Thermoplasmatota > E2 > JACPAO01 > JAHFTW01 > JBFGSX01. Next base: position 4,473 of record JBFIDG010000022.1, read on the forward strand.
TGGTCACCTACCTCACGACCTTCAGCCCGGCCTTGGTCCTCGCTCTGACCATCACGCTCCTGGTCTGCCTTGCCAAGGGCTGGGCGGGCCTGATCCGCGCAGACCGCGACCTGCGTGGCCACGCCCAGAAGCACGGCCGCCTCGCCATCGTGGGCGCCCTGACCTTCGCCCTCGTGACCCTCATGCCTTGGGTCGTCACCGTCATGCCCGGATCGGTCGAACCCGCCGGCACCGAAGCCGCCGATGACACGTTCTTCTGGGGCGCCTACGACGTGTTCCTCATGCAGGACGCGTCCCTGGCCTTCGCCATGGACGTCAACGAACTCGGGAACGCCCTCTGGTCGGATCTGGGCACCCTCATCGGCATCGTCATGCTCACCTCCCTCTTCGCCGTGCTGGCTCCCTTCGCAGGGATCGCCGGCAAGCACATGGAGAGCCTGCAGCAGCCGGTCTTCGGCCGCCTCGTCGAGAGCGCGTCCCTGGCCACCGTCCTCTTGCATCCGTTCACCATCATCGCGGCCCTACTGGCCTCGTTCACGTTGCACGACCCCAGCGACATCTTCAGCGCCCGGACCACTGGCGTCGCGATGATCGCCGCCGCCGCCGGCATCACGGCCAGTGTCTTCGCGATCCTCGTGGCCCGCATCGTGGTCGCCGACGAGACCGGCATCGTCGCCGATGACTTCCCCGAACCCGTGGTGTACGACTGACCATGTCCGGAAACTACGGCCACTATGGCCGCCCTGCTCTGAACGCCGCCATCGCGATCGGAACGGCAATCGTCCTGTTCTTCATCCTGCCCTTCGGCGTCATCCAGTTCCGCGGCTTCTCCACGCCGAAGAACAACTGGGTGCGCTTCGACGAGGCGGCGGAGCTCATGGCCCGAGGACCGGATTCGCTCGCCTTGTTCTCATGGTCGACCACCCTCATGTGGACGGGACTGTTCATCGCCGCGCTCGGCGCCACGCTTCTGATGGTCCTCGGGTTCCAGCCCCTCAAGGTCGACGCGGCCCGCTGGATCGGCGCCAGCGGCGGCCTCGTCCTCGTCATCGGCAGCGCCATGGCCTTCATGCCTGCCATGTACCACGTCGGCACCGGTTTCTCCACGTTCATGGGCACACTGCTCTTCACGGAGTTCCGGGCCCAGTTCTGGGCCATCACGCCCGTCATCGTCGCCATCGCCTGTCTGGTCGCCGCCTACGCAGGCCTCGACATCATGGTACGCGTCAGCGCCAACCGCGATGGCATCCGGGACAGCGCCGCAGCCCACGCCCGGACGGCGCGCTGGGCCATGGCATTCATGGCGGCCGTCTTGATCGTCCCATGGGCCATCGGCCTGCTCCCGGACGGTGTCAGCGACGAGGTCAACTTCCGCATCGACGGCGACGACACCGCGCCTCTGTTCTTCTCCGCCCAGGACATCCAAGGCGTCACGGTCTCCGAGATGGACGACCATGGCCGCCTGCGCTACGCCCGCCAGGGCGACTGGGACTGGATGCAGACCACGATCACGTTGCTGGTCGCGGCGGCATGGACCAGCCTCGCCATCGGCGCCCTTGGCACGTTCGTCGGCACGCTGCGCAGCGTCGGCCTGGGCGTCGGCATCGAACGCGGCGTGCGCATCCTGCTCTACCCGGCAGGTCTCGTCTGGCTCGGCGCCGCGTTGTTCTACGTCGTCTCGTGGTTCATGGCCAAGCCGGATGCCGGCGTGAAGGACACGTTCCTCCCCGGATTCTGGCCCATCCTCGTGCCCATCGTCGCCTACTTCGTGATCAAGCAACAATGGGCCATCGTCACGGCTCCCGCCGAGGAGATGGCGACGTTCACGGTCGTGGCCTGAGGAAAGCCTCTTTTGGCCACCGGGTTTGACGTCATCAACCCGGTGGTCGAACATGAACAAGATAGGTCATTTTGGTACGCCAGCGCTGGTCGCGGGCGGATTGACGATCGTGCTCCTCGTGATGCACCTCGCGGTCCCCTTCGGCGTCTTTGATTTCAACAAGGCAACGAACGACGCAGGTCAGAAGGACGACACCATCTCGCGCGGCGACATGGCCGACGCCTTCGACGCCTCCAACGCCTACGGCCCCGCCAGTCCAGGCGTCACCCTGGGTGGCATCATCATGGCCATGGTGGCCGGTCTGTTGCTCGTGGTCGTCGGCTTCGTGCCCATGCCGGTCGTGGTGGCACGGTTCGCGGGTTGGACCCTGGCCCTTGTCGGCGCCGTCGGCGGCTTCATGGCCCTGAGCAGCAGCGCGTACTGGCTCGGCACCGGGTTCACGACGCTGCTGAACGTCATCACGCCCAACCCCGACCCCGTCCAACGCCTCTGGATCATCAGTCCAGTGCTGGTCTTCATCGGCGCCGCCGTGCTCATCATGACATTCTTCAAGGTCATGGCAGGCGTCGTCGCCACCCGCGATGGACTGCGCACGCAGGCTGAGGCCCAGCTCAAGGGCGCGGCCTTCGCGGCCGTGTTCCTGGCCTTGGTCCTTATCGTGCCGTGGAGCATGCAGATCCTCAGCGGCGACGAGACCCGTGCCCAGGGTGTCTGCAGTGCGGCGGAGAGCTGCTCTGCCAGCTACAACTTCTTCACGGCCTTCGGCCACAGCGACGCGGAATACATCCGCCAGAGCTACACCGGCCAGAGCTTCGGAGGCGTCCTCGGCATCGCCGACACCACCGAAGATGCGGAACCAGGCATGTTCCAAGGCCTCGCATTGAGTCTCAAGGTCATGACCGCCACCGGCTGGATCGGCTTCCTGCTCGGGGCTCTGGCCACGCTTGGCCCGGTCCTCAGCAGCGCCTTCAAGCTGCCCGGCGCCGCCAAATGGAGCAGCCTGGTCCAGGCCGCCGCGCTGCCCATGGCGTTGTGGGCCACCATCATGTGGATCCTCGCCAGCAGCTACATGTGGCGCCCCAGCTGGGAAGAAGGCGCCATCTTCGGCAACGCCCCCATCAAGGACTTCCAGCTCTGGGTCTGGCCCGGTGCCCCGGTCTTCGCCGGTGCTGTCCTGGTCATCTGGGCCCTGATGCAGGCCAAGGCCGTGCGCCCCCTCTTTGAGAGCCACGGTGGCGTCGCCGCCATCGCCTCGAAGAACGCCCACAGCTTCGACTGAGCCCACTGCGTGGGCTTGGCCCGTTCCTCCCCCCTTTCTTCTCCCCCACGGCCCGCGTTCGTTCAGCGGCGCAACGGGTCCACCACGTCAAGAAACCGGCGCCAGGCCGCGCCCATCGCCGGCGTCTGCCGTGCCGCGTGTTTTCTTTCGGTGTAGTACCCTTTTTCTCATGGCTCTGGGTCGTCGTGCTTGAGTCCCGTGAGCAGCATCATCCACATCCACGCACGCGAGGTCCTCGACAGCCGTGGGAACCCCACAGTCGAAGCCGACGTCATCACCGATAGCGGCGCCCGCGGCACCGCCATCGTCCCTAGTGGCGCCAGCACCGGCACCCACGAGGCCGTGGAGCTCCGTGATGGTGGCGCCCGCTACCTCGGCAAGGGCGTCCAGGATGCTGTCCGGAACGTCAACAACGTGATCGCCGAAGCGATCGGTGGCATGGATGTCTTCGACCAGCAAGGCGTCGATGCACACATGATCGATCTGGACAACACGCCCAACAAGAGCAAGCTCGGCGCCAACGCCATGCTCGCAGTGAGTCTTGCCACGGCCCGTGCTGCGGCGGACGAACTCCACGTGCCGCTCCACATGTACCTCGGAGGTCAGGTCGGCCGCGTCCTGCCCGTGCCCCTGATGAACATCCTCAACGGCGGCGCCCACGCCGCCAACAACGTCAGTATCCAGGAGTTCATGGTCGCCCCCGTCGGCGCCGACACCTTCCAGGATGCCCTCCGGATGGGCGTCGAGGTCTACCACCACCTCAAGAAGGCCCTCAAGAACGACGGCCTCGCCACCGCCGTCGGTGACGAAGGCGGCTTCGCCCCAGACCTCCCCAGCAACGTGGACGCCCTCACCTACATCGAGAAGGCCGTCAGCAGCGCCGGCTACGAACTTGGCAGCGACCTGCTCCTGGCCCTCGACGTCGCGGCCACCGAGTTGTACGACACAGAGAGCAACGAGTACGACTTCGGCGAAGACGGCCGCAAGAGCCCCGACGAGGTCATCGACTTCTACGCCGAGATGTGCGACCGCTTCCCCGTGGTCAGCATCGAAGACGGCATGAGCGAAGACGACCACGCCGGCTGGCAATCCATCACCAAGCGCCTCGGCGACCGCTGCCAACTGGTCGGCGACGACCTGTTCGTCACCAACCGCGCCCGCCTCGAAGACGGCATCGCCAACGGCGAAGCCAATTCGATCCTGATCAAGGTCAACCAGATCGGAACGCTGAGCGAGACCCTCGACGTCATGCGCCTGGCAGAGAACCACGGCTTCGCCAACGTGGTCAGCCACCGCAGCGGCGAGACCGAGGACAACACGATCAGCCACATCGCCGTTGCCACCAACGCTGGCCAGATCAAGACCGGTGCGCCGGCCCGCAGTGACCGCGTCGCCAAGTACAACGAACTGCTACGCATCGAGGAAGGCCTCGGATCTGCGGCCGTGTACCGCGGAACCAACACCTTCCGCCGATTCCTGTGAAGTCTCTTGTCTTCTCGGCCATCGCCGTAGCCCTGCTCTCGGGCTGCATCAGCTGCGAGCCCCTCATGGAGGTCCGCCACTGCATGTCCGACTGCGCCGCCAGCGACGACGCCGTCTACGTGGAATGGACGCAGGCGGATGCAGAGATGTGGCCCGCTTTCCACGCCCTCATCGTCAAGGCCGAGCTGGGGGAACACGAACACGCGTCGTGGACCACCGCGTCCGAGCACGCGTTCTGGAGCCACTACAACGTCGCCGGCGCCCAGAAAGAGCTGCACATCACCTTCGAAGGCGAATCGTACCGGCTCAAGGTGCTCAGCTGTGACTGACGCCATCCGCATCCGCGGCCTCGTCAAGCAATACGGTGACAAGCGCGCCGTCGACGGCATCGACCTCACCGTCCCCGAAGGATCGTTCTTTGGGCTGCTCGGCCCCAACGGCGCAGGCAAGACCACCACCATCGGCGCCCTCACGGGCCTGGTGCGCCCCACTGCGGGCAGCATCGAGGTCTTCGGGACGGATGTCTGGAAGGAGCCCGCCAAGGCGAAGTCCATGATCGGCGTCTGCCCGCAGGAGCCCAACTTCGACGACTTCCTGGGCCTGGAACGCATCCTCGCGTACCACGCCGGCTACTTCGGCTACGATTACGATGAGAGCCTCGAACGGGCCCGCGAGCTGCTGCGCGTCTTCGACCTCTACGACTACCGCAGCAAGCGCACGAGCACCTTGTCGGGCGGCATGAAGCGCCGCCTCCTGCTCGCCCGTGCCCTGATGCACAAGCCACGCCTGCTCATCTTGGACGAACCCACCGCGGGCGTCGACGTGGAGCTGCGCCGCGGCCTGTGGGACTATGTGCGCAAGCTCAACGACGACGGCATGACGGTCCTGCTCACCACGCATTATCTCGAGGAAGCCGAGGCGCTGTGCGACGACATCACCGTCATCGACCAAGGACGCGTCATCGAACAAGGCAGCCCCGACGACCTGCGCGCCAAGTACGGCCACCGCCGCGTCGTCATCACCCCAGAACACCTTCCCGCCACCCTCGACCTGGGTGACTTCACCGTCGATGCCCGCGGCCGCCTCATCCTGGAATCCGCCGAACCGACGCTCGGCATGCGGCAGATGCTTCGGGCCCTCGACCAGGCCAACGTGGACGTCGTCGACATCGAGGTCGCACAGAGCCGCCTCGAAGACGTCTTCGTGCACCTCACCCGTCGCGGCGAGATGGAGGTCCCATGAGCATCGTCGGCGCCCGCGAACGGGGCACCACCTACGCCACGCTGATGCTCGCCCGCCGTGAATCGGCGCGCTTCATGAACGTCTGGGGCCAGACCATCATCCCGCCCGTCGTCTCCGCCGCGCTGTTCCTGTTCGTCTTCGGCCACGCCCTCGGGGACCGCATCCAAGCGTTCGACGGCGTCCCGTACCTCACCTTCATCGTCCCCGGCCTCGTGATCCAGGGCGCGCTCACCAACGCCTTCGCCAACACCGGCAGCAGCCTGTTCGATGCCCGTCGTGCTGGCTACATCGACGACATCCTCACCAGCCCCCTCAAGGACTGGCAGATCGTCATCGCCTACACGCTGAGCGGCATGCTGCGCGGTGGCCTCATCGGCTTGCTGACCATCATCATCGCCGTCCCCGTCGCGACCGGTTGGGACGTCAATTGGGTGTTGTTCCCCGTCGTCCTGCTGCTGAGCTGCGCCATCTTCGCACTGCTCGGGGTCCTCATCGGTCTGGTGGCCACGCGCTGGGACCACGTCTTCGTCCCGCAGACCTTCGTCATGACGCCGCTGATCTTCATGGGTGGCGTGTTCTACCCCGTCGACCTGCTGAGTCCTGGCCTTGCCGCCGCCAGTCGCTTCAACCCGATCCTGTACATCGTGGACCTGCAACGGGGAGCCCTGCTGGGGACCTATGCGTTCCCGGTCATCCCGAGCATCCTCGGCCTCCTGCTCGCCGCGGGAGCCCTGTATTGGATTGTCCTGAGCCGTTTCCAAGCATCGTCCAAGCTCCGTGGATAGAGCCGAACGCGGCAAAGGTTATTGGCGTTGAACGAGAGCTGCAGCCGATGCGGCAATTCATCATCATCGCCAGCCTGCTCCTCGTGGGCCTGGCCGGCTGCGCCGACGAAGGCGCTCCGGTCCAGGAAGAGGAGGCCACTGCGGCTGACGAAAACGTGCAAGCCACGAAGACGACCGGCGTCATCCGCGGCGTGGTCGTCGACAGTTCCATCGTGCCCATCGAGGGCGCGCTCATCAAGGTCAAGGGCGCGGGTCTCGATGCCATCAGCCTTGCCGACGGCTCCTTCGGGTTCAGCGGCCTCGAGCCGGGCAACTACTTCCTCGATGTCAGCAAGAGCGGCTTCGTGAAGGTCCAGGCCTCCGCGACCGTCGAAGCAGGCGTCGACAAGCCGCCCGTGCTGCGGGTCCAACTCACAGCTGATGCCAGCTACAACCCGCACTTCGCCACCCAGGTCTACAAGGGCCTGTACCAGTGCGGCACCAGCGTCATCGTCGTCTGCGCCGCCCCCAACATCCTGCTTGGCCAGGGCACCACGGAAGACTCGTCCACGCCCGACATCTACGTCGAGGCCGGCGCCATGCTGGTCCAGACCGAGATGATCTGGGAGAGCACCCAGGCGGTCTCTCCCGAACTCTACTTCGAGATGGAGACCATCGGCCACGAATGCACCGGCGGCACGTTCCTGACCAGCGCCAGCGGTCCCAGCCCGATCCGCGGCCGCGTCCTGAACGAGAGCCTCGCTTCGCACAACGTCGGCGAGAACTGCCCCATCTACCACTCGGTCTTCGCCGGGGGCATCGCAGGCACTCCTGTCGGTTTCAGTGTCCAGCAGGACTTCACCTGGTACATCACCGAGTTCCACGGCTACATGCCGCCAGAGGACTGGTGGTTCACCGTCGACGGCGAATACTACCCGCCCCAGTAAGGTGATCGCCGGACCGTGACCTGGCCCGCGGCCAAGCCGTCGGGACTCCGCTTCCCCCGTTTTTCCCTTGTGGCGTGCTCGGCCCGTGTGGTGCCGCCGCCGGCCTGACTTCAACGACCTGGCAGCAATACTTATGGTGTCACGGAGGGCGTTCTCCCTATGCGCCTTCTGACCGTACTGATCATCTTCAGCATCACTCTCGCCGGTTGCTCCTCCGACAAAGAGCCCGCCAAGGTCGGGCCCGGCGACGGCCTGGAGCCCACTGCGGACACCGGCATCATCCGCGGCGTCGTGGTCGATGCCGCCGTCATCCCGCTCGAAGGCGTCACCGTGACCGTCGATGCTGCGGGCAAGCAGACCTCCAGCGACGGCGACGGAAAATTCGGCTTCGCCGGCCTGGAGCCGGGCCAATACACGGTCACCGCCGAGAAGTTCGGCTTTGTCACCGCCAAGACATCCGTCCCGGTGGCGGCCGGGGTCGCTGAGCCGCCCATCGTCCGCGTGCAATTGACCCCGATCCCCAACTTCGACCCCTATGCCCACACCATCGTCCACGATGGCATCTACCAGTGCGGCACGAGCGTCGTCGTCGTCTGCGCCGCGCCCGCCATCGTCCTCGGCTTCGCCGGCCAACCGGACCCTCTTGGCCTGGATTCCTCTACGCACACATTCTACTTTGGCGCCGGCGTCCAATTCGTCCAGAGCGAGATGATCTGGGACTCCACCCAGGCCGTGTCGCCCGAGCTGACCTTCGAGCAGGAGGGTCTCGACGAAGGCTGCACCACGTACAGCGAGTCTGAAGCCCTTGAGGGGGCCTACGGCATGGGCTATGCCAAGGGAGGGTCGCCGCTGCGCACCCGTGTCGGCGCGGACGTGCTCGAAGAACACAACGTCAACCCGGACGATTGCGGCATCTACTACTCGGTCTTCGCTGGCGGCGCCCAGGGCACGCCGGCCGGCATCAGCATCCAGCAGCCGTTCACCTGGTTCATCACCGAATTCCACGGCTTCGATCCGGCCGATGACTGGTGGTACCTCACCGACGGCGACCACCCCCTGCCGCGCTGATTGTTGCTGGGGGTCCACCGGTCCCACAGGAAGCCCTACAGGAGTGGGGGCCAAGCCTTATGGACGTGGCCGGACCTGTGACGTCTTGAGGGGAAGCGCGAGCTTCCACGAGGGGATGCACATGAAAGATATCATTCGCGAGGCTGTCGCCCGCGCCGAATCCGGCGGGGCCATGGTCCAGATGCAGAATCAACACACGAACACCGCCACGAGCGACAACTCGGACCTCGAGAAGGTCCTCCACAGCCTGATCACCCGGATCAAGGTCTTCGGCTGCGGCGGCGGCGGTACCAACACCATCACGCGCCTCACTGAGGAGGACTTCGGCGACGTCGAACTGGTGGCCATCAACACCGATGCCCAGCACCTGCTGACCGCCAAGGTCCCCCACAAGGTCCTGATCGGTCGCCACCTGACCCGCGGCCTCGGCGCCGGCGCCCTTCCCCAGATCGGTGAAGAAGCCGCGACCGAGACCGAAGACGACCTGCGCAACGCCATCACCGGCGCCGACATGGTCTTCATCACCTGCGGCCTGGGTGGCGGCACCGGTACCGGCAGCGCCCCCGTCATCGCCCGCCTGGCTCGCGAAGCCGGCGCACTGACCATCGCTGTCTGCACCCTACCCTTCGGCGTCGAAGGCGCTGTCCGCATGCAGAACGCCGAGGCCGGCCTGGCCCGCCTCCGCGACGTCTGTGACACCGTCATCGTCATCCCGAACGACAAGCTCCTGGAAGTCGCCCCGCGCCTTCCCCTGGCCGCCGCTTTCCGCGTCGCCGATGAGCTCCTGGTGCGCAGCATCCGCGGCATCACCGAGATGATCACCAAGCCCGGCCTGGTCAACCTTGACTTCGCCGATCTGAAGACCATCATGAAGAAGGGTGGCGTCGCCATGATCGGCCTCGGTGAATCCGACGGCCAAGACCGTGCCACGGAAGCGGTCATGGAGGCGCTCAACAGCCCGCTGCTGGAGATCGACATCTCGGACGCCACCGGCGCCCTGGTGAACGTCGTCGGCGGCAACGACATGACCCTGCGCGAAGCGGAGGCGGTCGTGGAAGAGATCTACGAGCGCATCAACCCCGATGCCCGCATCATCTGGGGTACCAGCGTCGACCCGATGCTCGACCGCACGATCCGCGTCATGCTCGTCATCACCGGTGTCAAGTCGAAGCAGATCCTCGGGCCCAGCGCCCGCCGGGTCGAGCAGAAGCGCAAGGACATCGGACTGGATTTCGTTCTCTGAACGAAGTCTAGTCTAGCTCGGCGCGTAGCGCCGAAGCGGACCTACGGGCCATCCTCAGATGGGCCGTAGGGGGCCGCGTCCGACCGCAGCCGGACGCGGAATCAGTTTGAACCAGCGCCAGCCAGGTCCCGTCCCCCCTCATGCGGGGCCTGGCTGGCGCTCCTAGACCGCGGGTCGTCTGCCCCGGGCCGCGCTTTGCCAGGCCAGGTCCGTCACGCCCATCGCGCCGCCGCGACAACGGCTTTCAACCCCGAGCACCACGCCCACCTATGCGCTGGGCTGTGGCACTGCTGCTCCTTCTGACCGCGTTCGCCGGCTGTGCCGGAGACTCCGACATGACGACGGCTCCGCCGCTCGACTCCGACGGCGACGGCATCCCTGATGACGAAGAGCTCCGGCTCGGCACCGATCCCTTCCTTGCCGACTCCGACGGTGACGGCATCCCTGACGGGCTTGAGGTCTTGAACGGCACCGACCCATTGACGCCGCTCATGGGCTTCCTGCTCAGCAGCACCGGTGAGAGCGGCCCCGAGCCCTCCGTCGGCATCACCAGCACCGGCTGTATCTTCTACGCCGCCCTGGAGAAGGTCATGCGTTCCTGCGATGCTGGCGCGACCTGGGAACGCAAGACCAGCCCCCTCATGAGTCCCACCAGCAACGACCCGTGGCTCTGGGTCGACCCCGTCACGGACCGCATCTTCGATGTCCAGATGGGTCCTCTGACCCACACCTGGATCGCCTGGAGCGACGACGACGGCGAGACCTGGCTCGGCAACCCCTACGACCAAGGCCCCACGCCCGTCATCGACCACATCAAGCTCGCCACGGGCCCCTGGCGCGGCCTCGAACAAGGCGCAGGCTACGGCACCATCGGTGACCGCAACCCCACCTACCCGACGGCGGTCTACTTCTGCTACAACAAACTGGCCGGCGTGTTCTGCTACACCAGCTTCGACGGCGGCATGACGTTCCCCATCGGTGGCCAGATCATCGGCCTCACCACGACGGGCGCCGGCCTGCACGGCACCATCACCACCGCGCCCGACGGCATGGTCTACGTCCCGCCCCGCGTCGCCACCCCCACGCTGCTGATCAGCGCCGACAATGGCCTCACCTGGGAGACCAAGACCATGGGCGCCGACGTCGGGACCCCGAGTCCGCGCAAGAACAGTGAAGTGGGCACAGACACGGAGAGCAACGCCTACCACGTCTGGACCGCCGGCGACCAGCGCGTCTACATGAGCCGCAGCTTCGACAGCGGCAACAACTGGGAGCAGACAAGCACCCTCGTCAGCGCCCCCGGCGTCATCTCCACGACGTTCCCGCACGTCGATGCCGGCGATGCTGGCCGCGTCGCGGTCACCTACCTGGGCAGCACCGACGTCGGCATGCTCAACGAGACCGACATCGACGGCAACCCCTGGAACGGCCACCCCCACTACGCGCCGGACGGCGTCGAGTACTACCTGTACCTCAGCATCAGCACCAATGCCAACCTCCCCAACGCCACGTGGAGCCACTATCGCCTCACGGACGACCCGGTGCAGGTCGGCAGCATCTGTATCAGCAGCGGCGACTGCCGCAACATCGGGGGCAGCAACCGCAACCTGCTCGACTTCAACGACCTGACCCTGGGCCCCGACGGACGCATCTACATCGCGTACACGGACGGCTGCACCGGTGTCTGCGCCGATGGCACCGACCGCCATGACACCACGAGCCGCAGCCGCCTCGGCATGCTCGCCATCCAACGCGAAGGCCCCAGCCTCCTTGCGGATATCGGCATGCTGCCGCCACTCTGAGCAGGGCCGCCCGAGCAAACGTTAAGGGTCTCCAGGTCCACGTCTCACCGTGCGAGGCCGTGCCCTGTTTCTTGTCTTGGTCCTCTTGTTGGCGGGTTGCACCGTCAAACAGCCGGCCGAGCCAGCACCTGCGGCACCGCCCGAGGAACCTCCCGCCGCGCCGCCTGCACAGCCGGTCAGTCGCGTGGTCAACTTCACCTGGGATCTGCCCAACCCTGAACCGGGCCAAGTGGTCGGCTTCACCGCACATGCACCCGGTGCCATCCGCCACGTCTGGAACTTTGGCGACGGCACCAAGGACGAAGGTCCAAGCGTCATCCACGTCTTCAAAGACAAAGGCGCCTTCACCGTCAGACTGACCGCTTCGTACGAAGCGGGGCCTGACGCCAGTGCGTCCCGCATCGTCCGCGTCGGCGTCGTCCAAGGCGTCGCATACGCTGCCCCGGACATCACCTGGACGCAGACCGACCTGGCGATCCGCTTCGGCTTCACGTTCGACGCCACGCCGGACGCCATCGGCTGGGATTTTGGCGACGGCCGCACCAGCAATGCCCCCACGCCGCTGCACGCCTACGAACGACCCGGCACCTATACCGTCGGACTGACGCTGCTCGTCGGCTCTGATTTCTACAGTGCTGAAGCCGAGGTCGACGCCTCGACGGATCTGCCGTTCTTCCGCCTCAGCAACGTCGGCAGACCCGGCGCCGAGCCCAGCATCGGCGTCACCTCCGACCACTGCATCTTCTTCATGGCCGGCGCCAACGTCATGCGCAGCTGCGACCACGGGGCAAGCTGGAAAGACACCGGGGATCTGCTCAGCGACCCCGCGGGTCTGACCTTCGATCCGTGGATGTGGGTCGACCCCGTCGTCGACCGCGTCTGGGCCGTCAACATGCTCGGCCTGGAATGCTCCTGGATCGCCTGGAGCGATGACAGCGGTGCATCATGGCTCGCCAATCCATGGGACTGTGGTCCCGTGCCGGGCAACGACCACATCAAGCTCGCCAGCGGCCCGTGGCCCGCCGGCAGCGCCCTGGGCAGTGCCGCCACCTACGACCGCGCCGTCTACTACTGCGTCAACAAAGTGCCTCCGGGTGCGACCGCCACGGCCGTCGCCGCCGGCCTCGCACTGAACACCGGCGTCAATTGCTCCATCAGCCTCGACGGCGGCGTGACCTTCCCCATCACAAGGCAGGCGACGGTCCTGGGCACCGGTCTGCACGGCGCCATCGAGGTCGCCCGGGACGGCACGGTGTATGTCCCGCCGCGCTACGCCCAACCCACGGTGCTGGTGTCCAAGGACGCCGGCCTTACATGGATCCAGCGCAGCATGGGCAGCGACGTCGGCACCCCCGACCCACGCAAGAACAGTGAGGTCTCCACGGACAGCGCCAGCAATGCTTACCATGTCTGGATCAGCCAGGACTTCGGCGTCTACCTGTCGCGCAGCATCGATGGCGGCAGCACCTGGGACTCGCGCAGCACCCGCGTCAGCCCCGACCACATCGCCTCCGCGACGTTCCCGCACATCGACGCCGGCGACCCTGGCCGCATCGCCGTCGCCTACCTCGGCAGCGAAGACCACCAAGGCAACCCGCACAAGGCGCCGGCCGACGCCACGTACTACCTGTACGTCACGTTCAGCCTGAACGCCCTCGACGCCGAACCGCAGTTCACCACGATCCGCGTCACAGACGACCCGGTACAAGCGGGCAGCATCTGCATCAGCAGCGGCGACTGCATGGGCGGCAACCGCAACCTGCTCGATTTCAATGACCTGCACATCGGTCCCGACGGCCGCGTCTACGTCGCCTTCGCGGACGGCTGCACCGGTGGCTGCATCAACAACCCCACGGCGAGCGCCAGCCGCAACGCAGCCGGCACCGTCGCCATCCTGGAATCCGGCCCAAGCCTGTACGACGTGCCCGCGCTCAGCTGGTTCGCTTGAGCACCGGCGGGATGTCCGGGATCGGGTCCGGCGTGTAGCGGTTGACGTCGAAGCATGCGCCCTGCGGATCGGGGCGGTCCTCGCCGGCGGGCCCCACGATGGCGGTCACGACGTTCAGGAAGACCAGCGCGTCCCCGTACAGGCTGTGCGCCTCGTTGCCGTCTCGGGTGTATCCCTCGGCCGGGGTGAGGAAACGTGCAGCGGTCACGCCCACCCGTTGTTCCTTCAGCAGCGCATTGTAACCTGGGATCGTGGTGAAGAAGCAATTGTCGATGGAGCTGTCAGGCTGCTCCGTGCGGTCCCGGTCGTAGACGTAGATGGGCAGCGGCGTCGCGCCCGCCAACGCCTCCGCGCGGTCGATGCCGCCGGCAGGGAAGGATGCGTTCTGCAACATCTCTGGGATGTTGGTGTAGAAGCTGGTGCCGTTGACCCACAAGCCGACCGTCATGGTCTGGACGTGCATCCCTGGCTCCACCGGCGACCCGGCGCCGTCGCGGGTCTCGAGGACCTCTTCGAACACCAACGCGCCCCCGACGAACGCCTGCATGCTGAAGTCATGCCCGGTGAAGCGGTCGCCTTCGAAGAGCCAGAGGCGGCTGGTGTTGGCCTCCAGCGTGTCCGCCACGCGGGCCTCGCCCACTTCGGCCTGCTGCCAGCCCTCGTCGGTGACGATGCCGGCGCGACCCTCTAGCATGCCTGCGGCCTCCAGCTCATACGTGATCGTGCCGACGGTCGGGTTGGCCACGCGGATCGCCCAGGCGAGCGCATAGGGCGAGTCCGACGGCGTCATGACGCCCTGTGCCGGGTAATGGAACACAAAGATCTGCAGTGGACTGGTGGTCGCCTCACCGTTCTCTGCATCATCCACCAGGCAGCCAGAGAAGGCGACCGCCACGAACATCCAGGCCAGCAAGGACCGCATAGGCGGTCCCAATCACCCCGAATCTTGGTCCTTCCGGCACGTTGCGCGGGTCGGAGCGCCTACGAATCTTTCATAAACACCGCATAAGTCGGCCGGCCAATGAGCGAGCGCACCTTCCTTGACAAGTCCTGGGACGCCCAGCGTAAGGTCGAGAAGAAGTTCGGTGCTATTGGCAAGGGCAAGTACGCGCGTGTCCTGCGCATGGCCCGCAAGCCTGAGCCCCAGGAGATCAAGCAGACCAGCAACGTCGTCCTGATCGGCATCGCGGTCATCGGCGGCATCGGTTTCGCCATCTTCCTCCTGATGGACTGGATCCAGGGCCTCCTGGGCGTCTAAGCCGGCTCCGTCGGCACTTTGGTCGGCGACCGCCCCTCCCGTATCCCCCCGCAACACGGATATACTGGGGCTGAGTCGCCGGAAATACCCTGTTTTCGCTCAGCGGCAGCAGGATGAGGACTTTCACATGGACGGAGACGACGGCCTAGGCATCCTTCCCGAAGAACCGGCGACCCCCGAGGTCACCGAAGAACCGGAAGCGATCGAGGCGCCCGAAGCAGAGGCTCCTGAGACACCCACGAAGGCGGAAGCCGACAAGGGCATGTACTCGGACATCGACACACAGATCCTGGTCCTCAAGACCCAGGTCGGTCAAGAACGCCGCGTCATCGAGATGATGGGCAACAAGGCCCGCCGCTTCAACATCCCCATCCAGGCGCTGCTGGCGCCCCAAGAACTGCGTGGCTACATCTTCATCGAGACCACGGACCCCCTCGCACTGCAGAAGGGCATCCGCGGCGTCTCGTACGCCCGCAGCCTCGTCAGCCAAGACGTCGAAGTCCGCGATGAGCAGGGCAACTTCGTCAAGGACCGCCGCGGCAAGATCATCACCGAGCGCAAGCCGGTCGACACCCCCTTCAGCGAGATCGCACGCTTCCTGACCCCCGTCAGCGCGGTCGCCAAGATCGGCGACGGCGACATCGTCGAACTCGTCAGCGGACCGTTCCGCGGCGAGAAGGCGAAGGTCACCCGCGTCGACGACGCCCGCGAAGAGATCACGGTGGAGCTCATCGACTCGATGGTCCCCATCCCGATCACTGTCAAGGGTGAGCACGTCCGCGTGCTGCAGAAGGACGAAGCGTAACCCGGCCTGCGGCGCTCGCGCCATGGCCTCAGCGCATCGCCCAGCGGCAGCGGCGCCGTGCCGCGCATCGACCACGAGGCGCCGTAGCACCGCCTAGTGCCTAGCGGCAGCCATGGGTCGGGGCAGGCTCCGGCATGACTGCTCCGCTCATCCGAATCAAAGGGAGGCCAGGAGTGGGGGAGATTCCCCCACCCCGGGCAGCGGGACCTCAACGGCCCCGGAGGGCCAAGTGGTGGGTGGTTGTCGTGTTGTCATCCGGGCGACCGAAGCGCCCGGGAAGTCCCGCTTGGGTGAGAGAACCCGCCAGCCGGTATAACCCCCGCGCGGCGTTACGGTATCATCCAATCTCTGACGTGGGGCCCCCTCGATGGCGCGATTAGATAATACGGAACCCTCGCCAAGCCTTTTACACCTCCAGGGGGGTGCGAAGGATGGTTCTGGGGACTCTCCTATGCTGACCCGTCGTGTTGTAATCCTGTTGGCCCTGCTGTTGGTGGCGGC
>JBFIDG010000023.1:0-20053 GCA_041581335.1 Thermoplasmatota archaeon
ATGGGCGGCGAACGACTCCTCGAAGCCTTGGGCGTGGCTGTAGAACGGCGCGATCCGGCCTTTGGAGCCGTCCTCGTCGTATCCGACCAGGGGCTGTTCTAGGTTCAGGCGCTCACTCTCTCGCTTGGCCGCGATGATGTCGGCTGCATGGTCGTGGGCGAACTTCATGACCTCATCCATGACGACGCTGTGGCTGCTCACGCGGCGCTCGAAGGTCTGGAAAGGGTTGGCGTCGCTGGCGGGCGGGATGAAGCTCTCGATGAGCAGCCCGGCCACGTTGTTCAGGCCGTAGGAGTTGCGCAGGATGCCCGGGTCAGGGCCACCGGCGGCGCGGGACGGGTTGAGTCCCATGACGCTCGTGACGCCATAATCCCCGTGCGTGTAGCCCTCGGCCTCCAGGCGAGGCTTCAGGTGTTCGTAGTTGAACGTCGTCGACAGGTCCGCCGTGGGGGCACGGACGTTGCCATGGTTCGGGTACATCGTGGTGATGTCGTAGTCGTAGGATTGGCGCGGGAACGGGTAACCGATGCCGCCCGTCGGGCTGCCGCCGTATTCGTGGTGGTCGAACGCCATGTGGACGTCCCAACGCTTCAGTACCTCATGGATGGCCTTGGCTTCCGGCGTGCCGACGTCGACGTGGTCGCGGTTGATGTCTTCACCGTGCGATCCCGCGCGCTGGTTGGCCATCGCTCCATCGGGATTGCTCTGGGCCAGGATGATGAGCAGCTGGTTGTCCAGGTACTGGCGGGCCGGACCGCCGTCGCGCAGTTGCTCCATGAGGCGCATCGCGGCCGGCGTGCCTGCTGGTTCGTTGCCGTGCTGCTGCGTCATGATGAACACGACGACGCGCTGGGCCATCGGGACCGTGCTGTCAGGGTCCGTGAAGGCGGCGGCGTAGAGTGGGCGGCCGTCCGCGCTGGCGCCGACCTGCACGACGGTGGCCCACGGGTTGCCGTCTAGGCTGTCGATGATGGCCTGGATCTCCGCCTGGTCCGGGACGAGGCCCAGGCTGAACGCCGGGTCGAAGGCGATGTCGCCCGTGTGGTCCGCCGCGACGAGTGGGACGGTGAGCAGGGCGACGATGGCCAGAGCAAGGACTCGCATCGGCGAACAGGCCGTCTGCCCCCTGATGAGCGTTGTGGCCTAGTCGAGGCCGCCGTCCTTGTTGAACGCCCGCAGACCGCCGGCGAAGCGCTGGATCGTGGTCACGAAGCCGACGGCCGCGAAGTAGACCAGCATCCAACCGAGCAGGGTCTGCGAATAGCCCAGGACGTTGAAATCCGTGAACTCGGCCCGGGTCGCCAGGAAGTACGTGACGACGGGGATGACGAGCATCATCACCATGCGGTCGGCACGGCCCAGCAGGCCCCCGTAGTTGCGCCCGATGCCCACCGCTTGCGCTTGCGTGCCGAGGTAGCTCGTCAACAAGGTGAAGACGATGGCGAACAGGCCGACTTCCACGCTGGCCCACGAGCTGAGCGCGATGCCGCCGATGAAGAGGACGTCCGAGAAGCGATCAATGGCGTGGTCAAGGTAGTCGCCCTTGAGGCTCGTCTTGCCCGTCATCTTCGCGACCTTGCCGTCGAGCAGGTCGAGGACGCTGTTGGTGAGCACCATGGCCCAGCCGATCAGGAGCCACGTCGGCTCCGCGGGGCTGCTGCGGTAGAATGCGTAGCCGCCGGCGATGGCGGCGACCAGGCTCCACCACGTGAACACGTTGGGGTGGATGTTGCGAAGCGCTTTGGCAAGGGGGACCAGCCACCAGTCGAGCCGGTGGCGTTGCTTGTCGAGGACCATGTCACTGAAGGAGCCGCTCACTCCAGTCCACGCCTTCGAGGTCATGGTCCTTGGAGGGGTCGGGTCCGGAGGTCGCGAACGCAGCCAGTAGTTCTTCAGGACTTCGACGGCTGCCGTCGCGCTGTACGACGCGCACGCCCATGTCCAATGCCTCCAATAGCACGAGGTCCATGCACTCTGCTTCCCAGTTCTCCTGGATCTTCGCCGCAGCGTAGCCGCGGGCCTCCATGCGGGGCCGCAGCAGGTCGGGGTCGCAGCGCACGACCCAGATCTCGTCGACGGCGAGGTAGTGGCTCAGGTGGCCGTCCACGTAGCAGTGCGCGGGCAGGGGCAGGTCCTGGATGGCGTCCAGGTCGATGACTTCGGCGTCGTCTTCAGCATCGTGGCCGGCCACCGCGCCGGCGCCCTGGGCCAGCGTATGGACATCGAGCACCGTGTGGCCCTGGGCCCGAAGGAGCTCGCAGAGAGTGGTCTTGCCGCATCCGGGGGTGCCGGTGACGGCGACGCTTGCCATCAGGACCTCAGGCCGTGACGGTCGTGCCGAGCATGTCGTGCCACTCGTACCCGCCGCGCTTCTGGTCGTTGAAGCAGTACTGGACGGTCTGGAACTCGCCCTTGAAGGCCTTGACGTCCGTCTTGACCTTGGCCGGGTCCTCCTTGTCCAAAAGTACACGCCGGTAGAAGCGGGCGACCTCTTCCATCTCGCCGCGACCCATGCCGACGCGGGTCAGCTCTTGGACGCCGAGCCGCAGACCGCTGGGGTGCAGGGGCTTGGTGTCGCCAGGGAGCATGTTCATGTTGGTGATGATGCCGGCATCTTCCAGGAGCTGCGCGGCGATGGCGCCGGCGCTGCTGTCGGCCTCGCCGTGGCGGGTGACGACCTGGTGGCTCATGGTGTAGCCACGGGATTCGCCCAGCACATCGAAGCCTTCAGAGGCCAGGGCGGCGCCGAACGCTTGGGCGTTGGCGACGATGTCGGCGGCGTATTGCCTGCCGAACTGCTGGAACTCGGCCAGCGCGATGACCTTGCCTGCCATGTGGTGCAGGTGGTAGTTGCTGCAGACGCCTGGGAAGACGCCGCTGTTGAGGCGGCGCTGGAACTTCGGGTCGTCGGAGTTGCTGAAGACGAAGCCACCCTGTGGGCCGGGGAAGGTCTTGTGGCTGCTGCCGGTCATGACGTCGGCGCCTTCGCGCAGGGGGTCCTGGAATTTGCCGCCGGCGATGAGGCCAAGGACGTGGGCGCCGTCGTACATGACGACCCCGCCTTCCTCATGGGCCGCTTCCGCGACCTCCTTCATGGGGTTGGGGAACAGGATCATAGACTGGCCGAACAAGGCGAGCTTGGGCTTGACCTCGCGGACCATCTTGATGGCGGCGTCGACGTCGATCTGCATCTCGTCGACCATCCAGGGGTAGGTGTGGAGGTCGAGGCCGCGCATGCCGACCGCGCCCATGTTGGCGTGGCTGATGTGGCCGCCGTCGGCGGTGCTGACCGCCGTGATGGCATCGCCGGGCTTGGTGAGGGCCTTCAGGACCGCCAGGTTGCTGTTGGTGCCGCTGGTGGACTGGATGTTGGCGAACTTGGCGTCGAAGACCTCTTGGGCCAGGGTGATGCCCAGCGCCTCGATGTCGTCGAACGGGCCGCAGCCTTGGTAGTAGCGCTTGCCGGGCAGGCCTTCGGCGTAGCGGCCGTGCAGGTCCGTGGCCAGCATCTCGGCCACGCGCGGCGAGACGATGTTCTCGGAGGCGATCATACCCAGGCCATCACGGAACTGGGTGGTGTTGCGCTGAGCGGCCTCGCGGACGAGGTCCACGGCGGCACGGGGGTCCATGGGCGGCGGGACGGAGCGGTCTTTGATAAATCGACGGGGACGGATTCCCCTGGAGGTTGGCGGGCGGACCGGCCCAAGGGCGTTGGCCCCTCCCTGAAGGCGTTTTATCGCCGGCGGACGAACCAAAGGGCATGGACCACCCGAGTCTGCGTTATTTGAAGGGCGAAGCCGAAGCGCTGGACTTGGAAGCAGCGCGCATCGACCAGGGCATCGCGATGGGCATCCCGATCGAGACCTTGGCGGCGCAATGCATCCAGCGCGCCTCCGACCGAGTGGGGCCGCTGCTCAACGAGGAGCAGGCGACGCTGAGCGCCGTCTTGCGGGAGCACAACGCCTCGGATCCGGCGGTCCTGCGTGAGATCGCGGCCCGGGAGCGGGTCCGGGCCGGTTGCGAGGCGGTCGAAGAGGCGGTCCAGCACGGGCACGACGTGGAGCGCTGCTTGGAGGCCTACGCGGCCGACCTGCATGCCTATGCGGCGATTGAGCGTGATGAGGTCCACGCCGCGGCCCTCGCGGCGGGCGATCGGATGCTACGCGAAGCGGACTTCCGCGTCCGTGCCTACGGCAAAGGGGAGCCAGAGGTCGTGGTCGAGGACAGTCTCTGGACCGCCAGCCCGTAATGGCTGAGGGCGCGCTGCCCCGAGTTCTCTTTGAAGCCGCTGAGGCGGACGCCGACCAGCCGGACGGCACGGCCGTCGCATAGCGGCCGTAGGAGCCCGTCGACAGTGGCCGCGGCCAGGGCACCGCCGTCTGGGCTGCTGGGTTGGATCGGGATGCTGAGCGTGTGGGCGCGGGTCAGCGTGGTGAAGTCGCTGTAACGTATCTTGACCGTGATCGTCGCGAAGTCGCGCGAGTCATCGCTCTGGAGCAGGCCACGCATCAACTTTTGCGCCGCGGCGAGGATCTTGGCGGGGTCACTCTGGTCCTGGCCATAGGTCCGTTCGTTACCCCGGCTCTTGCGTGGGCCGCGGTCGGCGACCACGTCCCGGTCATCGATGCCATTGGCGACATCATGGAGCCAGGCCCCATGGCTCCCGAAGCGCTCGGCCAGGAGACCCGGCGCGGTGCTGGCCAGCTCGCCGATGCTGTGGATGTCCCACTCAGCAAGGCGTGCCGCGGTCTTGGGGCCGCAGCCATTGATGAGCCGCACGGGCAGCGGATCCAGGAAGGCGACGACATCTGCCGGCGTGACGACGGTGATGCCGTGGGGCTTGCGATAATCGCTGGCGATCTTGGCGATGCTCTTGCTGGGGCCGATGCCGATGGACGCACTAAGCCCGGTCTCGCGTTTGATGGCGGCCTGCATGCTGCGGGCCAGGTTGCGGGCTTCTGCAGCGTCGCCTCCCGTGCGCTCGGAGACGTCGAGGTAGGCTTCGTCCGCCCCCATGACCTGGAGGCGGGCTGTGGTACCATCCTGGTCGGCGTAGCGTTCCAGGATGCTCATGACGTCTTGGCTTGCGGCCTGGTAGAGCTCGAACCGGGGGCGCAGGAAGACCGCACGGGGGCAGCGCCGATAGGCTTCGCTGATGGGCATGGCGCTCCGGATGCCGTATTCACGGGCGCGGTAGTTGCAGGTGCTGACGACCCCCCGGCCTCGGCCGCCCTGCGGGTCCGCGCCCACGACCACGGGGACCTCTGCGAGTGCCGGGTCTTCGCGGGC
Source organism: Thermoplasmatota archaeon (assembly GCA_041581335.1). Classification (GTDB taxonomy): domain Archaea; phylum Thermoplasmatota; class E2; order JACPAO01; family JAHFTW01; genus JBFGSX01. The sequence goes on from JBFIDG010000023.1 coordinate 5,290, forward strand.
GTGGACGCTGGCGTAGAAGGCGTCCATGTCGACGTGCAGGATGATGCGGCCCACGGACGACACTGGGCAGCCACGGACAAGGGTGCGCCGGAGAGCGGGGTGAAAGTACGTGGCGGGTGTTTTTGAAGGCCCGCCCCGATGCCCCGGCATGTCCGCTGGTCCATCGACCCAGACGCTGCGTGCCATCCCGATCGGCAAGGCCATCGTCCTGAGCATCATCACCCTCGGCATCTACTACCTGATCACCGTGTACCGCAACACCAAGGACATCCAGGCCGCCCGTGCACAGCCCTTCGGCGCATGGCAGATCGTCTTCTGGCTCGGCGTCTTCCTGCCCTTCGTGGGGATCGTCAACTACGTCATGAACGGCATCGGCCTGTCGGAGCTGCGCAGCACGCGCAACCTTGACAGTTCCATCATGTGGGTCGTTGCCCTCGTACTGACCATCATGGTGCCCCCGATCGGCCAGATCGTCTGGGCCGTCCACTACAACGGCAGCCTGACCGAGACCGGCCATGGCACCGGCGCCGGCGCACCGACCACCGCATGATGCGGACCATCCCGATCGCCCGCACCGTCGTCCTCAGCATCGTGACGCTGGGCGTCTACGGCGCCATCTGGGGTTACCGCAACGCCGAGGATCTGCACCAGGACCACGAAGGCTTCCGCCACTGGCGCCTATTGTTCTGGCTCGGGTTCGTGACCATCGGCCTGACGTGGGCTGTGCTGGCGATCATGAACTTCGTCCACCTCAACCACCTGCGCGCCGCAGCCGGCATCCCGCCGCACGCCACCGGCGTCTGGGCGATGATCCTCATCTGGGTCCCGGTATTGAGCTGGGTCGCCGCGGTGCTGTGGGCCCAATACTGGAACCACAGCGTGTTCGTGCTGAGTTCCTAGGAGCCACGCTTTAAGCCGGCCATCGGTGGGCTCTTTGTGGCGCGCATCCAGGAACTGGAACGCAAGGCTGGCAAGGGCATTGATGACCTTGCCAAGAGCCTCTTGCGCTTGCGCGTCATCCGTGGCCCGGCGCGCAAGCTGGCCAACAGCAAGCTCGCCTGGAGCTTCGTCAGCCGGCTGGATCGCGTCCGGGCCCACCGACTCCAAGACCGCATCCTGCGCTCCGTGGTCCCCCAACACGTGGGCATCATCATGGACGGCAACCGCCGCTTCGCCAAGCTGCTTGGACTGGGCGACGTCTCCATGGGCCATGTGGCCGGCCAAGAACGCCTGGAGACCGTCCTCGACTGGTGTCTCGAACTGCAGATCCGATACCTCACCGTGTATGCGTTCTCCACAGAGAACTTCCACCGGGCCGATGAAGAGCGCGAACTGCTGATGGAGCTGTTCGAACACAATTTCCGGAAGATGGCGGACGACCCGCGCGTCCACAACAACCGGATCCGGGTCCGCGTCATCGGCCACCTGGAACTGCTACCCCCGAGCGTCCAGGAAGCCGCCCGCATCGTCATGGAGCGGACGAAGGACTACGACGCCTATCACTTCAACGTCGCCGTCGCCTATGGCGGCCGCCAAGAGATCGTCCACGCCGTGCAGCGGATCGCCGACAAGGTCGCCGCGGGCGAACTCACCTCGGCCCAGGTCACCGACAGGACGATCTCCGAACACATGTACTACGGCGATCTGCCGGACCCGGACTTCCTCATCCGCACCAGCGGCGAAGAGCGCATCAGCAACTTCCTGCTTTGGCAGATCGCTTACGCGGAGCTCTACTTCGCGGACATCAATTGGCCGGAACTGGATCGCTGGCGCTTCCTGCGGGCCATCGAGACGTACCAGAAACGGCAACGTCGCTACGGCCAGTGAGCCGGGTCAGCGGACCCGTTCGGCCAGGTCGGCCCCGAACCAGCCGATGGCCACCATGGCTGACCCGATGAGCAGCCAGAACAACAGCAATGCGGCACCCCACTCGGCCCCGGTGGCGTCCATGATGGCGACATAGCCATCCATGAACGGCGCCGCGAAAGACACGTGAAGCGTGAACCATGCGAACAGGAACACGGCCGCGACCTTGTCACCAAAGGCCCGGCGCCAGGCGAGGCGACCGGCCACGATGCCGGCGACCGGCGACCAGGCGACGACGATGCCCAGCATCGGGACCGCGCCGAGGCCGCAGTCGTTGGCGAAGCAGGCCGTGTCGATGAACCAGATGCCCGCCATGGTGGCCAGGCCGGCACAGATGAGGCCCACGACCGCCGTGATGGCCGCGCGGATGCGTTGGGCGTCGTCCATCAGGCGATGCCTTCGATCTCCGCCTCTTGGACCATCTCGAGGGCGCGCTCCAGGACGGCGTCGACCGTGCTGTTGCGGATCTCAGAGCGGTCCCCTTTCAACTTCAAGCGCTTGACGTCCAAGAGGTCGCCAGGGCCAGCGATGGCCATCCAGACGGTGCCGACCGGCTTGCGCAGGCTGCCGCCGCTCGGGCCGGTGATGCCACTGACCGCGATGACCATGTCGACGCCGAGACGCTCGCGGGCCCCTTGCGCCATGGCTTCGACGGCCCACGCGCTGACCGCGCCGTGCTTCTCAAGGCGCTTGGCATCCAGGCCGAGGGCGCTGCATTTGACAGCGTCATCGTAGGCGATGAAACCTCCGAGGAAGACGTCGCTGGAGCCTGGGACCTCCGTGATGCGCGCCCCGATGAGGCCGCCGGTACAGGATTCTGCGACGCCGAGCGTCAGGCCATCCTTGCGCAGCACGTCAAGGAGGCTGGACACGGCGGCATCGCTCATAGCGAGGCCTCAAGGGCACGGATACGCCGACTGCCGCCCAGGTCCTCGATGACCTTCGCCACAGCCGGGCTCACGGCCTTGCGCCAGGAGCCGTCCCCTTCCGCCATCTGCAAGCGGATCGTGGAGCCCGTCAGGCGATCACGGTCCTGCAGACCCGGACGCTTGACGCGCACGCCTGCATCCTCGAACAGGCTGATCGTCTCCTCATCGTTGCCGAAGACCCGGTCAAGGGGGCCCGTGAGCGCCATGACGTGGTCAGCGTAGTTCGGGGGATCATGGATATCCGGAATCGCCATGATCTGGACCTGGTCGCCGAAGGCGGCGCGGACCATGGCCTCGCGCTCTTCGTACGTGAACGGGTTCTTGACCGATTGCTTGGCCTTGCTGCTGCCGATGCCCACGGTGACATGGACACAGTCCTCGATGGCTGCGCGCACGAGTGCTTCGTGGCCTTTGTGCAGGGGCTGGAAGCGGCCGATGACAAGGCCGCGCATTCACTCCACCTTGGAGCGGCTGGCTGGCCGCATGGGCACGGCGGGCGTGGGCCCTCCGGCCAGGCTTTCTTCCAGCACACTGAGCTTCCGGAGCAGATCTTCCTTCTCCGGGCAGTCCAGCAGCGCATGCTCGACGACGTCGTGCAGGGTGTCGCAGGGGACGACCATGATCTTCTCGGCGTATTCGTCTTCGATGAGCACGTCGATCATGGTCGCGCGGGGGATCAGGACCTTCTTGATGCCGATCTTGGCCGCGGCCTCGATCTTCGCCGTGACGCCGCCGACGGGCAGCACGAGGCCGTGCACCGACAGGCTGCCGGTCATGGCGACGTCTTGGCGCACGGGGACCTTGGTCAAGGCCGACAGCACTGCCGTCGCGACCGTGACACTGGCGCTGTCACCTTCGACGCCTTCGTGGGCGAGGACGAACTGCACGTGGATGTCGTGGTTGCTGACGTCTTCGCTGAGGAAACGCTTGACGATGGCACTGATGTTCTGCACCGATTCCTTGGCGATCTCACCGAGTTTGCCGGTGGCGATGATCTTGCCTTCACCTCGGCTGCTGGCCGGGGCGACCTGGGCGTCGATCTCCATGACGATGCCGGAGTATTCCGACATGCTGGGGTCGGCGCTGAAGACGGCGAGGCCGTTGACGATGCCGATGAAGGCACCCTCGGTGCGGATGAGATTGTACTGCTGCTTGTGCTCGATGGAGCGATCATAGATCTGCTGCTCGAGGCTGCGGGCGATGGTCTTGGCACGCAGCACGTGGTCGGCGGTGGCGATCTGGGCGCCTTCTTCGTGCGCCAGGTCACCTGCGACGCGGACGAGGCCACCGAGTTCACGCAGACGCAGCGTCAGCTTGCCCTTGCGCCCACTGCGGCGCTGGGCCTCGTGGATGATCTCGGCGACACCGGACTTGTCGAACGGCGGGATCTTGTGCCGTTCCTTGGCCACTTCTTGGGCCACGAAGCGCATGAGCTTCATGCGGTTGTCATGGGTGTCTTCCATGTCCGCCTTGACGTAGACCTCGTAACCGTAGCCACGGATACGACTGCGCAGGGCCGGGTGCATGCCTTGCAGGGCATCCAGGTTACCGGCGGCGATGAGGATGAAGTCGCAGGGCACCGGTTCCGTCTTGACCATGGCGCCGGAGCTGCGCTCCGATTGGCCGGTGATCTGGAACTTCTTGTCCTGGATGGCCGTCAGCAGGTGCTGTTGGCTGGTGATGTGCAGGGTGTTGATCTCGTCGATGTACAGCACGCCGCGGTGGGCCTTGTGGATGGCGCCCGCTTCGACACGGTCGTGGGCGGGGGTCTCGAGGCCACCTGCCTGGAAGGGGTCGTGGCGTACGTCACCAAGCAGGGCGCCGCTGTGGGCGGCGGTGGCGTCGATGAACGGGGGTAGATCATCGTGATCGTGCCCGACCAGTAATTTGGGCACGAGTTGCGTCGTGCGGTTCATGCCCATGTTGCGGAACACAATGAAGACAAGGAAGGCACCAAGGAAGCCCCAGAACAGGACCTCCCACTTCTGCGTGCTGACGGCGATGAACAGGGCAAGACCCACGATGCTCAGGATGAAGATCATCATGAGGAAGCCGCGTTGCTCTTGCTTCTTGCGCGCTTCGAACTTCTGCGCGTCGACGATCTCCTTGCCTTTGCCGGCTGGGACGACGCGGATGCGGGGCGTGTTCTGGTCTTCGGAGTTGGGGTAGGCGATGACGTCTTCCAGTTCCTCGCGGCTCAGGAATTCCGTCATGGCACGGGCGAGCATCGACTTGCCCGTACCGGGGTCGCCGACCATCATCACGTGGCGCTTCTGTTCCGCCGCCTTCTTGGCGACGGTCACGGCATGGTCCTGGCCGATCACCTGGTCGAGGAGCTTGTCCGGGACCTTGATGTCGTCCGTGGTCTCCATCTCGACGTCGACCATCCACTCGGGCACGCCCGGCATGGGGCCGTCCACTGGACCGACCCGCTGTGGGTGTGCGCCATTCTTTGCGGCGGGCTCCCCCGCTTCAACTGCCATCGGCAAGCCCTGGAGACCACTGTCGTGGATAAAAAGAGACTGTCAGGGGCTGGCGACCCGCCGGCGCTTCGGAGGCCTCGTATCGGGGCTGAAAGGGGGCCACCGGGCTCGGGGATAAGGCCCACTCCACCCCTGGTGCGCTCGGGTGCTGAGCACCCCGCGGACCGCGAACGTTCAACGTTCTTGCCAAAGGACTCTAATAGGTCTGAAAGCGCAAATGAAGATTGGGTGTAGACCCATGAAACAGAAGACCCTCCTCCAACTTGTACCGCCCCACCAGGAAAGCGACTACCTCGAGCACTTTGCCAGCCTGGCAATGGTGAACGTGGAGATCCGCGAGAAGGGCGCTACGGCTGAGCGGCTTCTGCGCAAGTCCATCCTGGAGATGGACATCGGCAACTACTCTGCCGCGCTTGATGCCGCCCGCGATGCGTCCGACGTCCGCCTGGACTGGGCCGAGGCCCATTACCAGGAAGGCATGAGCCTACTCCTGCTGGCGTTCTCCAAGGCAGGCATCCTGGCCGGCGCCGCCGCCATGGAGCGGCCGGTCGGCAGCGTCAGGACGCTGTTGGTGCTCGCGCGCGATTCGTTGCGGTTGGCCATGGACCTGAACCCCCTCGACGAGGAGGTCGCCGAGGACTACGAGGCGCTCTTGGATTTCACGACCGCCCACGATGAGGACGCAGACCTGGTGGCGGCCCTGCAGGGGCTCAGCGTCGGCTGAACAACCCCACGCCGCGGCACGGATGCCGCCCCGACCGGTCCGACCGGACCCCTGAACGGCCCCACGCTGGCAGACGCGGGCGCCCGCAGCGCTGGCGTCACCACGGCCCGGCGCCTCTGCTCCTGGCTGGCCTCTGATGGCCGCGCTTGGTGCGCGTCGACCCGTGACGGCATGGCGACGGCCGACCGTGGGCGGCCAGGCAGGGCCCCGGGCTCTGCGTCGGGCCGCCTCAGGCGAAGCTGGTCGGGGCTTCAAGGCCCGTGCGGTCGCCCTTCAGGTGGGCGACGAAGAGGCCGCCGTGGTTGGCGCTCATCACGTAGCCCTCGTAGACCACGACGTCCCACGAGCCGCCGCAGCAGCCTGCGCCGGTCTCGCGGACCCAGGGCTGGTAGGTGCCGAGGATCTGTGGGTCGCGCTGGAGCGTCTCGTTGTGGATGTCCAGGACGATGATACCTGCGTGGTAATGGGCAAGGTAGACCTTGCCGTCGACGATCTGGAAGTTGTGCAGGCTGAAGCGCCCGCCTTCCCCTTGCCAGTCGTCATGGGCGCTCCACTCAGCCAGGATCTGGGGGTCGTTGTAGTCGGTGGCGTCAATGACGAACATGGCCGGGATGCTGGCGCCTTCCGGGATGGCGACGGCGATACGGCGACCCTCGTCCTCGAACATCATGGCGGTGTGGATGACGCCCTTCCACTTCGTAGCATCCTCGCCCGCCCAGGAGCCGACCTCGATGGGGGCAGCGGGGATACTGACGTCGACGAAGCGCATGCCGAGGTTCCAGAAGCTGACCGTGAGCATCGGGGTGCCGGTGAGCGGATCTTCTTGGAACGTCATGTCCTGGTGGCCGCTGACGAAGTGCGTCGCGATGCCGGCCAGGCAGGCGGGGTTGGAGGGCGAGGGCACGCCGCATTGGTCGATGCGCCCCTGCACTACGTTGCCTTGTTGTTGCACGAACTTGGGGGTCGCCGGCACCCAGCGGGCGACCTGGACGATCTCGCGGATGCCGCCCACTTCGGGCAGGATGAGGCCGACGTAGACGGCGTTGTCCAGCGGCGCGCAGAACAGGTATTCTTCGTCGCCGATCTGGGCGTACTCGATCATGTGGCAGCCGAGCAGCAGGCCCGGTTCGGGCCAGAAGCCGGCGAGTTTGATGTCGGACTTGTCGCGGGCGTCGTAGATGAGGACGCCGGGCGTGGTGGAGAGTTCAGGGGCGAAGAAGACCCAGTCGCCGGCGGCGTCGGCCTTGATGTCCGCCGCATAGAGGCCAAGCGGCGATTGTTGGTCGGGGGTCTCGACAGGCACGGAGGCGACCAGTTCAGGGTTGGCCGGGTCGGTCACGTCGACGACCTGGAAGCCGTAGCCCATGATCCCGAGGAAGGCGAAGCCGCCTTGGACGTCGATCTCGGAGATGCTGCCCGGGGGGCCATTGTCGCCCAAGGCGTGGTGACCGACGAGGGTCATGTTGTTGGCGGTGTCGTGCAGCGTGGCGTTGCCGTGGTCGTGGCCCAGCACGAACGGCGACAGCCATTCGAACGTCTCTTCGACCGCCCCGTCGACATCGTCGAGGCCGGGAGGCCCATCCGTGGCACATCCGGCAAGAGCGGTCATCACAAGCAACGGCACCATGGCCCAGCGCATACGTCCGACGTGGCAGGCCGCTTCATGGGGTTTGCGGTGAAGCGTTTGAGAACCCAGCGCCCACAACGACTAACAGTCCTCCGCAGGCTGGCGCGATATGCGTCTCATCCCGTTCCTGTTCGTCATCGTCGCCTTGGCCGGCTGTGCCAGCCCGGAGGCGGCGCCCTTGGATTCGGACAACGACGGCCACACGGATGCCGCCGAAGAAGCGGCAGGGACCGACCCGTTCGACCCGGCCAGCGTCCCCAATGCCACCGTCGAGGCGGCGGCCGTGTCAAGCCCGGTCTGGGGTGCCCTCGATGTGGCGATCCGCCCCGGAGCCCCCATCGGATGGTGCACGTACAACTTCCTCTTCTACGCCCCGGCCAACGACACGTATTACGTCGGCACGGCCGCGCACTGCACGGGCGCCATCGGCCAGCGCATGCCGCTGGCCGGATTCATGGATGAGATCGGCACCGTCGTCTACGACTCCGACAACGCCACCCAGAGCAACACCAACGCAGACTTCAGCCTGATCCGCCTGGATGACGGCCTCAATATGGAGGCCAATCCGACCATGATGAACCTGCAAGGGCCGACCGGCTTCACTACGGCAGCCGGTGTGGCCATCGGCGACGTCATTGAGCACCACGGCTACGGCATGGTGTTCGGAGACGTGGAGCAGGCGCGGGACCGCGAAGGCGTCGTCAGTGGCTGGAGCGGCGGCACGGACAAGGACTACTGCAGTGAATCGCCGATCTGGTGGGGTGATTCCGGCAGTCCCATCATCCACCAGAAGACGCAGAAGGCGTTCGGCATCGTGAGCCGAGCCGGCTGGACGGCCTGCACACCGTCTGCGCAATTGATGGGGGCCACCTTGCCCTACATCTTCGCTGAGATGGCCGAATACGGCTGGACCGGCATCGAGCTGGCCACGGTCTGAGCTTATTCGATCTTCCAGAGCAGGATCAGGTCCACGATGAACAGCAGCACGATCATCGCTTCAAGCACGAGTGCCCGGCGGTGATTGGCTTCTTCCTGCGCCAAGTGGAACATGTCCTCTAGGACGTCGGTCTTGTGGACGACGGCCTTCTCCCATGATTCGATGCGCAGGCGCTGCTGCAGGGTGGCGTGCAGACGTTCCGTGAAGCGGTCACCGAACGCCTTGCCGGTGCCGTGGAGCGAATCGGTCAGACGGGCCACTTCGACGCGGACCTGGCTCAGCTCACGCAGGGTCTGGCGGGCGCTGCGGAACAGACCCCAGCGCCCCCACAGGCCGTCAAGGCTCGAGAAGGAGGCGTCCAGGCGGGCGTCCAAGTAGCCGTCGTAGGCGCGGAACTCGACCAGCTCGGCGCGGGCCACTTCTAGGATGTCGATGATGTCCGCTTCGTCGCCGTCGGGGCTCCAGATGACCGCGCGGTCGCGGCCGATGAGGACACCGCCGGTGCCACGGCGCAAGAGGATCGGCCGGTTGCCTGTGGCGGGGGCGTCACCAAGCACGAATGCGTCGGCACCCTCCCGGTCGGCGACGGCGGTTCCGATGATCCTGATGTCCCAGGTCTCCACCGTGTCCGGGGGCTGGTAGCGCTCGTAGAGGGCGTCGGCCACGGCCGCCGCGACGTCACCGTCCCAGTTCGCCATCGGGTCCGGCAGCCTGACGGGGGCCCAGGGGTCATCCACTTCCTTGCAGACCCGGTAGGAGACCACGCCGACGGCGTGCAGGACCACCTCGAGGCGGATCCCATCGACCTCTTTCGAGATGAAGGCGGGGGCTTCGAACGGGCCAAGCCATGTCCGGGAGCCCTCGATGAGTGGGGCGCGCTTGAGCCGCTTGCCGAGGAGCTCGGTCATCTGATCCAGGTGGAGGCTTCCACCAAGATCACCGAGCGTCATCCGCATCGCGGTCGCCATCACGTCTCCTTGAGGGCCAACATCCAGCGATCGCGGCGCCCTTCGACGGCGTCGTCGCCAAGCCAGTGCGCATCGAACTCATCCAGGTCCAGCATGGTCTCCGGGCCGGCCCAGGGGTCGTTGAGGATGATGCGGTCGGACTTGATGGCCGCAACGACCGCGTAGTGATCGGTGTCTTCCATGGCGAGCCAGTAGCAGACGATGACGATGTGTCCGGTGGCCATGGCCTCGCGGATGTCTGCAAGAGTGGTGTCCGTGTGCTTCACGTAGGCGATGAGGCCGAGTTCATCGGCGAACCTGTACATCATGCGCTGGCGGGTGCCGATGTCTTCCCTCGTGCCCATGGCGCTGGCGAGCTCAGCCTCAGGAAGCCGGAGCCCTACGAGGCCGTCCAAGGCCATCTTCATGGCGGCGGGGCCGCAGGTATAGTCGGTCAACTGCGTGTGGTGAGCGATCTCCACGGATGTGTCCACTGTGTTTGTTTCTGGCGTTCCACGTGGATGAACTTATGCCCGCCCGACCAGCTCTTGCAGCCATGGGTGCTGAACATGTCAACTTGGTCGCGGCGACGTCTCCCGCCTTCCAGGCCTTGCACGCCGACATCCATGCCGCGGTCCTGCGATGTTTCCCGGACGCCCGACCCGTCGTCGCATTCGGCATGGCGGCCTTCCAGGTCCCGTTGCCAGACCCACCCGCCGCAGACACCTGGATCGGCACACAACCCCGCACGCATCTGACCGTGGCCCCGACCGAGAAGAAGGCGGGCATCACGGTGCATGTCTGGCACCCCAACCGACCCTCGCTCCTGGCCGACAACGCGGCGTGGCTCAAGGAGGCGGGTTTCAAGCCGATGGTCGGCTGCTTGCAGTGGAACCGCAAGGCGCCGTTCCCGATGGATGCCTTCGAGAAACTACTGCATGCAGCCAAAGCGGCCATGTGAGCCACCGCAATGCCTATGCAGACCCGGCGCGACTCGCATCCTATGCGCTGGATCGTTCTCCTCCTGATCGCCACCACGCTTGCCGGCTGCGCAAGCGACGCTCCGCTTGTGACCGACTCCGACGGCGACGGTTACGATGACGACACCGAGATCGCGGCCGGCTCCGACCCCTACAACGCCACGTCCGTCCCCGTCGTGGTCGAACCCGTGCCCGCCGTCCAGTGGCCCGCTTGGGGCGACCTGGCCAGCGCCACCATCCGCCCCGGCGCCAGCCTCGGCGGCTTCTGCACATTCAATTTCCTCTACGAAGCGCCCAACGGCACCGGCTACATCGGTACCGCCGCCCACTGTACCGACATCGGCGACCGCGTGACCATTCCGGGCACCGGCGAGATCGGCACGGTCGTCTACGACTCCGATGACCATGGCAGCGGCGTGGACTTCAGCCTCATCCAGCTGGATGACGACGCCATCTCCAAGGCACACCCACAGATGTTCGGCTTCGTCGGCCCGACCGGCTACATGAACGTCTCCGACCTGGCCGTGGGCGACCTCATCCACCTGCACGGCTACGGCGTGGTGCTCGGCCAGAACGACGTCACCCGCGACCGCTCCGGTGTCCTCGTGGACTGGAACGAGGACGAATACAACGTCGACATGCCAGCGGTGAACGGCGACTCCGGCAGCGCGCTCCTGCACGATTCCGGCAAGGCGTTCGGGATCATCAGCCGCTACGGCATCGCCAACACGCCGCCCAGCACCGACCAGGGCCCGTTGATGCCTTACATCTTCCGCGAACTCGAGAAGGCAGGCTTCGGAGACGTCCGCCTTGCCACCATCTGAGCGGCTCTGGATCACCGACCCCCGCCGCGTCACTTGCCTCGCCAACGTGACGCAGGTCAAGGGGACCCAGTTCACCGTCGACCGCGCCTTGTTCGCGCCACGCAGCAAGGCCTGCCGACACCCCCAATACGCCGACGAAGGCACCGTCTGGTGGGACGGCGAGAAGCGCCGCTTGGCATCGGTACGCGAACGGGGCGGCGAGGTCTGGTACGAGCTGCGTGGCACCGTGCCGACGGTGGGCGTGGAGCTACAATGCCAACTCGACCAGGACATCCGCAACCTGAGCGACCGGGCGCACACGGCGATGCATCTGCTGATCGATGCGCTGCGCCAGGTCGGCGCGCCACCCATGACCGCCGACCCGGAGGTCAAAGGTGGCGGCTGCTTCCGGATCACGCTGGCGTGGGGCCCTCCGCCGACGATGCTCGCCGAGGCATTGCAGGTCGCGCAGCGCGCCGTAGAAGCGGATCTCCTGGTCGCCCGCGCGTACGCGCCGAAGGCTGAGATCAGTCGCTTCGTGACGCCGCAGACGTTCCAACCACCCGAGCCCGTGCCTGGGCCGGAGGTCATCTCGGTCGTCAAGGTCGGCGAGCGCTGCGCCTACCCATGCGATGGGACGCATGTGGACCGGACCAGCCGCATCGGCAAGCTCGTCGTGGCCCACGCACGCGCCGGCAAGGATGGCTTTGTCATCGTCGGCCGGGTCCGTTAAGGTCCCGGCTCGTCGCCTTGCTTGCGACGGACGAGGTATGGAACCAGCGCTACGATGAACAGTGCCGGGACGATGAACGCCCGCCAGTCCCATTGCACCGCGATGCCGATGACGGCGGCGATGACCGCCAGCGGCACCAGGATCAGCAAATAGGACCAAGGGGCCTTGAGACGGATGTCCGCCATCAGTACGTGCGCGCGAAGCGCAGCGTGTCCTTGGCGTCGTTCTGGCAGACAGCGCATGGCGCGGCATCGAAGGTCTCGTCGACCGGGATGCCGAGCGTCTTGATGTCGAGGCTCTTTTCGACCTCGGCGGCACAGGTGTCGGAGCAGATCGCCATGCTGAGGATGAAGCCGACGTCTTCGCTGCCGTCGATCTTGCGGGCATCGTCCAGGGTGGCGCACGACTTGACGCGGCTCTGCATGAACGCCACCTGCGTGTCAAAGAGCGCCTGCTGGATGTCGGCCAGAAGCGCGTTGACGCCTTCGACCAGTTCGGCACGGGCGATCGGTTTCTTGCCTTCTTTGCCCATGTCGCGGCGGGCCGCGAAGACACTGTCGTTCTCGACGTCGCGGGGACCGACCTCGAGGCGAAGCGGGACGCCACGGACTTCCCAGTGGAAGTATTTCTCGCCGGCGCTGCGGTCGCGCTCGTCGACCTTGACACGGAGACCGGCGGCCTCTAGGGTCTTGGCGACGTCGCGGGCGTAGTCTTCGACGACGGTCTTGTCGCCCTTGAAGATGACCGGGACGACGACGACCTGGATGGGGGCGATCTCCGGCGGCATGATGAGGCCGCGGTCGTCACCGTGGCAACCCACGACGGCGCCGACGAGGCGCTCGCTCATGCCGTAGGTGGTCTGGTGGGCGTGTTGTTGGCCACCTTCGGCGGCCTCGAACGTCATGTCGTAGGCCTTGGCGAAGTTGGTGCCGTAGTAGTGGACCGTCGCGCATTGTAGGGTGCGGCCGCTGGGCATGATGACGTCGGCGCCGGTAGAGTCGACGGCGCCGGGGAACTTGTCCCAGTCGGGGCGCTTGCTCTGGAGGGCGGGCAGCGCCAGGCGGTCGTAGACGCTCTTGACGATCTGCAGGTCGAGGGCCACGTGTTCACGGGCGTCGGCCTCGTTGGCGAAGACACTGTGGTCTTCGAAGAAATGGATCTCACGGACACGCATGAAGGCGCGGGTCTGCTTGGTCTCATAGCGGAAGACGTTGCAGATCTGGTAGGTCTTGAGGGGCAGGTCGTTGTGCGAGCGGATCCACAGGGGGAAGATCTCGTACATGGCGCACTCACTGGTCGGGCGGACGACCCAGCGTTCACCGTCGGGCAGCTCGTTCTCGCCGGCGTGCGTGACCCAGAAGACCTCGCCGCCGAAGCCCTTGATCTGGTCGGCTTCCTTCATGAAGAGCTTCTCAGGGATCAGGAGCGGGAAACTGACCTCGTCGTGGTGGGTGCGGGCCATCTCGGCGCGGGTGAAGGCGTCGATCTGGCTCATGATCTTCTGGCCGTATGGGCGCCAGATGTTCATGCCCTTGATGGGGTAGCGCTTGTCCGTCAGTTCCGCGAGTTCGACGACCTCATTGTACCACTCCATGAAGTCCTCGGACTTGGGCGGGAGCCCACGGGTCTGTTCGACGGCCTTGACCATGGGCGGCGCGAGACGTGGTCGTATCAAAAGGGGTGCGTTCGCTGCGGTCACGACCGGTCCCGAGCGCGGGCCGATGCACGGTCACCAGTTCAGGGCGTGGTCGAGACGGCGCACTTCGTCGTTGGCCACACGCTGTTCGATTCGCGTGTCGGCGAAGCGTTGGCGATGGTCCATCAAGAACACCTCCAGGGCGCGGGGCGGCAAGCCGGTGATGCGGCTGACGGCGCGCGTGGCCGTTTCGCCTTCGTAGGCGTCCAGCATGGCCGCGACCGCCTTGGCACGAGCGGGGCTGAGACCGATGCCCTCGAGCGCCGCGGAGACCTCCTTTGAGGGCACGTGGCGCAACGGGACCTCGCGGCCGGTGGCTTCCTCGATAGCACCCGCCACGTCCGGCAGACTCCAGGCCGTGGGGCCTGTCAGGACCTGGGTCTCCCCTTGATGGATGGGGCGTTGTAGGACATTGACGGTGGCATCGGCGACGTCGCGGACGTCGATGAACGCGATATGGGGGTCATGGTCCGGGACGATGAGCGGGAAGCCGGCCCGGATGCTCGGGGCGAACAACAAGAGGTCCTGCATCAACAGGTGGCTTTGCAGGATCGTATGGCTGAGGCCCGAGTCCCGAAGTGCCTCGTCGCCGCGTCCATGATGGGCCAGGAACGCGTCGTCGCTGTACGGGTCGGCCCCGTGGATGGAGAGGCGGATGACCCGGCCGATCCCGACGCGGCCCGCTTCGGCGATGATCGCGGCCTCATCGAGGGCCCGCTCGCCTGGGCCTTCGGGTATCAAGAGCAGGGCGCGGCCGAGGGCCATCGCAGCACCGGCTTCGCCGCGCCGATCCAGAGGGATGGGTGTGGCCATTGGTGCCACCGCCGAGGCCTCCTGCGGGGTCGCTCCTAGGACCCCGATCCGGTGACCCATGTCGTGGAGCCGGCGGGCCACGAGCCGGCCGAGCAGCCCACCTTGACGTGAGAGGATGAACATGATGCAGCCTTAGCTCCGGGGCCATCATGGGTATGGGTATCGGCCGGGGCGGTTGGGGCCTAAGGGCAGCCGGGCACCGGCATGGTCTTGCCTGGGTGGCCGC